>NZ_JALPRY010000012.1:0-364347 GCF_023223505.1 Neorhizobium turbinariae
TCGATGAAGCGGATGAGCCGGGCGGCTCGTCCATAGCATCTACAATGAAATCCATCCTCATTCCGCGCTCAAGATGGCTTCCCCTCGGCAGTTCATCAGAGCTAAATCAAACTAGCCCACATGTCCGGTCAAAAGGGGTACTCCAGTGATCTTGTCGTTTTGAAATTCCTCAACGAACTCATGCCAAACCTGCGCAGCCTTCTTCACGCTGCTCTTGGCGCCTGCTGTGCTGTGCATGATTGTGATGTCTGCCTGTGCACCAGTAACGAAGTGGGTTAGGTCTCAAAGCAGCAAGCCGATCCAGTTCTTATGGGTCTTCTTGAACGTCATGAATGCCGATAATGCGTTTAACTTCGGCTTTATCGTGTATGCTCCAGGAAGCCGGAACCAGTCTGCCGCCGCAATTCCTCAACGATGACCAAAACCTACCAAAGCACCGTCACGCCGTCAAGGATTATTTTCCTATCCATCGCATAAATCGTCACGGTACCGTCCAACACCTTGTTCTGCCGGAACATTCCTCGGACCCTTCCGTTGAGGCGACATCATCCCGTTTGCCCGGCGGCACCACGCCGCCTCACCTGCCCTCGAAAGCGAGCCGCCCGATGATCAATCGCCTCTCCGTCACGCCCGTTCGGTACCGCCCCGAGGTTGAGGATATCCAGCCGGACGAGCCGACGCTGGCAAAGTCGATCGCCGACACCATGCTGTCGATCTCGCAGGAAACCTATTCGAATTCCGCCCATGCCATCCGCTCGGTGCACGCCAAGAGCCACGGGCTGCTCGAAGCGCGGGTCGAGGTGCTGGACGACCTGCCGCCGGAACTTGCGCAGGGCCTGTTCGCCAGGCCCGGCACCTATGAAGCCATTATCCGCCTCTCCACGACGCCAGGCGATTTCCTGCATGACACGGTGTCGACGCCACGCGGCATGGCGCTGAAGATCCTCGACGTGGCAGGCGATCGCCTGCCCGGCTCGGAGGAATCGCGCAGCCAGGACTTCGTGATGGTCAATGCCAGGGAGTTCAATTCGCCGAGCGCCAGGGCGTTTCTCCTGAACCTGAAAGGACTTGCAGCCACCACTGATCGCCTCGAAGGCACCAAGGAAGTGCTGTCAAAAGTCTTCCGCGGCGTGGAAGCGACCTTGGAAAAAGTGGGGCTCGAGAGTGCCGCTCTGAAATCGCTCGGCGGCAATCCGCCGACCCATATCCTCGGCGAAAGCTTCTTTACCCAGCTGCCGTTGCGCTATGGCGACTACATCGCCAAGGTCGCCGTCGTGCCCGCCTCGCAAAACCTCAAGGCATTGGCCGGCGCCAAGCTCGACACCTCGAAGGACGGCGATGTCATCCGCCATGCGGTGGAAGAATTTTTCGAAGACGAGACGGCGGTCTGGAACCTGCAGGTGCAGCTTTGCACCGATCTTGATTCCATGCCGGTGGAAGGCGTCGATCCCTGGCCGGAAGAGAAAAGCCCCTTCGTCACCGTTGCCCGCATCACGGTCGAACCGCAGCAGGCGTGGTCGCAAGAGCGTGCCCGCCAGGTGGATGACGGTATGCATTTCAGCCCCTGGAACGGGCTAGCGGCCCACCAGCCGCTCGGCCAGATCATGCGGTTGAGAAAACAATCCTATGAGCGTTCCGCCGCCTTCCGCTCGCAGCGCAATCGCACACCGGTCACCGAACCGTTGCAATGCCCCTTCGGCCACGGTGGCCTCAAGCCCGGAATGCTCGACAAGACAGCCGAACCGCCCCCGCGCTTCCCGATCTGAGCGGCGGAGGCGAAGGCCTCCTCACGTGCCGCAAAATGTCTGCGTCACGCGCTCCTCGGCCTTCGGCGGCAGCATGTAATCGGCGAACTCCGGCCGCTCCTCGAAGGGCTTTTCCAGCGCCTGCAGCAGCCGCTCGAAGAAGCTCAGGTCGCCGTAGTTGGCGGCCGCAATCGCCTCCTGGATCCGGTGGTTGCGCGGAATGATCGCCGGGTTGACGCTCCGCATCGCCGCCGCCCGCGCCGCATCGCCCAGATCCTCCGCACCGAGCCGTTCGCGCCAGCGGCCAAGCCAGTCAGTCGCCTTGGCCGGATCCTTGAACGTCGAGACAAAAACTTCGTCTTTGCCCTCGGCCGCATCGGCCAGCCGCCGGAAGGCAAGCGTAAAGTCCGCCTCGCCTTCGTGCATTGCACCCAGCAGCGCCTGAACGAGCTCCCCGTCGCCTTCCGCTTCGCGCCCAAGCCCGATCTTGCGCCGGAACACAGCAAGCCAGGCCGCCTGGAAACGCTCGCTAAACGCCTTCAGCACGGCGTTGGCGCCTTCCACGGCCTTTTCCTCGTTTTCGTCCAACAGCGGCAACAGGCATTCGGCCAGCCGAGCGATGTTCCACTGGCCGATGCCCGGCTGGTTGCGATAGGCGTAACGCCCCATCTGGTCGATCGAAGAAAACACCTTCATCGCATCATATTCGTCGAGGAAGGCGCATGGACCAAAATCGATCGTCTCGCCGGACACTGTCATGTTGTCGGTGTTCATCACCCCGTGGATGAAACCGATGCCCATCCACTTGGCGATGAGATCAGCCTGCGCAAAGGCCACCGCCCGCAACAGTGCCAGGTAACGGTCGTCGCTGTCTTTCAGCTCGGGATAATGCCGCTCGATCACATAGTCGGCGAGCGTTCGCACGCCGTCGGTGTCACCGCGGGCGGCAAAGAACTGGAAGGTCCCGACCCGCACATGGCTTGCAGCCACGCGCACGAAAACCGCGCCCTGCTCGACATTTTCACGATACACCTGCTCGCCCGTCGCCACGGCGGCAAGCGCCCGCGTCGCCGGCACGCCGAGCGCGTGCATCGCTTCAGAAACGATATATTCCCGCAGAACCGGCCCGAGTGCAGCCCTTCCGTCGCCCCGGCGCGAAAACGGCGTCGGCCCGGCGCCTTTCAGCTGGATGTCGCGCCGCCGCCCAGCCTTGTCCACCACCTCGCCCAACAGGATCGCCCGGCCATCGCCCAGTTGCGGCACGAAATTGCCAAACTGGTGCCCGGCATAAGCCATGGCGATCGGCGAGGCACCGGCCGGCACGACGTTACCCGCCAGGATCGCCGCCAGCCGCACCGGGTCACTTTCATCAGCCTCGATGCCAAGCTCGTCGGCCAGGGCCGTGTTGAACTTCAGAAGCGTCGGCCCTTCCACCGGCTCCGGATAAACGGAAGCATAAAAATGCTCGGGCAGTCGGGTATAGGAATTGTCGAAACGAAACACGGAATTCTCCTTCGGCCCCAATATGGGGAAGCTCAAAAACCGAACAAGGCAGGCGCCTTTTCGTTGCGCCCTCTGCGGAAGCTGCCGCCACCGAAAAGCCCGCTCGACCCGGTCCGCTTACCCCTTGAAGGAGCCTCGCGAACATTGCCAGAGCAACCCGCTGTCCGCCCGCACCGCGATTTCAAGATCTTCCCGGATTACTTTTGCCTTTAATAATCAATGGGTTATACGGCAAGCGCAGATTTTTCAGGGTGTTGTATTTTAGTCATAGCCGAAGAACCTCGGCGCACTATCTATGCCTTCATGATCAACCCGGAGGGATACCCATGAAGGCTATTCTCATTCTTGCATCCGCGGCCGCCATGACCGCCTCTTCCGCTGTTTACGCCGCCGACGCGGTTGAAACCATCCCGGCCGCGCCCGAGGCGATCGAGACCGTTTCCGCATTCACCTGGTCGGGCCCTTACATCGGTCTGCACGGCGGTTACGCCTGGGGCAACGCTGATTCGACGCTTCTGCCGGGCGGTTCGGATGACTTCGACGGCGGCCGGTTCGGCGCCTTCGTTGGCTACAACTGGCAGTTCTCGAACGGCTTCGTCGCCGGTATCGAAGGTGACGTAAACTACGACTGGAACGAGAACACCTATGCCGGCGTCGATGCCGAATCCGGCTTCTCGGGCTCGGTTCGTGGCCGCGTCGGTTATGCCTTCGACCGCGCATTGCTGTTCGCAGCCGGTGGCTGGACGGCAACCAATGTCAGCGTCGATGGCGGTGGCGTGGATGATGACGATACGCTGCATGGCTGGACCATCGGCGGCGGTCTCGACTACGCCTTCACCGATAACGTCTTCGGTCGTGTCGAATATCGCTACAACGACTTCGGCAGCGGTGACATCGCCGGCACCGATGTCGATTTCGACCAGCACGTCGTGAACGTCGGCATTGCCGTGAAGTTCTAAATCTCCAGCGGCACGGCAACCTCCTCCGCCGTGTTTGCAAGACCGCCCGAAGCTTCGCTCCGGGCGGTTCTTTTTCTATCCCTTTGGCCGAAGCTTCGCTCCGGGCGGTTCTTTTTCTATCCCTTTGGCCGAAGCTTTATGCTCCGCGCGGTTCTCTAGACTAGCCAAAGCTTTGCTCCGGGGCGGCCCAAAGCTTCATGCTCCGGGCGCTCCAAACGGACTTTAGGCTGCGACCCTTTCCGGCGAATAACCGGCTTCGCGGATGGCGTCTTCTGCCTTCACCGCGTCACCTTCCACCGTCACCCGGTGGGCGCCGAGATCCACCGTCACCGGTGCACCCGGCAGCGCTTCTTCAAGCGCGCCGCGAACGGTCTTTTCGCAATGGCCGCAAGTCATGTCGGGCACATTGAAAATGGCTGGCATTGTTTTTCTCCTTGGTTGATGTGCGTGTTCGTCGGCAGCCGCGTCAGGCGATCTGCCTGGTTTCCGTTGAGCTTTGGGGCGCACCGGCACCCTCGCCTGCCAGGTCGTCGAGGATCGGGCAGCTCGGCCGGTCGTCGCCGCCGCAGCAATGCGCCAGGTGTTTCAGCGTCTTCACCATGCCCTGCATCTCGGCGATGCGCCGCTCCAGATCGCTGATATGCGCGGTCGCGACTTCCTTCACCGAGGCGCTGGTGCGGCTCTTGTCCTGCCAAAGCTTCAGCAGCGTTTCGGTCTCCTCCAGCGAAAAGCCCAGCGAGCGCGCCCGCTTGATGAAGCGCAGCACATGCACCTCCTCCTCGCCATAAACGCGGTAGTTGTTGCCGGTCCGGCCCATCGGCCGGATCAGGCCGATCTCCTCGTAATAGCGGATCATCTTGGCCGATACGCCGGATGCGGCGGATGCTTCACCGATATTCATCGCGTTTCTCCAATCCTTGCCGTCTTCAGCCGCAGTGCGTTACCGAGCACGAAGACGCTCGAAAGCGCCATGGCGCCCGCCCCGATCATCGGCGACAGCAGCCAGCCGAAGGCGGGGTACAGAACCCCTGCCGCCACCGGCACCAGCGCCACGTTGTAGCCGAAGGCCCAGAACAGGTTCTGCTTGATGTTCTTCATCACGGCCCGGCTCATGCCGATCGCCGAGACAACGCCCGTCAACTCGCCCCCAACCAGAACAACGTCGGCGCTTTCAATGGCGATATCCGTCCCGGTGCCGATCGCAATGCCGATATCCGCCTCGGCCAGCGCCGGCGCATCGTTGATGCCGTCGCCGACAAAGGCGAGCCGGCGGCCAGCTTGGCGCAGTTCGTGGATCGCCTTCACCTTGCCTTCCGGCAGAACCTCGGCCACGACTTTGTCGATGCCGACCTGGCGCGCGACGGCCTCGGCGGTGCGGCGGTTGTCGCCGGTCACCATCACCACGTCCACGCCCATGTCCTCAAGCGCCTTGATCGCCTCGCGGCTCGACGCTTTGACCGGATCAGCCACGGCCAACACACCGGCCAGGCGGCCATCCACCGCAGCATAGATGGGTGTCTTGCCCTCGTCTCCAAGGCTTGCGGCAACATCAGCGAACTGACCAACGGACAGCCCGAGCTTTTCCATGAAGCGGTCGGCACCGACCGAAACCTGCCGCCCGTCGACCTCCGCCTCGATGCCGTAGCCGGTCACCGACTGGAAGTTCTTCGCCTGCGGCAGGGTGAGCCGGCGCGCCTCGGCGCCCTTGACGATCGCTTCGGCAATCGGATGTTCCGACTGCGCCTCGACACTTGCAACAAGCGCCAGCACCTCGTCCTCACCGAAACCGTCTGCCGCCTGCAGATCGGTCAGTTCCGGACGCCCTTTGGTGACGGTTCCGGTCTTGTCGACCACGACGGTCGAAATGGTCTTCAGCTCCTGCAGCGCCTCGCCCCTGCGAAACAGCACGCCGAGTTCGGCCGCACGCCCACCGCCAACGACGATTGAGGTCGGCACCGCAAGTCCCATGGCACAGGGGCAGGCAATGATGAGCACCGCCACCGCATTCACCAGCGCATGCGTCAGCGCCGGTTCCGGCCCGACAAGGTACCAGACGGCAAAGGTAAGCACGGACAGCAGGATCACCGCCGGCACGAACCAGGCCGTCACCTGGTCGACAAGCGTCTGGATCGGCAGTTTAGAACCCTGTGCCTGCTCCACCATGCGGATGATGTTCGCCAGCATCGTATCGCGGCCAACCTTGTCCGCCCGGAACCGGAAGGAGCCGGTCCTGTTGATCGTGCCGCCGATGACGGTGCTGCCCGCGGTCTTTTCGACCGGCAGCGGCTCGCCGGAGATCATCGATTCATCGACATTCGAGGCACCATCCAGCACCGTGCCGTCCACCGGCACCCGCTCGCCCGGACGAATGACGACCACGTCACCAGCCACCACCTGGCCGGCCGGGATATCCAGCACTTTTCCGTCGCGCTCGACGCGTGCGGTCTTGGCCTGCAGGCCAGCCAGCTTCTCGATCGCCTCGCCCGTCTTGCCCGTTGCCCGGGCTTCAAGCAGCCGCCCGAACAGGATCAACGTGACAATTACGGTCGCCGCCTCGTAATAAACGAAGCGGCCACTTTCCGGCAGCAGGCCGGGCGCAAACGTCGTCACCAGCGAATAGCCATAGGCCGCCAGCACGCCGATCGCGACCAGCGAATTCATCTCCGGCGCGCCGCGCAGAAGGGCCGGGATGCCGTGCTTCAGAAAGGGCAGGCCGGGCCCGAAGATCACCGCGGTCGCCAGCAGGAAGTAGAGGTAATAGAGGTTCTGCGCGTCGATCACGACCATCAGCCAGTGGTGGAACGGCTCATAGGCATGGCCGGTCATTTCCAGCACGAAAAGCGGCAGCGTCAGCACCAGCGCAATCGCCAGGTCGCGCTTCAGCTTGCCCTCCTCGCCGCGATGCATCTGCATGTGGTCATGCCCGCCGGCATGGCTCTCATGGCTCCCGTGGCTCGCATGGCTGGCATGGGTCGCATGATCCGCGTGAGCGCTTGCGTCTCCACGCCCGTGCTCGTGACCGTGCCCATGGCCGTGGCCGTGGTGCCGATGCACATCCTCCGGCCCAAACGTCGCCAGGCCCGCCTCGCGCATCGCATGCTGCATGGCGCCAGCGGGGATCTCATAGCCCACCTTGCGGATCGCCTTCTCCAGCTCCCCCGGCGAAAAGCCCTCGGCGGATTCGATCGACAGCTTCTTGGTCGCGAAGTTGACGGCGCTCTTGTCGACGCCGGCCACCTTGGCAGCGGCATTTTCCACCCGGCGCACGCAGGATGCACAGGTCATGCCTTCGACAGGGATGGTTAAGGGCTCTGCTTTATGGATCGGCTTGACAGTCTGGTTCATGGCAGGAATCTCGCTTTCCTGCCTTATGTGGGGCTTCCCATCATGGGAAGGTCAAGAGGCAATCAAGGATTTTTGCCACCATCCCCCGGGACCGACAGGCCGGAGAGCAGCAGCACGAGTTCTGCCTGCCGTGTCGTGCCGGTCTTCTGCATGATCCGTTTCAGGTGCGAGCGCGCCGTCTGGATCGAGATGCCGAGATTGGCGGCCACCGTTTCCGGCGTCTGCGCCAGCGCGATGCCACGCGCCACGCGGGCTTCCGCCGGCGTCAGGTCGAACAGGCCGCAGAGCACGCGCATGTCGGGCGGGCCGACTTCGCCCACGGTCGTCACCGCCAGGATCGCCATCGAGCGGGAGAAGATGTCGCGCGCCGCGCGGCGAACCGGAAGGAGATGCAGGATCAGCGCCGGCTCCCCGTCACGCGAGGCGATCGGCAGGGATTGCACCGTCGGCACGGCTTGGGCCTTGTAGCGGCGGATCGCATCATCCAGCAGCGCGCTGGCACCCGGCGCTTCCAGCACGATCTTGTCGCCCGCGCCGGTTCGGATGCGCGGTGAAAGCGCTTCCATCTGGTTGTTCATTGCAATCGAGCGACCGGTGTCGCCGATGACGGCGGCCGGAACGCCGACCATCGACAGCGCGTCGGCCATCGAGCGGGCTTCGCGGAAACCGAGCTGCGAGGCCATGTAGGCGGCACGCGCGAGGTCCGGCTTCAAGAGGTTCAGCTTGGCGAGCTGTTCATCGGTGAAGTGGCCGCGCCCCTTGGCATGCATCAGGATGATCGCGATCATGTGACCGCTCGGCTCTTGGAAAACGCAGCCGGCCTCCCATTCGATGCCATTCGGATGAAGGAAGAGCGGCGCGAGCTGGTCCTCGCGAAATTCCTTCTCGGTCAAGACGTCGATGTCGCGGGCGAAAACAAAGGGACTGCGCTCAAGCGCCCGCAAGGCGCGTGTATTGTTCTGGGCGTGCGGGCTCGCGGCAAACTTGGCATAGGCTTCGGCGACATTCGGCGTCGTCACGAAGCGGTGGTTGCCATAGGTATCGACCGTGAAGATGGAGGCGCAGTCGGCCTGGGCTTCCGCCGCAAGCTTTTCGCAGGTCTGCGTCCAGAGTTCTGGAACAAGAGCCGCTTCGTAGAGACTATCAGCAAAGTTTTCGTCTGACTTCATGCGTCGCGCCAGGACCTAAGGGGGAGAGCACGCCTCTTAGGCTCGTTATAGCCGGGCGTATACCCGCAAATCTACTGGGTAAACCACGGCTTTTGACGCAGATTTGTCAGATTCTAGCGTTGTTCGCCCACATGCAGCGGCCAGTCTACGAGATAGTCTTCGAAATCTTCCACCGCGACGTCCGTTTCACTCACTGTGCGGCCCTGGGCCGAGATGCCGGCCTCGTGCACCGTCTGCGGGTCGCCCGAGACGAGCGGGTGCCACCAGTAGAGATCCTCGCCATCGCGGATGAGGCGGTAACCGCAGGTCGGCGGCAGCCAGCTGATGTCGTTCACCGTTTCCGGCGTCAGCTGGATGCAGTCCGGCACGGTGGCCTGGCGGTTTTCGTAGTCCTTGCAGCGACAGCTCGTGCCGTCCAAGAGCCGACAGGCGACCGACGTGAAGACCACCTCGCCCGTGTCCCAGTCTTCCAGCTTGTTGAGGCAGCACAGGCCGCAGCCGTCGCAGAGGCTTTCCCATTCCGCCTGGTTGAACTCGTCCAGCCGCTTGGTTTTCCAGAACGGCTCGTCGGCCGCCGGCTCGGCTATGATATTTGCGGCAGAATGGAACAAATCCTCGGCCTCGTCCTTTTACTCTGTTGCGATTTCGCTATCGCGCATAAACCTTTTGTCAGCTAATGCTGAATAACGGTGAGACGCTATTGCCTTTGATCCCTGCACGGGATGGCGTCAAGCGTATCTCATCAAAGGGTGGGGATTTTTGGGCGGGGACGACAAGGTGCAGGACGAGCCAAAACCATCCAACGACATGCCTTCCAAGGACATGCCACCCGCGCCGAAACGCAAGCGGCATATCCTGCTGCGCATCGACTCGTGGATCGACTCCACCGTCTGGAATCTCGGCTTCAAGCTTGGCGAGATCTGGGAAGAGATCACCATCTTCTTCCGGCGTTTCCGCGTGCGCGGCTGGAAGAAGCTCGGCTTCGAGATTGCCGGCGAGGCCATGACGCTCGGCACCGCCGGTTTCGTGCTGCTTCTGGCGCTCGCCCAGCCGGCGTTCGAGGAAACCAAGGAAGACTGGCGCAACCGCGGCGACTTTGCCGTGACCTTCCTGGACCGCTACGGCAATCCGATCGGCCACCGTGGCATCATCCATGAGGATTCTGTTCCGGTCGACCAGTTGCCGGACCACCTGATCAAGGCGGTGCTGGCCACCGAAGACCGGCGCTTCTTCGACCATTTCGGCATCGACTTCTTCGGCCTCGCGCGCGCCATGACGGAGAATGCCAAGGCGGGCGGCGTCGTCCAGGGCGGCTCGACGCTGACCCAGCAGCTTGCCAAGAACCTGTTCCTCACCAACGAACGGTCGATCGAACGCAAGATCAAGGAAGCCTTCCTGGCGCTGTGGCTGGAAGCCAACCTTTCCAAGAAGGAAATCCTCTCGCATTACCTCGACCGCGCCTATATGGGCGCCGGCACCTTTGGCGCTGCAGCGGCAGCCCAGTTCTATTTCGGCAAGAACATCACCGAGGTGACGCTGGCGGAATCGGCCATGCTTGCCGGCCTTTTCAAGGCACCGGCGAAATATGCGCCGCATGTGAACCTGCCGGCTGCCCGCTCGCGCGCCAATGAAGTGCTCTCCAACCTCGTGCAGAGCGGCATGATGACCGAAGGCCAGGTGATCGGCGCACGCCGCAACCCGGCTTCCGTCATCGACCGCGCCGACGTCAAGGCGCCGGACTTCTTCCTCGACTGGGCCTTCGACGAGGTGCAGCGGCTGCATGCGCGGGGCAAGCTCAAGGAGCGCTCGGTTATCGTGCGCACCACGATCGACACCGCCCTGCAGCAGGTGGCGGAAGCCGCGATGGAATCGAGCCTGCGCGAGTATGGCGAGAGCTACCGCGTCAAGCAGGGCGCCATGGTGGTGATCGAAAGCGGCGGTGCGGTGCGCGCCATGGTCGGTGGTCGCGACTACGGCGAAAGCCAGTTCAACCGCGCGACCAAGGCGCTGCGGCAGCCGGGCTCCTCCTTCAAGCTCTATACCTATGCGGCGGCCATGGAAGCCGGGATGAAGCCCGAGACGACCATTTCCGATGCGCCGATCACCTGGAACGGCTGGTCGCCACAAAACTACGGCCGCTCCTACAAGGGCAAGGTGACGCTGATGTCGGCGATGCAGCAGTCGCTGAACACCGTTCCCGTGCGGCTCGCCAAGGAAAACCTCGGCACCGACGTGATCGTCCAGACGGCCAAGGCGTTTGGCGTTGAAACACCGCTGCGCAAGGACAAGACGATCCCGCTCGGCACCTCGGAAGTCACCGTGCTCGACCAGACGACGGCCTATGCCGTGATGCCGGCCGGCGGCATGCAGTCACGCCGCCACGGCATCGAGCAGGTGCTGGGTTACAACGGCAAGGTGTTCTACGACTTCAACCGGGACGAGCCACCGGCGAAGCGCGTTCTGTCCGAACAGGCCATGGTTTCGATGAACCGCATCCTGTCGACGATCCCCTACCAGGGCACGGCACGGCGCGCGGCGCTGGATGGCGGCATCGTCACCGGCGGCAAGACCGGCACCTCGCAGAGCTATCGCGACGCCTGGTTCATCGGCTTTACCGGCAATTACACGGCCGGCGTCTGGTTCGGCAACGACGACTTCACCTCGATGAACAACATGACAGGCGGTTCGCTGCCGGCCATGACCTTCAAGACGGTGATGGACTATGCCCACCAGGGCATCGAGCTGAAACCGATCCCGGGCATCGAAAACCCGCTGCCGACCGGCAACCGGAAGGGAACCGAAGTCGCCAAGAAGGGCGAAGACGGCAAGGCCGCACCGCAGGCCTTCACCCGCCCGCGCACGCTTTCGGCCGATTCCACCCGCGTCCTGAAGCAGATCGCCGAGAGCCTGAAATCCGCATCGGCTATTCCCGCGGCCCCTGCCCGCGTCGCGGAAGCAGAGGCGCCGGTGGTTTCGCCGGCCGTCGCACCGGGCAAGCCGGAAGCCATCTTCAAGCCAATCAGCCTGGATGTACGGCGGTAGCCGTCATGCGGCGCGTGGCGCGATCCGCTCCAGCTGTTCGCCGAGCTCCCGGCGCCGCTGCATGAGGTCGTAATCTGCCTGCAGGCCAAGGAAGAAGCCTTCGGACATGCCGAAATACCGCGCCAGCCGCAGATCCGTATCGGCCGTGATTGCGCGCTTACCCATGACGATCTCGTTGATGCGGCGCGGCGGCACGTCGATGGCGCGGGCCAGGGCATTCTGGCTGAGAGCGAGCGGCTTCAGGAATTCCTCAAGCAGGATTTCGCCCGGATGCGGGTTCGGCAACTGATCGTTGTCAGGCATGGTAGTCGACGATTTCGACATCGGCGGGGCCTCCACAGATAAGGGTACAGTATACGGCAATCACCGCGAGTTTGTCCGTCACCCATTTCCCCTCGGCGAAATCAGTGCTAACCCTCTGACGCGTCTGATCCGAAAGCCAAAGCTGCC
This sequence comes from Neorhizobium turbinariae, assembly GCF_023223505.1. Classification (NCBI taxonomy): domain Bacteria; kingdom Pseudomonadati; phylum Pseudomonadota; class Alphaproteobacteria; order Hyphomicrobiales; family Rhizobiaceae; genus Neorhizobium; species Neorhizobium turbinariae. The sequence goes on from NZ_JALPRY010000012.1 coordinate 12,214, forward strand.
AGTGTTTCGTGTTCCTCTTCTTATCGCCATCGCGCTGACGATCGCCTTCGGCGGCGGAATCTGGTCCACACTGGTGGCGCTCGATGCGACCGTCGGCTTCGGCGCGATCAAGCTTGGTCCATGGGAAGCCTTTCCGCAGGCGCAGACCGCAAGTGCCGACCCTTATGCCAAGGCACACCGGGCGAACGCCGGCAAGCTGCTTTACGCCAGCGCCGAAGGGCTTACATTCACCGCAGCAACGGATGAAAGCGGCGCGCGGCTGAGCGGCGACTGTTCCTACCGCATGTCGGGCCATACGCCCCCTGCCCGCCTCTGGACTCTGTTCACGACGCTGCCGGACGGACGGCGGCCGACATCGAACGCCGATCTTCCTTCGGCGCTCAACTCACGCACCGTTTTGCGTGACGCAGAGGGTGCCTTCGATATCATAATTTCGCCGACTGCGACGCCCGGCAACTGGCTCGCGGTTCCGGCCCGTGGTCCTTTCCGGCTGACGCTGACGCTGCTCGACACTCCGACCGCCGGCAGTTCCGGCCTCATCGACCTCTCGATGCCGCGCATCGAGAAGATCGGGTGCGGCAATGTCTAGGTTCGCGCTCCAGCTGATCCTCGCGGTCGTCGTCGGCCTCATCGGTGCTGCGCTCCTGCACCTCATCATCGTGCTGCTGCTGCCGGAGTTCAGCGAGAAGGACGCCTATACCCGCGTGCTCGCCAAGGGCGAGATGCACCGCTTCTACCAGCTTGGATCCGTTGCTGACCGCACGGGGCTTGGCATGGACGACCCTTACCTGCCGGTTGCGGTCTGCGCGTATGACATTTCGGAAGGGCCGGTGCGGCTTGCGGCGGCCAACAACGGACTGCCGTTCTGGTCGCTTGCCGTGTTCGATGCTTCCTCGAACGAGATCTTCAGCATCAACGACCGGACTTCTGCCGGCGGCGTGCTGAACGTGGTGATTGCAACGCCGGTGCAACTGACGGCGCTGCGCCGTTCGCTTCCGGAGCCTGTGTCACAATCGATCATGGTCGAAACCACGGCGGCACAGGGTTATGTCGTGCTGCGGAGCCTCGCGCCCCAGCCAAGCTACGAGGATCTCGCGTCGCAGTTCCTGAGCGAGGCAAGCTGCGCGCCCTTCGAGTGGCGCTCCAGAAGCCGTTTCTGATCGCAGGAACTACTCCGCCGCGACCGCCTGGTTTTCCGGCCGGCTGTTCAGCCAGTCGCCATATCGTTCGTAGCGCACCCCGGTAAACAGCAGGACCTGCGCGGACGGCTTGTCCTCGCCAATGCGGATCTCCGGCTTGCGCGCGGCGTGTTCGCTGCGCCATTTGTTCAAAATTACGATCTCTGCCATGCTCGCCTCCGCTAGGAATTCGAGACGGATGAAGACGGATCGATCTCACCCTGCCCAAACCGATGGGCTGGCGCTTCCGGTTTCCCGGCATCCGCGCCTTTCTCGTCTGTGCGCCTCCTCCGAGGCGCAGGGACATTTCCATTTCGCCGGCTCATTTCCACCGACAGGATCAAGGAGCAGGACCATCCGGCCCCTCGAGCAAGCTCGGCCGAAGCAGAACCAGTTACCGCAGATTCAGCCAGAGCATGGTTAACAGCCGATTAACGCTAATGTAGCAGTTGCCAACCATGCATGTCTGGGATCCGAAGCGTAAAACGCAGGCCCTGGCCTTTGGTTCACGGGCCTTTGGTTCACGGGCCTTGCGGTCACAATGCTGTTCCCGTCCCAGCCTGTGGACGGCAGCACCGACAGACGTATCAATACGATGCATTTTCACCGACCGTTAACCGTCGAACGGTTAGCATCCGGTTAAACCAGCGCGTTCCGTTTTGCGACGACATCCACGCTCGCCTGATGGTGCGACGCCGCCGGGAGTTTCCCAGGAAAGGTACGATGACGCGGCGGGCATGTGTGCGCCCTCCATCAGTGTCGTCGCACCATCCGATTTGTATTGCGTAGGATGCGGGTAAGCCCTGTGAACAATGAGTTTCGAGAGCTGGAGAGGCCTCAGGCCGTGCGTAAAAAGGATGTGGTGCTGATGGCCACGGTGACGAGTTTCGAGAGCCTGCCGCATCCCTCGCGGTCGGAACTCCGACAGTTCGCCGAGCTCTTCACGCCGCTCTTTACCGCCTCATCCGAGGAAGCACGTCGCGAGGCGGTCGCCGCGCTGTCGCAATGCCCGAACGTGCCACCTGCCGTTGCCTTCTTCATTGCCAGCCAGCCGATCGCCATTGCGGCCCCCTTCCTGATCTCTTCGCACTGCCTCAGCGACGACACGCTGATTGCGATTGCCCGCACGCAAGGCGAGGCGCATGCACGCGCGATCGTGCGCCGCGAGGCGCTGTCGCCACGGGTCATCGACGCGCTGGTTGGCCTGCGGCACGACCGCGGCATCAAGCCGGATGCCGACCCCGCCCCCGCCTCACCCCAGCCGGCGGAAAACGCCTCGAGCGAGGCCGAGCGGGTGGCACGCGAAGAGGACATGCGCAAGCGGCTGCGGATGCTGGCCGGCCACATCACCCGCCCGGCAAGCGACAGGCTCGGGCTGCGCAGCCTTTCGGCCGTGCAGCAGGCGCTGTTGGTGCGCTTTGCCCGCAACCGGGAAAACGGGCTTTTTGCCTCGGTGCTGGCGGATGCGCTTTCGGCGAGCCGCTGGCTGTCCGAGCGAATCATGCTCGACATTTCCGGCCAGCAGCTGGCGACGACGCTCAAGGGCCTTGGCATGGACACGGAGGATGCGCTGTTCATCCTGCAGCGGATCTATGACCACCTGTCGGGGACGGAGGCTGGGATGAGCCGCGCCGAACGGCTCTGGAACCGGCTGGACGAAGACCAGTGCGGGCAGCGGGTGGAAGCCTGGCGGCGCGCCGACAGCTATACCTATTCGGAGCCCGTGGCCGCACCGCCGGCCGAGGCGGGCTCAGCCCAGCAGGACATCGAGGAAACCGCAGCACCCCTGCGCACCACCGCAAGCGTTCGGCAGCCCGGCCGCTACAGCATTCGCCGCAGCGCCTGACGGCAATCTCAGCCGTCTGGCTCGACGACCTCGAAGAGGTCGGCAACGTCGTCGATCTCCAGTTCCACCAGCCATAGATCCGGATCGAACTTCAGTTCGCGCGCCAGCAGATCAGCGATCTCGTGCGCTTCGACGTGCTCAGCCCTCACCTCGAACTTGCGGCTGCCCTCGTCCTCGCCAAAGAAGCTCTGCGGTGCGGGCGCGTAAAGCGTTTCCAGTCCATCGCGGAACCGTTGGCGGATGAAGATGGCGCCGGCGGACTCGGCGCCCTTGTGTTCCACGGCAGCAAACCCGCCGAGCCCGAAGACGCGGCGGACAAGGGCGGAAACGAACATATCGGTCTTGAGGCGCATGCGACCCTCATAGGGTGGCGCAGCGCGCAGCGCAAACGGAATGCGTTCGGCGGGTCGTGGCTAGAGGGCGCCGATCGATTTCAGCTTCTTCAGCACCAGTTCGTCCGGCTCGCCGGTTTCCGGCAGGCGGTAGTGCTTCTGGAAACGCCGGATGGCGGCCTTCGTCTGGCTGCCGGCGACGCCATCCACCTGCACATCGGCATAGGCGATGTTGGAGAGGCCGCGCTGGATCTGCAGCACCAATGACGTCGCTTGCGCTTCATTGCGAGGCGCGACGGGAAGCCGCTGTGCCGGCGTCTGCGACACCGGCACGACGTTGCGCGCCGGGTTGGAGCCTGTGGCGTTGGGAATATCGGCCGGCGGCACGGTGAAGGGCTTGCGTTCGGCGGAGCGAATGGCCGCGGCAATCGGGTCTTCGCCGCGCGGTTTTTCCTGTGCCGGTTTGGGCGGCTGCGGCTTCGTGACCGACCTTGCCGTCTCGACGTGAGCCGGGGCTGGCGCCGGCTTCGGCATCGGTGCCGGCAGCGGCACGGCATGCTCGGGCATTGGCTGCGCCAGTTGCGGACGCTGCGCCGGCACTTCGGCGGGAATCAGATCCTCGACCTGCAGTTCTGCCGGTTCCGGAACCTGCGGCCGGATAACAGTCGTCGTTTCGTTCGGTGTCTCTGCCGACGTGGCGCGCTCGATCCTGAAGGTCGTCACGTCATCGGGTGCGACGCGGCGCATCGGTCGATAACCGGCAACACGATTCGGATCCTGGGCGTCACGCGTGGCGAGGAAGGGCGATGGATGGCCGCCCGGCTGGTACCACAAGGCGTTGGCTGCAACGAAACTGAAGACGACGCCAAAGGCGGCAATACCGAACAATGGCTTTGGATGGCGCGCAGCAGCCCGTGCCGCACCGGCGGCAAGGCTTGCCAGAAGACCGGGTTCGCGTTTGGCGTTCTTTTTCCGGTCAGGCGATTTTCGCTTGCGCGCGGCCATTGCAATTATCCTGTTCGCCCATCATGGCGGTCTGCCTTGGCGCTTTCAGCCGCGGCGGGAATTCCACTCTTTCTTCACGGGGCTGATCCCCGTCGTTTGCAACGCCCGACCCGTCCGCGGGAAGCGTCACGGTGACAACCGTCCCCTCGCCCGGCCGGCTTTCGATATCAAAGCTGCCGCCATGCAGTGCCACCAGGCCCTTGACCAGCGAGAGGCCGAGCCCCGTGCCCTCGTAAGCGCGGGTGAGCGCGTTTTCGACCTGCATGAAGGGCTGGCCGATCAGCAGCAGCTTTTCCGGTGCGATGCCGATGCCGGTATCGCTGACCGAGATGACGAGGTTGTCACCGGACAATATGGCGTCAATCGAGACGACGCCACCGGCGCCGGTGAATTTGATGGCGTTATTCGCAAGGTTTATCAGGATCTGCTGAACGGCGCGGCGGTCGGCCACGACTTCGCCGAGGCCCCGTGCGGTGCGGCTCGTGAGCGTGATGCCCTTTTCGCGGGCGGACAGATCCAGCATGGCGCGGCAGGCTTCCATCGCCTCGCCGATGACGAAGGGTTCTGCCAGCAGCTCGTAACGGCCGGCCTCGATCTTCGACATGTCGAGCATGGTGTTGACGACCGAGAGCAGATGCGCGCCCGACTGGCGGATCAGCCCGACATATTCGCGCTGGCGATCATTGGCGAGCTTGCCAAAATATTCGCCGGCGAGCACGTCGGAGAAACCGAGGATGGCGTTGAGCGGCGTGCGCAGCTCGTGGCTGACGGCCGCAAGGAAACGTGACTTCGCTTCATTGGCCGAATGGGCTTCGGCCATGTGGGCGGCAGCCTCGGCGCGAAGCTCCTCGTCCTCGGAAAGGTCGCGCGCCTGGGCAAACACGGAAGACAGATCACCGGCATCATCGCGGATCGCCGTCATGTCGAGGCGAATCAGCATGAACTGGCGGCCGGAGACCGACAGCGGACGTTCGATGCGGATATCGGCGCAGGCGCTGTCGGCACCCTGGCGCAAAGCGTCAAAGGCCTGGACCAGCGCTATGCGGTCCGAAACGTGGGCGAGTTCGGCGAGCGGCTCGCCGGTCGAATCGGCAAGCTTCACCGGAAAGGCATGTGCATCACGGCCGCCGGTTTTCAGCACGTCGCCATGCGGATCGAGCATCAGCGCCAGACCCGGGCATGCGGCAAAGATCCGCTCGTCGATCTGCGGTGCTGCCGCTTGCGCGGGTTCGCGTTTCAGGAGCGCAAACAGGGTCGCGACGGACAGAAGAAACAACGAAAAGACGAGAGCGACGCCAACTGGAAGCGCAAGCGCCGGCTTCATGACCAGCGTCAGCATGGCCGGCACGACCACAAGCGCCCCGGCCACGCCAAAGGCCAGGCGTCTGACCAGCGCGACATCGCCGAGGCGCACCGTTTCGCCGTCGCCAATGCTGGCAAGCCAGCGGACAGCGGCCGCGTCGACCAGCTGAACCACCCGACCGGCAATGTTACCCAATACGCGCACGCAATACCCTGGAACAAACTCGTTTCTTGGCGCAGACAATAGGTCTCCGCCGCTTAAGGAATGGATAAAAGATAGCGAGTCGCAAAGGCTCAAAAGCCGCCAAATCCCCCTTTGGGACATTCTCGGCGAAGCTTCTCGGCTTGTGGTTAACGGCAGGTAAGCGACGGATTTGCTTGCATTTTTCCTTTTGTGTTAACTTTTGTGGCAACCGACTCCCGTGCAAAGCCCGGTGTCCACGGCCCTGCCGCCGCAATTATGCTTAACAGCTGCGGCAGAACGTCGGGGCGAGGCTGCAATCTTGCCTGTGCCAGATCGGGATCATTCAAATTCGAGATAAATTTGCGGAAAATTCGAGCAGCGGCTTCAAAGCCAAATTTGCTTCTGAGACGTTACACCTCGCTCCAAGACCGGGAGAGACCGGCGCACGCCCCGCAAGATGATCGCGGGAAAGACAGGTGGGTAGAACATGTGGTTTCTGATCAAGGGAACGTTCTGGTTTGCAGCCGTGCTGGTGGTGCTGTCCTATTTCAGCAGCAACCCGGTAAGCGATGATCGTGGCGCCTCGCCGCTCGAAGTCGCCGGCGCCCTGTCGGCTGCGACCGAAGCCTACCACTATGTCAGCGCGCTCTGCAGCGAGAAGCCCGAGGTCTGCGAAAAGGGCAGCGAAACCTTCTCCGCACTCGGCGTGCGAGCCAAGGAAGGCGCGCTGGTTGCCTTCCAGTTGCTCGACCAGCAGTTCGGTAGCGGCAAGAAGGCTGCCAGCACGCCGCTGATGAGCGATCCGGAGCCGACGCCATTCCCCGGCCAGGAAGCCGCCACCGCGGAGCCTGATGCGATTTCGACCGGAACGGTGCCTGTGCCGCAGAAGCGCCCCGCCCACTGATCCATCCCGAAATTCTTCAAGCTTGCGCCGGATACCTGATATCCCTTTGTCCGGCGCGGGACACTGCCTGCTTGCCTATCAGCATCTGCTGGCGCCGTGAGGACGAAGGTCTTCACGGCGATTTTTTTGCTTTGATCCTGCCGGTGAGCACCTATATGGAGCAGCAACACCCGGAGTTCCTATGGCCAGCATCGAGCAGATCATCGACGATTTTGCATTCCTCGACGAATGGGAAGATCGCTACCGCTATGTGATCGAACTTGGGAAGGCGCTCCCGGACCTTCCCGAGGAGAAGAAGACGGCGGAATACAAGGTGCAGGGCTGCGCGAGCCAGGTGTGGCTGGTGAGCCATGTTGAAGACCAGAGCAGCGACCCGGTGATGACCTTCGAAGGTGATTCCGACGCGCATATCGTGCGCGGGCTGGTGGCGATCGTGCTTGCCGTTTATTCCGGCAAACATGCTTCCGAGATTGCCGGTACCGATGCGATCGAGATCTTCGACCGGATCGGCCTGGTAGAACACCTGTCATCGCAGCGTGCCAATGGCCTGCGTTCGATGGTAAAGCGCATCCGCGGCGAAGCAAGCCTGCGCGCCGCGGCTTAACGACCCCTCCTCAACTCTCGATCGTCGGGCGAAAGTCGTCCGTGCCCCAATGGTGGCTGCGCCGGGGCCCCTGGCTGACCGGTGGCGCATAATGGCGCGCCAACGCCAGAAGTGCGGTGCGCAACATCAGCTTGGCGGAGCGCGCCGGCCATTGCCGCTCACGCTCCACCGTTTCCAGCCCCTTGGAAAAGCAGCAGACATCGACCGCGACACCGGCAAGCTCCGGTCCCATCGCTTCCACCGCGCGGGTAAAACGGCTTCGGGCTGCCAGCGCACTGTCGGCGATCTCCGCCTGACCGCCAGCACCTCCCCTGGAGCGCGAAGCAAGCCGCGGCTCCCAGGAGGCCGTGACGCGCGGCTGCATCTGCCCGCGGGTGAAATCCGACAACAGCCGCTCGCCCGCATCCACCGCCTCGACCGGCACGAAGGCCCTACCATCGCGATCCTTCATCCGGGCAACGGCGCCGAGCGGCGATTCCTGCAGGTTGCGACGCACCGGCTGGCGCTGGCCCTCGACATCGGCCGTGGAAACCTGGACCTCGCGATGCTGGTCGCCAAAGGCCTCCTCTCCTTCCGCCAGCGCCCGGCGGAGGAAGGCGGAAGCCGAGCTGCTGGCTGTGATCGTGTTGCCGCTCCTTACGGCAAGGCCGAGCGACACGGCCTCGTTGACCATCGCCTGTTCGTGGATCCGCTCCTCGCCATCGCGCAGCAGCCGCAACATGCCGCCTTCCGCCGGCTCGATGGTGCAGGCGCCGCGGGCCAGTTGTCGGACGAGCCGCAGCAATTGTCGCCGGGCGCTGGTGGGCTGCAGTTTCCGGGTCATGCGCTTAGTCATGGCTTGCCACCTCCGGAATGCTGAAGATTGCCGTCACAAGGCGTTCGACGGTGGAGATGAAGTCGTCAAAGGCGAGGTCGTCGCGCCGGTCTTCCACCACATGGCAGGCATGGCTCACCGTGCTGCGGTCACGGCCGAGCGCTTCGCCGATATCGCTCATGGAGATGCCGAGCGCGACATGGCAGACATACATGGCGATCTGGCGCACCTGGCACGTAAAGCGGCGACGGTCGCGGCGGAGACTCACCCGATCGCCCAGCAGGCAGATCAGCTCGGCCACCATCTGGCGCACGAGGCGGCAGGCAATGCGGATCGGGAGGCTTGCCGGCAGGCGCGGGCCCGGCATGGCCAGAACCCGCGCGGGTGGAGGAAAATACGGATCCGGGGAAATCTGGAAGGGCATGAACAACTCCTCATCAAATAGGAATTAATTCATATACCCTAGAGCAAGAGCGGGGATAAACGAAGCCGAATCTTGGGATGCTTCGATGCTAAGCCATTGATAAGCCGGCAAGCCGTGGAAAACTAATGGGATTTTTTTCCTCTCCCCATCCACATGTGCTGCTGGAAAGCGGACAAAGAAAAACCGGGCTCGGAGGGCCGGCTCATCCACCGTGGTGTCCACACGTCCTTGCTTCCGGGCGAGCCCGGAAGTCAGACGGGACGAACCGGCGTGCTTCTTTTTACGCCTTGGCGCGCTTGCGGCGCTGGCCGAGGCCCATTTCCTTTGCGAGACGCGAGCGGGCTTCCGCATAGGCGGGAGCGACCATCGGATAGTCAGCAGGCAGGCCCCACTTCTCGCGATATTCTTCCGGTGTCATGTTGTAGTGCGTCATCAGGTGGCGCTTGAGCGACTTGAACTTCTGGCCGTCTTCCAGGCAGATCAGGTAGTCGTCTTCGATCGACTTCTTGATCGGAACCGGCGGCTTCGGCTTTTCGGTGCTCGTGACGACTGGCGCCGGGGACGAGGTGTTGCTGAGCGCCCCATGCACGTCCGAGATCAGGTTAGAGAGATCCGCCACGGGAACGACGTGGTTGCTCACATAGGCGGCCACAATATCCGCCGTCAGTTCGACCAGCAGATCGGTGCCCTTACCCAGTGCGATTTCTGTCATTGTATGTGTCTCCTGTTCAACTCATGGCGCGCCCGCGACCTCCGCGAAACGCGTCCACTTGCAGAATTCTCCGGAGGAAACTCTTCACCCGCATCGTGTCCGAAGGAAGCCTACCCCTAAGCTTCATTACGGGCGGAGAGATTATCACCAGATGGAGTTCCGCCGCATATTCGGAATCACTTCATGTCGCACAAGCCTTGGATGCCAGTCGACTTGCAGTGATGCGAAATGCGATGTGCGGGAACGCCACGAACTCTACTGCGTACTGAAGTAACATTACTTCGACGAATATCAAGCAGCAAAATGTCCTACGATGGTCGATCACGCCACGCTGTGACCGGCGTTTGAGCTTTACTGATGAATAAAATCTATAGGCAGAACAGTTGAGAGCTTATTTCTGACGCAACGAGGACTGTATTCCCGATTTGTAGCGCTTCATTTCGTCACAGATCGAATCATCCCCGAGCCGATATCCTACCTTGTAGGCCGCCATTGCTAGGAGGTGCGCAGATACCGGTGCCGTCAATACAAAGAAGAGAAACCCGGCAATGGCTCGCGCAAAGGTCGAGAGGTCTCCGGCGTGGAGGCCGACGGCCAAGAGCAGCAGGCCGGAGCCCACCGTACCTGCCTTGGAGGCCGCATGCATGCGGGTGAAAACTTCCGGGAAGCGGTTGAGGCCGATCGCCGCGACAAGCGCGAAACCCGCGCCCGCCAGGATGAGGCAGGCCGTGACGATGGAAACGAGGAGCTCGATCATTTGCGTCCCTTTCCTGTGGCTGCCTTGCCTGCACCGACCTTGCCTGTTGTGGCTGCCTTGCGGGCTGGCGCCTGCTTCTTCCTTCCGCTGGTGGCGGCTCGGGATTCGGCCGTTTCATCCACCCCGCCTTCGGCCGAGCGTGGCACGCTGCCGCGCGAAAGGATGAAGCGTGCGAAGGCAACGGTTGCCAGGAAGCCGACAAGGCCAAGCGAGATGGCGATGTCGATATAAAGGTTGAAGCCGGTGCGGATCGCGATCAGGGCAATGAAGCCGATGACGATGCCGGTCAGCATGTCGAGCGCCACGACGCGGTCTGCGAGCGTCGGGCCCTGGATGACCCGCCAGATCGTGAGCAGGAAGGCAAGCCCGAGGATGACGAAGCCGAGCCAGGTGGCAAGGCCAAGGATGAAGGCGGCGGCGGTCATCGAAACGCCTCCATGATCTTGCGCTCGAAGCCTTCGGCGATGTCGCGCTTGGCGCCTTCGATGTCCGAGCAATCGATGGCATGCACGAAGAGCGTCTTGCGGTCCTCCGAGACATCGACAGACAGCGTGCCGGGCGTCAGCGTGATGAGGTTGGCAAGCAGCGTGATCTCGAAATCGCGATCCACCGTCAACGGAAAGGCGAAGATGCCGGGCTTCAGGTCCATGCGGCGGCGGGTGACAAGCACCGCAACCTTCCAGGCGGACATGGCGAGCTCACGGAAGAACAGCACGACGAGCGAGATGAACTTTCCTACGCGTGGCCAGTAGCCGTGGGCGTTCATCTCCCGCCGGACGACCCAGAGCGCCAGCGTGGCGAGCGCCAGGCCGAACAGCAGGTTATGGCCGGTGGCGCTGCCAGTGACGACGACCCAGATGAGGCCGAAGACAAGGGTGAGGATGAAGGTGATCACGGCGTGGCACCTCGCACGGCATCAGGAAAGACCGACAGGATATAGGCGCTCGGATCGGCAAGGCCGTCGGCGGCGGCCTGGCTCAGCGCCAGAAGCGGCTCCGGCAACAGGCCGAACCAGAGGACCAGCGCCGTCAGGGCGCCGATCGGCAGGACGGAGCGCCAGCCATGCGCGGCCTTCGGCGCGGGCGGCGTTTCAGCCTGCGGGCGCCAATAGGCGAGCAGGAAGACGCGCGCGAGCGACAGCGTGATCAGGAAGGCGGAAAGCAGGATGCCCGCCGCCAGCCACCAGGCGCCGATGTCGAGCGAGGCCTTCAGGAGCGCCACCTTGGGCCAGAGGCCGGAAAGCGGCGGCAGGCCGGCGGCGGCGAGGAAGAGCAGCAGCGAGGCGGCCGAGAACCACGGCGCCTGCCGGTAAAGCCCGCCCAGCGAGGCAAGCGACCAGGAGCCGGCAAGATGGGCGGCGCGGCCGGCAACGACATAGAGCGCCGTCATCGTGACCATGGAATGCAGGGCATAGAGCATGGCGCCGCTGATGGCGGCCGGCGTGCCAATCGAGACACCGGCGAGAATGTTGCCGATACCGGCGATCACCAGGTAACCGGTCAGCCGGCGGATGTCGGTCTGCGCCAGGGCCCCAATGGCACCGAGCATCATCGTCAGCACCGCCGAGACGGCAAGGATGAGGCTCAGCGTCTCGCGCTCGACCGGGAACAGCATCACGGTGACGCGGATCAGCGCGTAGATGCCGACCTTGGTGAGCAGGCCGCCGAACAGCGCCGACACGACGATGCGTGGCGTGTGGTAGGAGGCCGGCAGCCAGAAATTGACCGGGAAGGCCGCCGCCTTCATGCCGAAGGCGAGGATGAACAGTGTCGTCAGCGTGACGAGCGGCGCGGTGTCGCGCAGTTCCCCGGCCTTGCGGGCGATATCGGCCATGTTGAGCGTGCCGAAGATCGCGTAAAGGTAACCGACCGAGATGAGGAACAGCGTCGTCGCGACGAGGTTGAGGATGGCGTATTTCAATGCCCCGTCGATCTGCTCCGGCTCCGAACCGAGGATCAGCAGGCCGAAGGACGAGATCAGCAGAACCTCGAACCAGACATAAAGGTTGAAGATATCGCCGGTGAGGAAGGCGCCCGAAACACCCGCCATCAGCAGCATCAGGAATGGGAAGAAGCCGTAGCGGCGCCCGCTCCCGTCGATATCGACCAGCGCATAGATGCCGACCGCCAGAGCGACAACGGCCGCGGCAAGTGCCATGGCGGCACCGAAGAGATCGGCGGTGAAGGCAATGCCGAAGGGCGGCAGCCAGCGGCCCATGACCATGGTCACCGGGCCTTCGGTCGAAACCTTCCACAAGAGCGCGGCGTCCAGCACCACCAGAAGCGCCAGCCCGCCGATCGCGACAAAGCCGTGCAAGCGCACCGACTTGCGGATCATCATAAGCGCGGCGCCGACGGTGATCATCAGCACCACCGGCAGCACCACCAGCCAGTCGGCGGTCGGCGTCGGGGTCAGCACGAGGGCGGAGGAAAGATCGATGGTGGCAGGAGATGCCATCAGGCCGCACCTCCGCTTGTCCGTCCTTCGCGACGCAGGGAAAGCTCAGTCATGTGTCAGTACCCCATCGGCGGAAGCGGTTCGTTGCGCGGTTCGGCAAGCCGCATCTCGTCGGTATCGTCCGTCCCCAGTTCCTGGAAGGCGCGATAGGTGAGCACCAGGAGGAAGGCAAAGAAGGAAAAGGAGATAACGATGGCAGTGAGGATCAGCGCCTGCGGCAGCGGGTTTGCCGCGCTCGATGTCAGCACGTCCTCGCCGGCCGGAATGATCGGCGGCACTTCGCGCGTCAGGCGGCCGGAGGTGAACAGCAGAAGGTTCACCGCATTGCCGAGCAGCGCGACGCCAAGCAGGATGCGCACCGTGTATTTCGACAGCATCAGGTAAACCGCGCCGGCAAAGAACATGCCGATCAGGATGGCGAACAGCGTTTCCATCAGTGTTTCTCCTCCGGTCCAATCGTCGGGCCCGGCTCCTGTTCGAGCGCAAGCGCGATGGAGGCGATGGCGCCGACGACGACGAGATAGACGCCGATGTCGAAGGGCATGACGGTGGCAAGCGGCACTTCGACGCCGAGGATCTGCGGATAAACCCAGAGCCCGGTCATGAAGGGCACGCGGAAGAAGATCGAGATGAGGCCCGACAAGGCAGCGAGCATCAGGCCGGCGCCGGCAATCGCCATCGGATGGAAGCGGATGGCGCGGCGCACGGCGGTGACGCCGAAGGCGATGCCATAGACACCCAAGGCCGATGCGGCGATCAGCCCGCCGATGAAGCCGCCACCCGGCTCGTTATGCCCGCGCAGCAGCACGAAGATCGAAAAGAGCAGCATCAGGGCGGTGAGCACCGGTGCGACGGTGCGCAGGATCAGGCTGTTCATGGGCGGCCTCCCCTTCTCATAGCTTGCCCTCCCTTGCGCCCCGCCTGGAGCGAACGCGGATCAGCGCCAGCACCGCAAGTCCGGTGATCATCACCACCGAAATCTCGCCCAAGGTATCCACGCCGCGGAAGTCAACAATGATGACGTTCACGACATTGGCGCCATGCGCGATGGTCTTGGAATAGGTGTTGAAGAAGTCGGACAGCACGGTATCGAACGGCGTCTGCAGCGACTTCAGGAGAAGCAGGGTGAAGCCGAGGCCGCAGGCGATCGCGATCGTCGAGTCGAGCAGTTTCTGCGGCAGCGGACGGTGGTCGCGGCTCCAGAGCTGCAGCCGTGTCATGACCAGCGCAAGGATGACGACGGACAGCGTTTCCACCATGAACTGGGTGAAGGAAAGGTCCGGTGCGCCAAAAAGCAAGAAGATGACCGCGACCGCAAAACCCTGGACACCGAGCGAAACGATCGCCGTCAGCCGGTTCTTGGCGCGCAGCACGGCGATGATGCCGATTGCCGCGATGATGAGGAAGGCCGCTTCCTGGACCAGCAGCAGATCCGGCAAGGGCGGCAGCGTCGGCCATTCGCCGGCGAGGATCAGCGGCAACAGCAGGGCAAGCGCCAGCAGGATGAAGGTGGCGGTGAGATAAAGCTCCAAGCGGCCCGGCTGCACGAACCGGGTAATCGCCGACGACATGCGCACCAGTCCGCGCACGAAATAATCGAAGCCGCGGTCGGGACCGATGCCCAGCGCATCGACGAACTGCACGACCCAGGCGCGGGCCTTGTCCATCCGCCAGAAGATCGCCAGGCCGAGCAGGATGGTGACGAGCGACAGCAGCAGCGGCATGCCGATATGCGGCACGGTCGAGATGTCAATCACCACCTTTTCGTCAACGACGGCGCTTGCCATCGGCGAGGAGATGTAGAAATGCGCGACGCCCGAGAAGATGCCGGCAAGCAGGCCGAGCGCTGCCAGCACGACAGGGCCGAGCCACAACGAGACGGGGCCTTCATGGGCATGGCGCGGTGTTTCGACGTGGCGACCGAGGAAGGGCTTGAGGCCTACGGCAAAAGCGAGCGCGAACATCAGCGCATTGCCGACGACGGCGATGGCGGTGAAGAAGACGGCGCGCGGATTGCCGGCGGCAAGCGCGGCATAGATCTCTTCCTTGGCGAGGAAGCCGAAGAACAGCGGCACGCCACCCATGGAAAGGGCGGCGAGCAATGCGGCGGCAAAGGTGATCGGCATGGCGGAGCGAAGTCCGCCGAGCTTCGTCACGTCGCGCGTGCCGGCCTCGTGATCGATCGCGCCGACCGCCATGAAGAGCGCGCCCTTGAACAGGCTGTGCGCCACGAGATACAGAACCGCCGCCTCCACCGCATAGGTCGAGCCGAAGCCGGTGAGCATGACGAGCAGGCCGAGCGAGGCCATGGTCGTATAGGCGAGCATCAGCTTCAGGTCCGTCTGGCGCAAACCAAGGATCGTGCCGCTGATCAGCGTGATGCCGCCAAAGAAGGGCAGCAGGATTTCCCAGGCCGGCGTATCGCCCATCACCGGATTGAGGCGCATGAGGAGATAAACGCCTGCCTTCACCATGGTGGCCGAATGGAGATAGGCCGAGACCGGCGTCGGCGCTTCCATGGCGTTCGGCAGCCAGAAATGGAACGGGAACTGCGCCGACTTGGTGAAGGCGCCGCCGAGCACCAGAAGCAGTGTCGCGAAATAGAACGGGCTCTGGCGCAGGCCATCGCTCACATGGACGAGCAGCGAAAGCTGGGTGACGCCAGTGACATTCCAGAGGAAAATCAGGCCAGCGAGCAGCGACAACCCGCCTGCGCCGGTAACCACCAGCGCCTGCAGTGCGGCACGGCGCGCGGCCTCGCGCTCATGATCGAATCCGATCAGCAGGAAGGAGGTGATCGAGGTGAGTTCCCAGAACACGAACAGCATGAGGAAGCTGTCGGAGATCACCAGGCCCAGCATGGCGCCCATGAAGGCGAGGATGAAGCCGAGGAAGCGCCCCTGCAGCGGATGGCCCTTGAGGTACCCGCCGGCGTAAACAACGATCAACGCACCGATGCCGGTGATCAGCAGCGCGAAGGTGAGCGACAGGCCGTCGAGGAACCAGGAAAAGGAGAGATTGAAGCTCGGTACCCAGACATAACCGCCGGTCACGACTTCACCGGCCGCCACTTCGGGCAGGAAACGCGCAAACTGCAGGAAGGCCATGGCGGGCGCGAGCGCCAGGAGCCAGGCGGCCTTCGCACCTAGCGTCCGGACGAGAACCGGCGCAAGCAGCGCAGCCAGAAACGGCAGGAAAAGCGCAATGAAAGTCACTGCCGGCGCATTGGCGGCCATGTCCTCTCCCATGTTTTTTGTCGTTGGGCGCCTGGGTGGCGGAAGGAAATGGTTTTCTATGGGAAAGAATCACTTGCCTCAAGCAAAACCGGTCAAAACGCACAGGAACTCGCCTTTTCCTTAGGCTTTCGCACACCTATCTAGGAGGCAAAGGAAAGGATCGACCATGTCCGACGTCGTCACCCCCAAAGTCCAGAAGTCTGATGCCGAGTGGCGTGAGGAGCTTTCGCCGGAGCAATATCGCATCCTGCGCCAGGCCGGCACCGAGCGCGCCTTTACCGGCCCGTTCTGGAACAGCAAGGAAAAGGGCCTTTACCGCTGCGCCGGCTGCGGCGAAGAACTTTTCATTTCCGACACCAAGTTTGACTCCGGCTGCGGCTGGCCGAGCTATTTCGAGCCCGCCAAGCCCGATGCGGTGACCGAACATCGCGACACCACCCACGGGATGATCCGCACCGAGGTGCGCTGCGCCAATTGCGGCGGCCATCTTGGCCACGTATTTCCGGACGGCCCGCCGCCGACTGGCCTGCGCTACTGCATCAACGGCCATGCGATGACGTTCGAGCCGCTGAAGTAATCAGCCCACGACACACGAAGGGAGGAGCCACCGGCCCCTCCCTTTTTTCATGCGCATTTTTGGCGGGTTTTACGTCAACTGGCCGCCATCCACCGTCAGCACCGTTCCGGTGATATGCCGTGCGGCGGGCGTGGCCAGAAACGCGACGGCTGCGGCGACATCCTTCGGCTCGCCATACCGCCCAAGCGGGCTCAGGGCGCGCTGGAAATCGGAAAACTCGCCGTTCGCCGGGTTCATGTCGGTGTCCGTCGAGCCCGGCTGCACCAGGTTGACGGTGATGTCACGCGGCCCGAGCTCGCGCGCCATGCCGCGGGTGAAGGATTGCAGAGCCGACTTGGTCATGTAGTAGACCGTGCCGGTGTCGCCGACGATGCGGTCGGCGCCGGCCGAGCCTATGTTGACGACCCGTCCGCCGGCTTTCAGATGCGCAATGGCGGCCTGCGAGGCGAGGATCGGCCCGCGAATATTCACCTTCAGCAGCGCATCGATTTCCCCGACGCTGAACTTCTCGATCGTATCATAAAGCGCAATCGCGGCATTGTTGACGAGGATGTCGAGCCCGCCCAGTGTGCCGGCAGCTTCATCGACCGCGCGTTTGACCGCCGCCGGATCCGCGCTGTCGGCCCGTATGGCGAGGCCCTTGCGCCCCTGCCCTTCGATGGCACGCACCACCTCGGCTGCCCGATCGGCTGCACGTTCATAGGTGATCGCCACGTCGGCACCCTTTTCTGCCAGCGCCAGGGCGATGGCTGCGCCTATGCCGCGCGATCCACCGGTGACAAGCGCGCGTTTTCCCAACAATTCGGTCATTGAACAACCTTTCTGTAATGATCGACACAGATTAACTGGGGACGGCGGCGCGCCCGTTCAAGGCATTTATGTGTCGATCATCACAAAACTAGCGCGCAGTTGCCGTAAGTCGTTGAGCGACTTATGTAATGAATGATGCGGAAATCGAACGACAAGCCTGAAGCCGATCATCCCGCGCCATCCCGGCCGCGCGGACGCCCGCGCGCATTCGACCGCAACGCGGCGCTGCAGCGGGCAACCCGCCTGTTCTGGGAAAAGGGTTTCGAGGCGACCTCGATGGCGGACCTGACCGAGGCCATGGGCATTGGATCGCCCAGCCTTTACGCCGCCTTCGGCTCCAAGGAGGCGCTTTATGCCGAAGCACTCGGCTGTTACCAGCAAAGCTACGAGGCAATGGTCTGGCAGCGGTTCTTTGCGGCACGAACGGCGCGCGAGGCGGTTGCCTTTTTCCTTGCCGATTCTGCGGCAGTCCTGACTGGCGGCGCCGCCGACATCCCGACCGGCTGCATGGTGACGCTGTCGTCTGTCGGCAGCGAGGGGCATCGCGAGCTTGGCGAACTGGTGCGCGCCGCCCGCACTGTGACGTTCGACCGCATCCGCGCACGTCTCGAAAAAGCGGTGGCGGATGGCGAAATCCCCGCCGCGACGGATATCGAGGCGCTGGCGCGTTTCGTGCAGACGGTGCAGTTCGGCATGTCGATCCAGGCGCGCGACGGTGCCGGCCAGGCGGACCTGGAAGCGGTCGCGGATGTCGCGCTGCTTGGCTGGGACAGCCGGATTGCCGCGGCCCAGGCGGCAGCGGAATAACGGTGGCCTAGCGCTCCACCACAAGGCCGGTGGCCAGCCCCAGCATCATCAGGCCGATCAGCGTTTCAAGCAGCCGCCAGGCAGCGGGCCTGGCAAACAGCGGCCGCAGCCATTGCGCGCCATATCCCAGCGAAAAGAAGAACAGGAAGGAACCGGTCACTGCGCCCGCCGCAAACGAGGTTCGACTGCCGGCAAACTGCGTCGACACCGTGCCGAGCAGCACCACCGTATCGAGGTAGACATGCGGGTTGAGCCAGGTGAAGGCCAGGCAAGTGAGGAGCGTGGTACGGAAACTCGCCCCTGCCCCTTCGCCCAGCACGAGCGCTTCCGAGGATCTGTAGGCGGACAGCAGGCTGCGGATGCCATACCAGAGCAGGAAGGCCGCGCCGCCATAACGCAACACCGGATCGAGCCATGGCAGGAGCTCCGTGACCTGCCGGAAACTGCTGACGCCGAGCGTGATGAGCACGGCATCGGAGAGAGCGCAGGCGAGGCAAGCGGCAAATACATGCTCGCGCCGCAACCCCTGCCGCAGCACGAACGCGTTCTGCGCGCCGATCGCCACGATCAGGCTGAGCCCCATGCTCAAGCCTGCAAGATAGGTCGAAAGATCCATAGCCCCGCCACCATCACCAATGACGGCGCTGATACGTCCTTCCGTCGTTTTAGGATAGTTAAACCTGCTGCAGGCGATTAAGCTTGGCTAATGCTCGACTACCCTGCTCTCAGAGCCGTTGCCGCCGTGATCGAAACCGGGAGTTTCGAGAAGGCTGCGGCGCGGCTGAACGTTACGCCATCGGCGATCTCCCAGCGCGTCAAGCAGCTCGAGGAGCGAATGGGCGTGGTGCTGGTGGTGCGCGGCAACCGATGCCGTGCAACCGAAAAGGGTGAGTGGCTTTGCCGGCACATGGAGCATGTCGGCATGCTGGAGGCGGAGCTTCTGACGCATCTGCCCGCGCTCGCCGACGAGAACGAGGACAAGGGGCCGGTGGCGCTGCACATCGCCGCCAATGCCGACAGCCTCGGCACCTGGTTCCTGCCGGCGATTGCCGACTATGCCAAGGCATCCGGCTTCATGTTGCATGTGGCGGTGGACGACCAGGACCATACGGCCGAATGGCTGCGGCAGGGGCGCGTCACGGCCGCGGTGACGAGCCTCGGCAAAGCCGTCCAGGGCTGCCGGGTGACGGCACTCGGCGCGCTGCGTTACCACGCAACGGCGAGCCCTGAGTTCGTGCAGCGCTTTTTCCCGGAGGGGGTGACGCCGGAAGCGCTGGCGAGCGCGCCGTCGCTCACCTTCAACCAGAAGGACCAGTTGCAGGCAGAGTGGATCAAGCAGCAGTTCGGGCGCGCGGTGCGCCATCCGAGCCACTGGCTGCCGTCGACGCAGGCCTTCGTGGACGCAAGCCTGATGGGCATGGGCTGGGGCATGAACCCGGCCATGCTGGTGCGCGAGCACATCAAGGCCGGGCGGCTGGTGGAAATGATCCCGAAGACGCCGCTCGACATTCCGCTGTTCTGGCAGATCAACCGGCTGACGGCGGACCGGCTCAGCCCCCTCACCCGGCAGATCACCGAAACCGCGAGGCGCGAACTGGTTCAGTCTAGCCCGAAAATTCAACTGTGAAGGCGAAGCGGGACTTTTCACCCGGCTGCAGGATGACCGAATAAGGGCGCTTCGCCAGATCACGCGAACCACCATGCCGGGCGGCGGTGCCATGCCATGGCTCGACGCAGAGGAAGGGCGCACCGACCTTCTGCCAAAGCGCGATGTTCGGCAGGTTTTCGAAGGTGAAGTGCAGACGCGGGCCGTTTTCGGCAGCATAGGTGAGCCTCGTGCCCGCGCCTTGGGCAAAGATCAACGCGTCGTTTTGGAAAAGCTCGTGCTCCAGCACGAGCGTGCCCTGCCGGAATGGCGACGGGCTCGTTTCATCCTTCACCAGCCCGTCTTCGAGCTGCGTCAACGGTGGTTCGGCGCCATTGTCCAGCGTCACCAGATGTGCCTCACCTTCGCCGCCGGGCAGCGGCCAGAGGAAGGCCGGGTGGTACCCGAAGCCGAACGGCATCGGTCGTGTGTCGCGATTCTCGACTTCTGCCGAAACCGTCAACCGCGCGTCATCGAGCCCATATTCAACCGCCAGCAGGAACTCGAAGGGATAGACGGCGCGCGTGGCCTCGGTAGCCGAAAGCTCATAACGGCAGGTGGTGTCGCTCGAGGCGGCCAGCGTAAATTCGCTGCGGCGCGCAAAGCCATGCTGCGCCATCTCGTAGGTCCTGCCCTCGATCTCGACGCGGTTGTCGGGCGCCTTGCCGACCATCGGGAACAGGATCGGCGCGTGGCCGGTCCAGAACCTGGCGTCGCCATTCCACAACCAGGCGCGACCATCGGCACTGGTGACGCTCTGCATTTCGGCGCCGAGCGAGGAAAGCTCGATCGTCAGGTGGCGGTTCGCGATGCGGGTAAGGCTGGTCATGCGGCAACTCTCGGAAGATTCGTCAGGAGAAGAAATCGAGAGGCTAGATACCGTCCTCGTCATCAAAAGCCAGGATCGCGGAGTGATCGCGAGCGCTGTGCAATATGCGGACGATCTCTATCCGCTCTGCATCAATACGATAGTAAACGACATAACGGCCGTGAGGAAAATGGCGGATGCCTTGGCGCTGGTAGCGAGGCAGGACCGCGTAACGGTAAGGCATGCTTGAAAGCGCGAAACAACGGCCGACAATTTCATCGATAAAGGTTGCGGCTCGGCCGGGATCAGATTGGCTGATGTAATCACCAATGTCGCCGAGATCGTTCCCGGCCTCATCGGCGATGACGACAATCACTCGCCAGAGTCTTTCATGGCTGTGTACTTTGCCTTCAACCGTTCAGCGACCTCTTCGAGCGGCTTGAACCGACCCGCCTCGATATCGGCCAGCCCGCGATCGAGCGCCGCATCGAGTTCCGCCTGGCGCCGCTCCTTGATCTGCAGCAGGCGAAGGCCTTCGCGCAGGACATCATCCCGGCTTTCGAAGCGGCCGGCCTTCACCAGGCCGTTGACGTAATCTTCCAGAGGCTGACCGAGGTTCGTGCTGCTTGCCATGGTTTTCTCCATGCATCCAAGATAGCGCTCGCCCGCCTGCGGATCAACGCTCAGCCGGCGACGCGCAGTTCCATGCAGGTGAGGTCCAGCCAGCGGCCGAACTTGGTGCCGACCTCGGAAAACTTGCCGGCGATGCGGAAGCCCATGCGCTCATGCAGGCGGATCGAGGCGGCGTTTTCCGATTCGATCGCCGCGATCATCACGTGAATGCCGTTCGAGGCGGCGCGCGCGATCAGTTCGCGCATCAGCAGCCGGCCGATTCCGCCGCCGCGCGCCTCGCGGTGCACGTAGATCGAATGTTCGACCGTATGCCGGAAACCATCGAAATTGCGCCAGTCGCCATAGGAGGCGTAGCCGGCAACGACGCCATCGAGTTCGGCAACGAGAACGGGGAAACCGCGGCCCTTGCGGGCCGCAAACCAGTCCTGCCGGTTGGCAAGATCAACCAGCACCTCGTTCCAGATCGCGGTCGTGTTGGCGACCGCGTCATTGTAGATTTCCAGGATGGCGCGCAGATCTGCCTCGGTGGCATCGCGAACGATGATATCGGTCATGGGACGTCCAGCTCGTAATATGGTCGGCTTCCTATGGGCGTCCGGGTCGCTCTTGTCCAGCGCTGCGGCTCAGATCCCGCCTGACAGGCTGAAGCAGGTCATCACCGCGCTGTAATGCACGGCCGCCGCTGCCACCACGAATGCATGCCAGATGGCATTCTGGAACCGCAGCCTTTCCCAGACATGGAAGATGACCCCGAGCGAATAGATGAGGCCGCCGATGACGATGAGCCAGCTGGTGACGGTTGGCAGATATTCCGACACGGGGCCGATGACCATGACGCCGCTCCAACCCATGGCGAGGTAAAGCAGGATGGCGAGCTTGTCGAAACGACCCGGGAAAAGGCACTTGATGGTGATGCCGAGAAATGCGGTCGCCCAGATCGCGATCAGCATACCGAGGATCAACGGATCCTCCGCGCCGCGCTCCAGAAAGGGCGTGTAGGTCGCGGCAATCAGCACGAAGATCGCCGAATGGTCGAAACGGCGCAGGATCCACTTCGTGCGCGAATGCGGCCAGATATTGTAGGTGAAGGAAATCGACAGGCAGAGCACGAGGCCAAGGCCATAGATCCAGGCGGCGACCATGCCGCTGTGGCTCGACCAGACGGTGGCATAGAAGATCAGCGCGGTCGCCCCCACCAGGGCGAAAATGATGCCGATCCCATGCACCACACCATCTGCTACGATCTCGTGGAAGTCGTATTTGCGGCCGAAATCAAAAAGGTCGCTCATGCCAGTCCTTCAGTCTCCTTTCGGTACAGAATGAGATCAACATGAAATCATTCCCGGGCCAATGCAATGGGAGGCGGTTTCAAATTCGGTTGCACTCATGTTCGTTCCATCGGCCTGTTGAAACGAAGCAGCGTGATGCTTCTTTGGCGATGCGTGCAACTGGTGGCAAGCGACTTGTTCAGGCGGCGTGATTGTCTTCATCTTGTTGACGATCTTTCACCGATCTCGATACTTCCGTGAACAATCCACTTCAGCCATATCAGTGTCCTGCGCGGCAAGCAGCCGCTTTCGAGGAACGACCATGTCTGAGACCCTGCAGCCCTTTGCCCTGACCCGCCCCGCCTATGTGCGCAACGCCCATCTCGTGGTGCGCGACCTTTCCCTCGTGTCGAACTTCTACCAGAAGATCATCGGCCTTCAGGTGATTGAACGCACGGCAAACGGCGAAGTGCTGGGTGTTGGTGGCGTACCGCTGCTGACGCTGACGACCTCCAATGACGCAACGCCGGCGCCGCGCAATGCCGCCGGCCTCTTCCACACGGCCTTCCTGGTGCCGGACCGCACGGCGCTGGCCCACTGGCTGCGCAATGCCGCCGAAAGCGGCATCCGGCTCGATGGCGCCTCCGACCATCTGGTGAGTGAAGCGCTCTACCTTTCCGATCCGGAAGGCAATGGCATCGAGATCTATCGCGACCGCACGCCGCAGGATTGGGATTATGCCGAAGACGGTACGGTCGCCATGGCCACCGAGCGGCTGAACCTGCAGGAGCTCTACGACAGCGCCCCTAAGGAAACCTGGTCGGGCATGGCCGACGGCACCTCAGTTGGCCATATCCATCTGCAGGTCGGCGACATTCCGCAAGCCGACGCCTTCTATCGCGACGTCCTGGGCCTCAAGGTGATGGCCCGGTATCCCGGGGCGAGCTTCTTTGCGACCGGCGGCTACCACCACCACATCGCCGCCAACATCTGGAACAGCCGCGGCGCCCGCAGCCGCGAAGGCAAGATGACCGGGCTTTCCGACTACGCGATCCAGTTCAACGACAAGGCAACGCTGGAGAAGGCACTCCTGGCACTCGACCGGCAGGGAATTGCCACCACCAAAACGGCCGAAGGACACAAGTTGCTCGACCCTTGGGGTATCGGGTTAACACTCGCCGCTTGACAGCGGCAAAAGGCCGGTTTTCCTTAGTCTCTGATGCTTCTGCTGAAGCAGCGCTCCGGAACCGGAGGGCTGCTTTTGCGTTCTTGTGCCATAGGCGGCAGATTGGGGATCATCATGGCCATAGTCAGTGCAAGAGGTGGCTTCAAGTCGCCAAAGAAACAGTTAGCTGACGTGGCTGCCGGAGCCCGCAAGGAACCGGCACTTCCGGGTGACGATCTAGACCTCGACGAACCCTATATCCTCGGCCGCGAAGCGCTCGACGTGGCGATGGCCTGGGCGATCATCGGCATCTTCGGCATGATGCTGTTTGCGCTCGTGCATTACATGTCGATGATCCTCATCCCGATTACGCTTGCGATCGTCGTCGGCCTGATCCTCGGCCTCGCCGCCGACAAGCTCGGCAGCTACGGCGTGCCGCGCGCTGGTATCGCGCTCATCCTCTCGTCACTCGTCTTTGCAGCGGTCTTCCTGATTGCGAACTCGCTTGCCCAGCCGGTCTCCACGCTGATCAGCGAAGGACCCAACCTCGTCGAGCAGACGATTGCCCGCATCATGCCGTTCCTGGAAAGCCAGCGCTGGCTGAAAATTTCGCCTGCGACGCTGACCAACGGCCCGCTTTCGATGGACAAGCTCATCGAGAATTCGGGCAATATCCTGGGCGTCGTCACCGCACAGCTGACGCCCGCCGTGATACAGGGCATGATCTTCTTCGCCGCGCTGCTGCTCTTCCTTTACGGTCGGCTGCGCTTGCGCCGCACGCTCATCATGGCCTTCCCCACCCGTCGCCAGCGGCTGATCGCCATCCGCGTGCTGAACGCCATCGACAAGGTGCTCGGCTACTACTTCGCCACCGCATCGGTGCTTTATTTCGCGCTCGGCATCAGCATGACGCTGATCGCCTATTTCGGCGGCCTTGCCATGCCGGTGATGTGGGGCGTGTTCGCCTTCCTGTCGAGCTTCATCCCGTTCCTCGGCATTACGGTCATGACGCTGTCCGTCACGGTCGCGGGCATCCTCACCCACGACACCTTGCTGATCGGCCTCCTGCCGGCCATCGTATTCTTCACCGTCCACCTGGTGATGGAAAACCTGGTGTTCCCGGCGGTGATGGGGCGCCAGTGGGAAATCAACCCGTTCATGGTGTTCCTCGCCATCCTGTTCTGGACCTGGATGTGGGGCGCGGTCGGCGCCATGCTGGCGCTCCCGATGTCGCTGATTGCCATGACGGTGCTGTCGGAGCTCTTCCCCGACCGCAAGACGGTGCCGAACCTCCCGGGATAAGGATTGTCGTTGTTGACCGCATGCCACAACCATAGATAGGATCCAGCATCGCGTGGGTGGTGGATCAATGGCTGACGGAACGCTTTCAGATGCGCAGAAAGAACAAATCAAGCTTCGAGCGACGTTCCTGAACAACATCGGCATCGGTGTCCTGCTTGTGGGAGTATTCACGCCTGTAGCAAGACTCGTGTATGACGGATCTGCGGTCGAAGCTGGTTTCTCGAAGTTTGTGCTCCCTATGCTCGTTTGCTTTTTCCTGGGCGTCGTCCTACATCTAGGGGGTGGATGGATCCTGAGAGGCCTCACGCGATGACTTCAGACCAGATCATTCTTCTTCTGCTTCCCGTATTCGGTGTCTCACTGGCCGTTGCTGTCGTCTTTTTCGAGAGCTGGCGAGACGGCGTGCTGCCTAACCAGAAGCCGCGCAAGAAGTAACTGCCGCCACCTCGCGCTTGCCTCCGGGCGACGCGCTGCCTATCTGTGGCACTCCTTTCACATCTTCCCGGAGTGCTTCCTTGGCCACCTCCCGCCGTTCGCCTTTCGCCAATCTTCCCGCCGCCCCTGTTGCGCCCAAGAAGCCCGTCACCGACACCCGCCACGGTATTACCCGCACCGACGATTACGCCTGGTTCCGCGCCGACAACTGGCAGGCGATGTTCAAGGACCCGACGCTCCTCGACCCGCAGATCCGCGCCCATCTGGAGGCGGAAAACGCCTACATGGAAGCAGCCATGGGCGACACCGCCGAGTTGCAGAAGGTGCTGTTTGCGGAGATGCGCGGCCGCATCAAGGAAGACGACAGTTCGGTGCCGATGAAGGACGGGCCCTATGCCTATGGCTCGCTGTTCGTGACCGGCGGCGAGCAGCCGCATTACTTCCGTACCCCGCGTGATGGCGGCGACAAGCAGGTGCTGCTCGACGGCGACAAGGAAGCGGCCGGCAAGGATTATTTCCGGCTTTCCGGCATCGACCACACGACAGACCATTCGCGCGGCATCTGGGGCTACGACGACAAGGGTTCGGAATATTACACGCTGCGCATCCGCGACCTGACAACCGGCCAGGACCTGGACGACGTGCTGGAAAATACCGGCGGCGGTGGCGTCTGGGCGCCCGACGGCAAGAGCTTCTTCTATACGCTGCAGGACGAGAACCACCGGCCCTCGAAGGTCTTCCACCATATCGTCGGCCAGCCGCAGTCCGAAGACCGGCTGGTTTATGAGGAGAAGGATCCGGGCTTCTTCATGGGCGTCGGCGGCTCGCTGCTGGACGACTTCATCTATATCGACATCCACGACCACGAGACATCCGAATACCGCCTGCTTTCGACCAAGGATCTCACCGCAGAACCGATGCTGGTGGCCGAGCGCGTCGAGGGCATCGAGTATTCGATGACGGAAGGTGGCGATGTCTTCTACATCCTCACCAATGACGGCGACGCCAAAGACTTCAAGATCGTCGAGGCGCCGGTGTCCGCGCCTGGCAAGGAAAACTGGGTCGAGGTCGTGCCGCATGAGCCTGGCCGCCTGATCATTTCCCACATGGCCTTCGCACGCCACCTCATCTGGCTGCAGCGCAAGGACGGCCTGCCGCAGATCATCATCCGCGACCGCCAGACCGGCGAAGAACACGCAATCGCCTTTGCCGAGGAAGCCTACTCGCTCGGGCTATCCGGTGCGGCGGAATATGACACGGACGTCATCCGCTTCTCCTACTCCTCGATGACGACGCCGACGCAGCTCTTCGACTACAACATGGTGACGCGCGAGCGCACGCTCCTGAAGACGCAGGAGGTCCCGTCCGGCCACAACCCGGATGACTATGTGACG
Organism: Neorhizobium turbinariae; assembly: GCF_023223505.1. Taxonomy (NCBI): domain Bacteria; kingdom Pseudomonadati; phylum Pseudomonadota; class Alphaproteobacteria; order Hyphomicrobiales; family Rhizobiaceae; genus Neorhizobium; species Neorhizobium turbinariae. The sequence continues at coordinate 38,813 of NZ_JALPRY010000012.1, forward strand.
CGGCGCGTGATGGCGCCGGCGCATGACGGCGAACTGGTGCCGGTTTCGCTGCTTTACCGCAAGGACACGCCGCTCGACGGCTCCGCCCCCTGCCTGCTTTACGGCTACGGCGCCTATGGCATCACCATCCCGGCCGCGTTCTCCACCAACAATCTTTCACTCGCCGATCGTGGCTTTGTTTACGCCGTCGCGCATATCCGCGGCGGCAAGGACAAGGGTTTTGCCTGGTACGAAACCGGCAAGATGGAGCACAAGCAGAACACCTTCCGCGACTTCATTGCCGCAGCGGACCATCTGGTGAAGGAGGGCTTCACCTCCTACGACAACATCATTGCAGAAGGCGGTTCGGCCGGCGGCATGCTGATGGGTGCGGTCGCCAACATGGCGCCGGAAAAGTTTGCCGGCATCATCGCCGCCGTGCCGTTCGTCGACGTGCTGAACACGATGCTCGACGACACGCTGCCGCTGACCCCGCCGGAATGGCCTGAATGGGGCAACCCGATCGACAGCCTGGAGGAGTACCAGTGGATCGCCGCCTACTCCCCATACGATAATGTGAACGCCAGGCCCTACCCGCCGATCCTGGCGATTTCCGGCCTTACCGACCCGCGCGTGACCTATTGGGAGCCGACCAAATGGGTGGCCAAGCTGCGCGAATATACGACCGGTGATGCACCGATCCTGCTCAAGACCAACATGGCAGCCGGGCACGGCGGAAAATCCGGGCGTTTTCAACGGCTTGAGGAGATCGCCTTCGAATACGCCTTTGCCACCAAGGTGGCGGGAAAGATGTAGAACTCGCGACATGCGGGCGGGCGAAGCAGCAACTCGCCCGCCGGATGTCTAACGCCCCAAAACTGTCAAGAGGCCCACCGCAAAACAACGTCATTCGCGCAAGCTTGACGCAAGCTTCGAGGGTTAACGCTTCGTTAAATTATTGAACAAGCGGGCGTTTAGCCATGAAGATTGATAGCGGCCACAGCGGCTACCAGTATCCAAACCGAACCCAGGCTCCCGAGCGCAAGACCGAGGAAGCCCAGCAAAGCGAGACCCAGAAGGTCAGCCGGTCGCCCAACGCGATTACCGGCAGCAGCACCCTGTTCTCGACCTCGCTCGCCAAGGCGCTCTGGGTCATGGAAGCCGCAGATGCCAATACCCCCGAGGTGCAGGCACCCGCGCTTTCGCAGGACTGGGTCGAAAGCCGCTACCAGGAATTTGCCGACGCTTGAGGCGTCTGATCCTCGCCGCATCAGCGGCGTTCACGCGCGCCGTTGACCGCGGCAGCGATATACAACGCGCCCTCCCCTCGCAAGGGGATAAGCTCCGGTTTCTCGCCCTGGCGGCAGGCCCTGTTGCCCTGCCCTTTTCGGGTCGCCACCAGCGAACCATCGCCTCGCCCCAATGACGGCCCTCTTTACCAACGCGCTTGACAACATCTGCATCTGGGAGCATTGATCTGCCCATGATGAACACGCGCACCACCACCACCTGCTCGTATTTTTGGGCCTTCCTGTAAAAGGCGGCCCGACAGTTCACCATGTCAACAAGCCGCCGTCAGGCGGCTTTGTTGTTTCAACCGGCACCTGACGGCGATCAAACCGAAAAAAGGAATGCCGGCCATGTGCCCCCAGACGATCGAAGATACCGAAGAAACACTTCCGCGCCCCGCCGTGGTGACGATCCGCGCCGCCAAGCCCCGTGACCTGCCGGAGTTGAACGAGATGATCGCAGCGCTTGCTGCCCATCACAACGACCAGGTGACGATGACGCCGGAAAAGCTCGAGCGCGACCTTTTCGGGCCCGTGCCATGGATCAACGCCATCGTGGCCGATACCGGCGCCGGATTGATCGGTTACGCGATCCTCGTGCCGCTCTATCGCGCCCAGGAAGGCAGCCGCGGCATGGACCTGCACCATCTCTTCGTTCGCGACGGCCACCGTGGCCACGGGATCGGCCAGCATCTCGTTTCGCGCGCCCGCGAAATTGCCCGCAATGCCGGATGCGGCTACCTTTCGGTGAGCGCCGCCACCGGCAATTTTGCCGCGCACCGCTTCTACGAACAGATGGATTTCAAGCCGCGCCCGGTGACCGGCATGCGCTATATGCAGGCGATTGCCTGACGTCGCACTCTGGGAGGGTGACATGACGGCGATCGTGGTGGCTCTGACGCCAGAATTTGCGGATTGGGAATGCGCGCTTCTGATGGCGGTGGCGCGCAGCTATCTCGATGTGACGGTTAAGACCGCAACAGCCGATGGCAGACCGGTCTCCTCCATGGGTGGCCTGCATGTGACGCCGGATCTGTCTTTCGCGGAGATAGAGCCGCACGCGTTCGATGCGATTGTCGTGCCCGGCGGGCTTGCCTGGGAAAAGAACGTAGTGCCGCCAGGACTGGATGAGTTGATCCGCGCCTTCCGCGCCGAGAACAGGATGGCCGCCGGCATCTGTGCTGCCGCGAGCGCGCTGGCCGGTGCGGGCGTGCTCAACGAGGTTCGCCACACCGGCAACCGGCTCGAATCACACCAGCAGCACCCCGGCTATGCCGGCTCAAGCTTATACGTTGCTGGACCGAAGGCAGTGTCCGATGGCGGCGTCGTGACCGCGGCCGGCACGGCACCCTATACCTTCACCGTGGAAGTGCTGAAGGGTTTAGGGCTCTGGAACGCCACGGCGGAAGAGGAACTGGCACCATTTTCCGCCGAGCACCGGTGAAGCTGGCGGCTTTAACCGGCGGCCTTGGCCAGCACTTCCCCTGCCCATTCGTTGAGGCTCTTGCCCGCAAGTTCCGCGGCCCGCGCTGCCCGCGCATGGACTTCAGGATCGATGCGGAACATCACCTTGCCGGAATAAGGTTTTTCAGGTGATTTGCCGATCTTGGCGCAGGTTTCGATGTAGTCATCGACGGATTCGTGGAAGGCAGTCCGCAGTTCCTCGACATTGTCCGCATGAAAACCGACACCATCGTTGATGCCTGCTAGGCGCCCGACGAAGATTTCGTCCTCGGCATCAAACTCGATGCGAGCGGAATAACCTTTGTAGGTCATCACATTGGTCATGGCTTAATTCCCAATCGGATCAGGTTTTGTGCAAGCGGCTCATTCGACAGCTGGCACGGCCTTGAGATAGGCGGCGATGGCTTCGAGGTCGCTTTTCGGTAGGTGGGCGAGGTTCTGCTGAACCTCCACCATGGAGCCGCCAACGGTGTCGAACTCAGGCGTGAAGCCGGTTTCCAGGTAATTGACGATGTCGTCCTCGCTCCAGGAGCCGATACTCTTCGAAGCCGGAGTTATGTTGGGGATGCGCCCCTCGCCTTCCGGATTGGCACCACCGGCAAGCCACTTACCCGACAGGAAACCGCCCATGCTGTCTCGAGGCGTGTGGCATTCGCCGCAATGGCCGGGCCCTTCGACGAGGAACTGGCCACGCTTCAGCTTGTCGTCGGTAGATGCCAGGGTCACTCGCGGCTGGTCATTCAGGTAAAGGTATTTCCAGACCCCGACGCCGAGCCGGATATTGTAGGGAAACTGCAGGTCATGGCCCGCCGCGACGTTGTCGCTTGCCGGCAGGGTCTTCAGGTATCCGAAGAGGTCGTTGATATCGCTCGGCGACAGGCGGGCGTAGGAGCCATAGGGGAAGGACGGGTAAAGATGTTCGCCGTTGCGGCCGACGCCGCGCGTCATGGCATCACCGAACTGGGCCAGCGTCCACTCCCCGATACCGGCCTTGGGATCGGGCGATATATTGGGAATGGTGAAAGTGCCAAAGGGGCTCGCCAGCGCACGGCCGCCGCTCAATACCTTCACCGCATCGCCCTGCGCCCCCTCGGCCGAATGGCAGCTGGCGCAACCACCTGCCCAGAACAACTGCTCGCCCTTGGCTAGGTCGGGTTCGCCCAGACCATCCCAATGGGAGGCATGATGCGGATCGGGCTTGGTCAGAGCCCACGCGGTTGCAGCACCGGCCGCCGCGACGACGATGCAGGCACCAAGGATCTTAGCCCAGATGGAGGCCATGCTCATTCTCCGTCCGTCTCCTCCAGCAACAACGGCCGCGCGAACCGGCGACCGTTGTTTAAGAGGAGAGGTCTTACTTCTTCAGGCGGTAGGTCTGGTGGCAGGCGCCGCAGCTTGCGCCAAGCGTCTGCATGGCCTTCTGCACACCTGCCTGGTCGGCTGGCATGGCGGCGAGAAGCGCATCGGCGTCGCTGCCGAGCTTGGCCGCCTTGGCGCGGAAGTCTTCGTTGTTTTCCCAGATTGCCGGGGCGGCCGCCGAATTTTCCTGCGAGCCTTCGGGAAACTGGTCGGGGAAGGCCTTGATATTGGCGCTGATCGTCGTCAGCGAGGTTTTCACGACCTCTGCGTCATAGGGTTTCTCGCCCTTGGCGATGCCGCTCAGAGCACCCAGCGAGCCGCCGATCTGCTTCATCATCTGTTCGCGCTTTGCAACGGGTGTCTCCTGCGCGACAACGCCGGTAAAGCCCAGACAAAGAGCCGTGGCGGCCACGGCAAGACCCTTAAACTTCATGAAAATGCTCCTCATTCAGATCGCGAACTGCGACATACTGCCCCAACATGATGACAAGCTTATGAGGCCGACAGAAGTCACGTTTCTGTCAGGCCCACGGCGGATTTCGATGCCAGGTGTGAACACAGTGTTCGCTCAGAGGAGACGACCAGGCCTTATCCCGCCACGCCTTCCCAGAGGGTTATGAACGCAACGAGGATCAACAGGAGGCCGGCGGTCCGTCCGACCCAGATGGTGGCGGTGCTGTTGCCAACCAGCAGTTCCCTCGCCCGCCCGGCGGCGACCGCCAGGCCACCATAAACAAGCAGCTGGGTCGCCGCCGTCATACCGGCCATCACCGTTGCTTGGCGCGCCAGTGCCCCGAACTCCGGCCGCAGGAACTGCGGATAGACGGCCAGCATGAAAAGGTAGGCCTTGGGGTTGATGAGGCAGGTCACCATGCCGCGCCGGAAGGCATCGCGGTGGCTGCGGGTTTGGGCGGGGCCAACATGATCGACGGTGATGGAGCTGCGCAGCAGGCTGAAACCGATCCAGGCCATGTAGAGCGCGCCGACGACCAGGAGCGGTCGAAACAGCACCGGCATGAGATGCGCGAGCAGGCCGACGCCCAGCGCACCGTAAAGCGAGTGTACCAGGCCGCCCGCCATGATGCCCGCCGTGGCGGCAAGCCCCGCCGCCCTGCCGCGTGTCAGCGAATTGGCGAGCACGAAGATCATGTCCATTCCCGGCACGACGATGATGCCGAAGAGCAGGGTAAAGAACAGCCAGAGGTTTTCGGTATAGGTCATGTCAGTATGCCAGCCTCGCATCATCCGGGCTTCGCTGCGGGAAGCCTTGCTTTCATGGTGGATGTGGCTTCCTATACAGTTGGCCAACTGACAGCCTGATGTCAGTTGCGTTGGCGTCGGGCGGAGAAAAAACGATGCGCAAGGCTTCGCGCCTGTTCGAAATCATCCAGATCGTGCGGCTGGCGCGCAAGCCGGTGACGGCTGCGGAGATTGCCGCACAGCTGGAGGTAACGCCGCGCTCCATCTATCGCGATATCGCAGCGCTCCAGGCGATGCGCGTGCCGATCGAAGGCGGACGCGGCATCGGTTACATCCTGCGGCCCGGCTTCACGCTGCCGCCGCTGATGTTGTCGATCGAGGAAACGGAGGCGATCGTGCTGGCGCTGGCTCTGCTTGACCGGACGGGGGACATGGGGCTGAAACAGGCGGCCAAGCAGGTGAACCGCAAGATTGCCGCCGCCCTTCCGCCGCCGCTGGCTGAGCTTTTTTCCGGCAATGCCCTGCATGCCTGGGGCAGCGGCGTGCCTGCGCCGGAGGCTGTTGATCTTGCCACCGTGCGGCGGGCGATCCGCAACGAGCAGAAGCTGGCGCTCGATTATCGCGACGAATATGCCCGCGCCACCGAGCGCACCATCCGGCCGATCGCGCTGGTTTATTATTCGCAGACCGCCAACATCGTTGCCTGGTGCGAGTTGCGCCAGGCGATCCGCAACTTCCGCGCCGACCGGGTGGAGCATTGCGAGCTGGTGGACGACTTCTTCCGCGGCGACGGGGAGCGGCTGCGGGCGCTTTGGATCGACGGGTGGAACACAAGTCCCGCCGAGGCCTCCTGATGTGCTCTTCGACTAGAGCGGCAAGGTTCGGCTTTCTTTGCGGCCATAACCGATGATCTCGATCCGGTCCTGAAACACCTCGGCTACCGCAAAGGTGTTTTCGTGCTCCGTATCCACCATGCCCTTGAAGTTCACATACCAGGTGGAGCCGTGGCGGCCGAGATTGCCCGCATGGTTGTGGCCGTTGAGGTATGCCAGGACATTGCCTGAGCGCGCAAAAAGTTCGGTGAGCCGTTCGGCACCCCAGAGATTGTGCTCGTTTTCCGGATAAAGCGGGTAATGCCCGAAAACGATGACCTTCTCGCCGGCCTTCTTGGCCTCGGAAAGCACCTCCGTCAGCCACGCAAATTGCTGGGCGCCGATGCCGCCGTTCCACTGCTTGGCGTTCGGCTTGCCTTCGGCCGCCACCTCGTTTCCATCGATGACCACGAAGCGGATGCCGCCGCGGGCAAAATGATGCCAGGCATGCGGCATTTTAAGCCGCGCATGCACCTCTCCCAACCACTCCGGCGCGACGGAGAAATCGTGGTTGCCGGGCAGCAGGATGCTTTCGTGGCGCAGCGTCCTGTACACCTCCAGCACCGGGCCAAAGCTCTGCCAATCGCGATCGATCAGGTCACCGAGCGTGACGACGAAGGCGAGGTCCTCGGCATTGAGGACCGCAATCGCGTCCTGAAGCTTCTTCAGGCTGTTGCGATAATGGCGATCAAGCAGCAGCCACGGCTCGGCATCGGCATATTGCCGGTCGGCAAGGACGCCGAAGCGAAGGATGGGTGTGGTGTGCGTCATGTATCCGCGTTTGCATTTGCAGGCAGATCTGGCCGATTGGTACGTTGGGCTAGCGGCTGCTCCGTACTGAGCAACTCACGAACCGTCTGGCGAAGATTAATGCCAACGTGCTGGTCATAGGCAGACCAGGCACCAGTCACGAGGAGTGCCCAGAGGATGCTGAACAGCGATCCAACCAGGAAGTACTCGGCAAATTCCCGCTGATCCATCTTCTGAAACCGAGCAACGGTCTTAAGTGCGATAACGGCAACGAGGATTTCCCAGCTCTGGAGCATGATCCCGGCGACAAGGATCAACCGCTCTAAGATACCTATTACTCTGCCGGCCCGATAATCTGGCGCGGGCACATGCGCGGTCGCGGCAGCGAGCCCCGTGATCTTGAAGATACCGCGGCAGATCACATTGCCAACATAGGTCAAAAGCAGCAGTCCCAGAACGCTATAGATAAAGGCATGGATCATGCGTCCGGCCTGTTCATGGAGAACATCTCGTCAAGATCTGCAAGCGCCTCGTTTATCGCATCCCACTGGGTCAGATACAGTTCGAAGTTACCTGATGCGCGAACCTTGTAAACACTGTGTACGGAAACGCCCCTGCCCTTGGCGATCTTGTTGGGCGTTGCCCCGTTAAGAAGCGCCCGGATATCGAGGCGCTGAGTCTGCGTCCAGCTTTGCTCGATCACCGTCAGTGTTGCACCACAGGCTTCCAACATCTGCTCTAGAAGAGGCTGGCCGAGGATCGAGAAGCGGTATCTATTGTTCGAGCCCTTATCGTTTAGCTTTGCGCGGGTCTTCGCCAGACCTGGCCCCATCATGTTCCAGGCGTTCTTCGTATTGAGAGGTGTCTGAAGGTCTACCACACCAACCGAAAACCGGCAGTCGATTGCGTGGTCCATGAGGTCGTATCGGATATCGCGAGCCAAGGAGACTGCAGCCACGAGGGACCTCGTCAGCCCCTGGAATTCGTCTCCAAGGGTGATCGTAAGGGGAGACGCCAGGACGCGACGGGCATGTTTGTTATGCTGCTCGACTACATCATTGAAGCGAGCGTGATATTCCGCCGAGGCGCCCTTCTCGCTGTTCACGAGATCGCCCATCAAGACCGCGAAATAATTCTTTTCCTGACCCGACATAGGGTCAAACATAAGATGTAACCGGTTTTGGGTCAATTTCATTCTTGACCCAAACACGGTTACATCGAGGCTAGCTCTCCATTGCAAACAAAAACACCCGGGGCTCTGCAGCACCGGGTGTTTCATCAAACCAATGAGGACTGGTTATTTCGTGGCCGCTTCGTAGCGCTCGAGCACGTAGTCCCAGTTGATCAGGTTGTCGACGAAGGCTTCGAGGTACTTCGGACGCGCGTTGCGGTAGTCGATATAGTAGGAGTGTTCCCAGACATCGACGCCGAGGATCGGCTCTGCGCCATGAACCAGCGGGTTTTCGCCGTTCGGGGTCTTGGAGATGGCAAGCTTGCCGTCCTTCACCGAAAGCCAGGCCCAACCGGAGCCGAACTGGGTCGTGCCGGCGGCAATGAGGTCAGCCTTGAACTTGTCGTAGCCACCGAGATCGCTGTCGATCGCAGCCTGCAGCTTGCCCGGCAGCGAGGTGCCGCCGCCACCCTTCTTCATCCACTTCCAGAAGTGGATGTGGTTGTAGTGCTGGGCCGCATTGTTGAACAGCGTCTGGTGGGTGCCGTAGGACTTCTTCACCACTTCTTCGACCGAGAGGTCCGCCATGCCGGCTTCGGCTGCGAGCTTGTTGCCCGTGTCGACATAGGCCTTGTGGTGCTTGTCGTGGTGGAACTCCAGGGTCTCTTTCGACATGTAGGGCGAAAGGGCTTCGTAATCGTAGGGAAGTTCGGGAAGTTCGAAAGCCATGGGTTTACTCCTCTTCAGCAACCACGTGTGTGGAAGGGTTGAGCGGGAACATAGGTGCGCGGGCCACAAGAGGCAACGGTGAACTTGCCAAAAATGGGGGGCTTTTCACCAAGACTTTTCCCGCTAACCCGCCAACGCGAAAGGACGAACGGGTTATCTGCCGAGAGCCGGGCGGAGGCGGTTTTGTGACGCCGGAAGACGGCATGCCCGGCCAGGACCGCCGATGCGGCAGGAACTTTTCTCCCATGCGACGAATTGAAGGCGGACGCCGAACCCTCAGAGGATGCCGCATGTCCTTCGACTTTCTGACGTCCGATTTCCTGATCTTCGTGCTTATCGGTTTCCTGGCTCAGATCGTCGACGGAGCACTTGGCATGGCCTTTGGCGTGTTGACCACGACGGCGCTCCTGAGCGTCGGGGTGGCGCCGGCGGCCGCAAGCGCCATGACGCATGTGACCGAGTGTTTCACCACCGCCGCCTCCGGCCTGTCTCACCTCTACCAGCGCAATGTCGACTGGCGGCTCGTCATCCGGCTGGCGCCGGCCGGCATGGTGGGTGGGGCGATCGGCGCCTACGCGCTGTCCAACATCGATGGCGATGCAATCGCGCCCTATGTTTCAGCCTACCTCATCGCCGTCGGCCTCTACATTCTCTACAAGGCCTTCCAGCCGAAATTTCCGCGCGACGTGCATGACTGGATCGTGCCGTTCGTGGGTGGTGGCGGCGGCGTGCTGGATGCCATGGGTGGCGGCGGATGGGGGCCGATCGTCACCAGTTCGCTGCTTGGGCGTGGGCACGACGCCAAGAAGGTGATCGGCTCCACCAACCTCACCGAGTTCGCGGTGACGACCGTGATCTCGGCGACCTTCATCATTACGCTTGGCTGGTCGGAACTGTCCTCGGCGCTCGGCCTTATCCTGGGCGGTGTGCTGGCGGCGCCGATCGGGGCGCTGGTGGTGAAAAGGCTGCCCGTGAAGCCGCTGATGATCGCCGTGTCGCTTATCATCATCGGCACGGCTGCCGTGCGGTTCATGTAACGGGTGAAAGGCTGGCGCCTGATGCCGGGATATGGCAGAATTAACCCATGGCCCAAGACCTGCAAATCTCTGAAGACCTGAGCCGCCGGATTGATCAGCTGGCGGCGCGATCGCGGCTGACACGCGAGCAGATCATCGAGGATGCACTGGCGCATGGCCGTTCGCTTGCATGGCAGGAGAAGTGGGTTGCCGGCGTCGAGGCCGGCATTGCCGATGCGGACAATGGGGACTTTGTCAGCGAGCAGGAAATCACTGCGGTCCTGAACAAATATAGCGGCATCTGAGCCGCATGCGGATCGTCTTCACCAGACGTTATCTGCAGGAACTCTCCACCATCGGCGACTATACCACTTCACATGATGCTCGCGCTGCCGCGCGGGTGGTGAATGCCATCCATTCAAGAACAACGCGCGCCCTTTCCGCCAATCCCTTCATGGGACGATCGGGCAAGATAAAGGGCGCGCGCGAGTTCGTGGTGACGGGTACGCCTTACATCGTGGCCTATCGCGTCACCGAAGAGCAGGTCGAAGTCCTGTTCGTCCAGCACGGTGCACGCGAATGGCCCGATGAGGCTCAAAGATCGCTGGTCTTGGAGCGAGCCCAGTCCATGTAGACTTCAAGCGCCTTGCGGGCGACCGGGCCTTCCTGGAGCTGGCGGTCTTCGAAGCGGTTCACCGGCACGATCTTGGAATAGTTGCCGGAGGTGAAGATCTCGTCGGCATCCATGAAGTCCTGGACCGTCAGCGTGGTTTCACGCACCTCGAGCCCTGCCTGGCGCAGCAGGCCGATGACGCGCGAGCGCGTAATGCCGGCAAGGAAAGTGCCGTTGGCGATCGGCGTCATCACCACGCCGTCCTTGACCATGAAGATGTTCGAGGACGCGGTTTCGGCGACATTGCCGTTCATGTCGCGGGCGAGCGCGTTGTCAAAACCGCGGTTGCGGGCTTCCATGATCATGCGGCCGCTGTTGGGATAAAGGCTGCCCGTCTTGGCGCCAGTCATGGCGACTTCCGGGTTCGGGCGGCGGTAAGGCGAAACCGTGAGCGACGACGGCTTTGCAGTGTGCATCGGCGCTTCGAACAGGCAAAGCGCAAAGCGGGTCGATTCCGGATCGGCCGTTACCACGCTGTAGGGCATGCCGTGCTCGGCCCAGTACATCGGCTTGATGTAGATCGCCGTCTTGCCATCGAACTTGCGCACGCCTTCGAGCGCCAGCGCCTCAATCTCCTTGGCCTCCATCGTGGGCTTCATGCCCATGTTGGTGGCCGAGCGGTTGACTCGCTGGCAGTGCAGGTCGAGGTCGGGCGAGATGCCGTCAAACCAGCGGGCGCCGTCGAACACGGTGGTCCCGAGCCACATGGCATGGGAGGTCGGTCCGATCAGCTTCGGGTTACCTTCCAGCCATTCCCCCTCCACATAGGTCCAGGTGGTCGAGCGCGGGGTGGTGTCGACGGACATGCTAGTCTCCTTGGGTCTGCAAAATTGTCGTCTTGAAAATTCGCGGTGAGTGAAGGCTTGGCCGGAGCGGCAGGTCAAGCGACAATATGAAATGAGTCATCACAAAATTTGATCATAAGCGATCGCCCGCCCGAGGGGGGCAGTTCTCAAAGGCTGTGATGCACCAGTTCAAAATCGGCGTCTAGAAGCTCATCTCGGTGGCAAGCTGGCGACCGTTCATCGCCGCCCAGATCATGCTGACCTCACGGCGGAAGACCGCACTCGGGCGGATGCCGCCGCTGCCATAGTTCTTGTACTTGTCGCGATAGGCCGCAATGAAGACTTCGACGGCTTCAACGACCTCCGCCTGCTGCTCCGCCTTGCGACGCAGCTCTTCCTTCTCCGAATGAAGCATTTCCAGGCTCTGGAGGATGAGACGAAGTTCTTCGGTCGCAACCGTCAGATGAGGACGACTTGCGGAATCGGCGCTGACCTCGGTCCGGATACGGGCAATGATTTCGTTCAGTTGCTGATTCATGCTGAAATCTCCTGCTCGCGGATGTGGGTCCGGAAATAGACCTAAGCAAGGCGGTTTTGTGGCAATGATGTCACTGAGGCGAACGTTCGGGTCGCTGCCGGCCTCGGTCAAAGCCGCTCCTGAAGGAAGTCGATGAAGGCGCGAACCCGCACCGCCAGATGTTCATGCCCGGCGTAAACGGCATGAATTTGTTCGGTATCCTCGGCGTTGAAGTCTTCCAGCACCGGCACAAGCCGACCGCTCGTGATATCCGGCTCCACATGAAAACGGCCGACCCGGCCGATGCCGAGTCCGTTAAGGCAAAAGCGGCGGATGATCGAGCCGCTGCTGGCTTTGAGGCTGCCAGAGACCGGCAGAATCACGCGCTGGCCCGTGGCGGGATCGCGGAACAGCCAACCTTCGACCGAGCGGCGGAAGTTGAAGTTGATGCAGTTGTGCTTGCCAAGCTCTTCCGGCACCTGCGGCGTGCCGTGCCGCGCGAGATATTCCGGCGATGCGATGACGACCTGGCGGCTTTCACCAAGCCGCCTTGCCATCAGTGACGAGTCCCGCAGCGGCCCGTGACGGATGGCGATGTCGATACGCTCGCGGATCAGGTCGACCGTATCGTCGGTCAGCGTGACGTCGAGTTGCACCTCCGGATAAAGCCGCAGGAACTCGCCAGCGAGCGGCAGGATGTAACGCTCTCCGAAACCGACGGAGGCATTGACCACTAGAGGTCCGCGCGGCCGCATCCGGCCACCGCCGGAAACCACCTCTTCCGTATCGGCAATCTCGGCGAGGATCCGTTGCGCCCGCGCCAGATAGGTCTCGCCCTCCGGTGTCAGTTGCAGGAGGCGGGTGGAGCGCACGACGAGCCGGGTGCCCAGCCGGTTTTCGAGCCGCGTCACCAGCTTGCTGACGGCGGATGGGGAAAGCTTGAGCTTGCGCCCGGCAGCGGAAAAGCTGCGCAGTTCCGCCGCCAGCACAAACACTTCCATCTCACCGGCGCGGTTATCCATCGTTCCACCTGTGAATTTGTTTCACAGATGATTATCCGCCTGTGCCGCTACACAGGCAAGTGAGCCGGGCCGATATTGCGTCCAAGACAATCTCCTCCTCCCAAGGAAATACCCATGCCTCTTGCCCTTTATGCCCTGACTGCGGGCGCCTTCGGAATCGGCGTCACGGAATTTGTCATCATGGGCCTGCTGCTCGATGTCAGCGCCGATCTCAGCGTGTCCATCTCCGCCGCGGGCCTGCTCATCTCGGGATATGCACTGGGCGTCGTGATCGGCGCGCCCATCCTCGGCGCCATTTCCGGCCGCTGGTCGCGCAAGACCCTGCTGATGGCGCTGATGGTGGTGTTCACCATCGGCAATCTCGCCTGTGCGCTGGCACCGGATTACTGGACGCTGATGGCCGCGCGGGTTCTGACCGCGTTCGCGCATGCCTCCTTCTTCGGCGTCGGTTCGGTGGTTGCCACAAGCCTCGTGCCGGCCAACAAGAAGGCATCGGCGATCGCCGTCATGTTCACCGGGCTCACCGTCGCCAACATCCTTGGCGTGCCCTTCGGCACGTGGCTCGGCCAGGCCTATGGTTGGCGCTCGACCTTCTTCGCCGTAACGCTGATCGGCATCCTCGCCTTCATCGTGATCGCGCTTCTCGTACCCAGGGACAGCCCGGCGGAGACAGGCGAAGAAGGAGGCCAGAGCGTTCTGGCGGTCCTGCGCCGACGTGCCGTGCTGCTCGGGCTGCTGACCACCGTGCTCTCCTGGGTCGGCGTATTTGCGGGCTTCACCTATGTCGCGCCTATCCTCACCCAGATCACCGGGTTCTCCGAAGCTGCGGTTTCGCCGATCCTGCTCGTGTTCGGCGGCGGACTGGTGGTGGGCAATCTTCTCGGCGGCTGGCTTGCCGACCGGCACCTCTTGCCGACGATGATCGGAAGCCTGATTGCGCTCTCAGCCGTGCTGCTTGCCATGACGGCAGCCATCCACCAGCCGGTGCTTGCGGTGATTGCCATCGGCCTCTTTGGTGCCGCTGCTTTTGCCACGGTGTCGCCCCTGCAGATCTGGGTCCTCCAGAAGGCAGAAGGTGCCGGCCAGGGGCTGGCCTCCTCCTTCAACATCGCCGCCTTCAACCTCGGCAATGCAATTGGCGCCTGGCTGGGTGGCGCGGTGATCGACCACGGCCCAGGCCTTGGTGCGGTGACGCTGGTGGCCGGCCTGGTGCCGCTCGCGGCGCTTGCGGTTGCTACGGCTGCCATCCGGCTTGATCGCAAGGAGCCGCGTGAAGCCGCCCTCGCCTGCCCGGCAGAATGACGATCCAGAGAAGGGTAACGACCATGGAATACCGCAATCTCGGTGCATCCGGCCTGAAGGTGCCGGTCTTGAGCTTTGGAGCCGGCACGTTCGGCGGCTCCGGCCCCCTGTTCAGCCATTGGGGCAGAACCGACGTGGAAGAGGCGCGCCGCCTCGTCGACATCTGCCTTGAGGCCGGCGTCAACCTGTTCGACACAGCCGACGTTTATTCCGCCGGTGCTTCGGAAGAGGTGCTTGGCCAGGCGATCAAGGGCCGGCGGGCCGATGTGCTGATCTCCACCAAGGCCAGCCTGCCGATGGGCGACGGCGCCAATGACTGGGGCTCATCCCGCGCCCGGCTGATCGCTTCCGTCGAGGCGGCGCTGAAGCGCCTCGGCACCGACCATATCGACATCTTCCAGTTGCACGCCTTCGATGCCTCCACGCCGGTCGAGGAAGTGGTCGCGACGCTTGATCGCCTCGTGCAGGACGGCAAGCTGCGCTACATCGGCGTGTCCAATTTCTCCGGCTGGCAGATCATGAAATCGCTCGCTGCGGCCGACCGGCATGGCTGGACCCGCTATGTCGTCAACCAGGTGTATTACTCGCTGGTCGGGCGCGACTACGAATGGGACCTGATGCCGCTCGGCCAAGACCAGGGGCTTGGCGCGCTCGTCTGGAGCCCGCTCGGCTGGGGACGCCTCACCGGCAAGATCAGCCGGAGCAAGCCAATCCCGGCCGGCAGCCGGCTGCACGAGACGGCGGACTTCGGCCCACCGGTCGATACCGAACTGCTTTATCGCGTCATCGACGTGCTGGAAGAGGTGGCGGCCGAGACGGAAAAGACCGTGCCGCAGGTGGCGATCAACTGGCTCGTCGGCCGACCGACCGTATCCTCCGTCATCATCGGCGCCCGTAACGAAGAGCAGCTTCGCCAGAATATCGGCAGCGTCGGGTGGTCGCTCACTGCCGAACAGATAGCACGGCTCGACCAGGCGAGTGCGGTGACCGCACCCTATCCGCATTTCCCCTATCGCCGGCAGGAAGGCTTCGCCCGCCTCAACCCGCCGATTGCCGGCTGACCCCAAAAACGTGGTGGTTGATCCGCCACGCATTCGGTCCATCTAATAACGGCCCCACCTACCCCGGCATCAAGATCAACAATTGCAGGCCCGGGACCCACAGGAGTTTCAAATGTTCAATGTCAACGCCAATGGCGCCAATATCCCGGCTCTCGGTTTCGGCACTTTCCGCATGCCCGACGACGACGTGGCGCGCGTGCTGCCGGAAGCCCTGAAGCTCGGCTTCCGCCATGTCGACACCGCGCAGATCTACAAGAACGAGGCGGCTGTCGGCGAGGTGCTGGCGACTTCCGGCATCGCGCGCGAGGAGATCTTCCTCACCACCAAGGTGTGGGGCGACCGCGTCGGCCACGACGCCTTCATCGCCTCGGTGGATGAAAGCCTGCAGAAGCTGAAGACCGATTATGTCGACCTGCTGCTGTTGCACTGGCCGCAGAGCGAGATGCCGCTTGCCGACCGCATGGGCGCGCTCAACGAACTGGTGAAGGCCGGCAAGGTGAAGCATATCGGCGTGTCGAACTTCTCCGTCGCGCTGCTGGATGAGGCGGTGAAGCTTTCGGATGCACCGATCGCCACGAACCAGGTTGAATACCACCCCTATCTCGATCAGACGAAGGTGCTCGAGGCCGTGCGCCGGCATGGCAGCTCGCTCACCGCCTATTACCTGATGGCGGACGGCAAGGTGCCAAAGGACGAGGTGCTGAAGGACATCGGCGCCAAGCATGGCAAGACGGCTGCACAGGTGGTGCTGCGCTGGGCGATCCAGCAGCCGGAGGTGATTGCGCTTTCAAAAACTGCGACCATTTCGCGCCTGCCGGAAAACTACGACGTCTTCGACTTCGAGCTTTCGGCGGAGGAAATGCAGGCGGTGCATGCGCTCGCGAAGCCCGATGGCCGCATCGTCAACCCGGGCCACCTGGCCCCGCAGTGGGATGATTGATCTTTCGTCTGTTGGATGAAAGCATGCGCCGGACGACCTCCGGCGCATTTTCTTTTGCGGAGGAGCTTGCGGCGGCGTGGGCGACCGAGGCGACCTCTACAGCCACCCCCGCCGCTTGAAATAAAGATACGGCATGATCATCGAGACGATCATCAGGCAGAGCGCGGCGTGGTAGCCGTAATGCCACTGGAGTTCCGGCTGATAGGCGAAGTTCATGCCGTAGACGGATGCGACCAGCGTCGGCGGCAGGAAGACGACCGACGCCACGGAAAAGATCTTGATGATCTGGTTCTGCTCCAGGTTGATCAGCCCGAGCGTCGCGTCGAGCAGGAAGTTGATCTTGCCCGACAGGAAGGCGGAGTGGTCGCCGAGCGAGGTGGCATCCCGCTGCAGGAGCTTCAGGCGCTGGCGGAGTTCCTTGGACAGCTTGCGGTCGACGCCGTCGAGCGCTGAATAATAGGCGACGACGCGGCTGACGCTGACAAGGCTTTCGCGCACCACGGTGATGAACTCGCCCTTGGTGCCGACCTCGCGGATGAGTTCCTGCAGGTCGCGGGTCTTCTTGTTGGCCTTCGTCCGCTTGGCGGAAAATACTTCCTGGGAGATGCCGTCGATCTCGGTCCCGAGCCGTTCCAGCGTGTCGGCCATGCGGTCGATGACAGCCTCGATGAGGCCGGTCATGATGAGTTCGCCGTAACCGGAATGCAGGCCGGTGCCGTTCGGCTTGCGGGCGCGGGCCAGGTAAGCATCGAAGGGACGCGGTTCGGCGTGACGCACGGTGACAAGCACCTGGCCCTTGACGATGAAGGTGACCGGCACCTTGCGTGGTGTGCCGGCATCCGGGCGCGTCAGAACCGTCATGGTCATGAATTCCGCGCCGTCTTCCTGGTAAAGCCGGGCGGAAAGCTCGATGTCCTCCATCTCGTCGATGGTTGGCACCGTGATGCCCAGGCGTTCGCCGACGAAGCGCTCTTCCTCCGGCGTCGGCGTAATGAGGTCGTACCAGATGATGGGCGATGCCTGCTCCGCCGGCACCCCCGCATCGGGTGACTCGCTCAAACTGACGACAACCGGAACCAGACGGTCAAGGTGATAGGCATGGACACGCAGCATGACGGCTCCTTCTCGGGCCATTGGCCTCCGGAGCGCATCTCCTTTTAAACAGGATCAGAGCCCCAGGCGAGCGAATGGGTATGATGACGTCGAACTTCGACTGTCGGGGTTCATCTCTCTGTTTCCTTGGAAAGAACGGGACCCGGCCGGGCCACCATTTCAGGGGGAGACATGGGTCGCAACGCGGGAAAAGTCAACGCCGATCTGAAGCGTCAGCAAGGCCGTTTACCCTAATCTGCAACGACCCTTTTCTTTCACTGATCCGCCCATAGTTACCCTCTGACGGTACAATCATGTGCCGGACAAGGATTGGGGCTCATGGGTCTATCACTCATCATCAGCATCCTGATCACCTTCCTGGTGATCGTTCTGGTGCTTTATCTCATCAACATGCTGCCGATCGATGCGCGCATGCGCCAGATCGCACGCGTCATCGTCATCATCATCGGCATTATTTCGCTGCTGAAATACCTGGCGGTGTTCTAGACCCCGCCTTCCTAAAAAGAAGCCGCCGGCGGTTCCGCCAGCGGCTTTTGGTTTCTTCTGGATCCGATGCGAGGATCAGACGAACTGGCTAAGGCCCGGAACCGACGAGACAACCTTGTCGACAACCTCGTCGCCGGCGTGCTCGCGTGCAACCGCCATGGTCTGCTTGGCAAGGCCGGTAATCTCGCCCATGCCAAGGCCCTGGCTCATCAACTGCTGGCCGAGCGCCATGACGCCGCCGCCGAGGCTTGCCATCAGGCCGCCCAGCAGGCCGCCACCGCCCGAACCTGCGCCGTTGTACTTGGCAACCAGTTCCGGCGCGCCAGGGATCGCTTCGATCATCTTGGCCACGGCCGCGTCGTCTGCCTCGCGCTGCAGGAAGCCAAGCATCATGCCGATCGCCTTTTCGGCGACATCCGGGGCGATGCCGACATTGTCAGCAACCCGCGATACCAGCTCGTTCATCAGTTCTCTCCTCACGTTTTGACGTTCACGTTAACGTAATACCGAAGGCGAATGGCAGCGCAAGGGTTTTCGTGCGATGCGGCGCTACGCCGCAAAGGGTTTTCAACCGTGGCGGAGCGGAGAGCAAGGCTTCAGGCCTTGCTCTCCGAATCCTCACCGACCGTATCCGCCATATAGGCGCCGCGGTCACCGAGCGGCTGCGGCGGGCCGGTCGTTGTGTCGCGGGCCGTCTGGTGCTCGAGTTCGGCGTTGATCTCGGCGCCGACGATGACGATGATCACCGAGATCCAGGTCCAGACCATGAAGCCGATCAGCGCGCCGAGCGTGCCGTAGGTGGCGTTGTAGTCGGCGATGTTGGAGAGATACCAGGTGACGGCCATCGAGGCTGCGAGCCAGGCGACGGTGGCGAAGGCGGCACCCCAGGTAAGCCAGCGCATCCGAGCCGGTTCGCGGCTTGGGCCGAAGCGGTAGATCATCATGATGCCGCCGCCGACAAACAGCATCATCACCGGCCAGCGCACGAAGCGGATGATGTTTTCCGTCCACTGGTCGAGCCACAGATATTTGAGGATGGCCGGCACGACGCCCATGGCGAAGATCACCACGATGGCGAGCAGCAGCGCGCCGAGCGTGAACAGCAGCGAGATGAGGTTCAGCCGGATGATGTTGCGCTTTTCGGTTTCGGCGTAAGCGACATTCATCGCTTCGAACAGCGCCTTCATGCCGTTGTTGGCGCTCCAGATGGCAAGCGCCAAGCCGCCGACAAGGGCGATCGACAGCGTCGTGTTCTGCTCGGATGTCAGTGCGCGCACCTGGTCGAGGAAGATGTTGAGCGCGTCGGCCGGCATGATGGCACTGAGGAAGGCGATGCGGTCGGCAATTGCCGCGGGATCCGACACGAAGCCATAGATGGACACCAGCGCACTTGCGGCGGGAAACAGCGCAAGCAGCAGGTAATAGGTGACCCCGGCTGCGATCAGCATGATCCGGTCCTCGGTGATCCCGGCATAGACACGCCAGAAGACATCCATCAATCCGCGTGCGGGAATATCCGACGGCGTGGCCGCCTGGCGCCCCCTGCTCACGTCCATGGTTTTTTCGTTTGGTGATAAAGCCTGCCCCAGCGCCACGTTTTCCGGTCCTTCTCTCCTGCGACCTGTCGGCAACCCTGCCGTTGCCCGGCGCTTTTGCTCATCCTATAAGGATGCGAGTTAACGCGGCGAGGGAGCGCATAGTTGCATGAATGATACCGGTAAGCTCTTCATCGGCGGCAGTCGCAATCCAGACGACACGCTGAACAAGGCCGAGCACCTGGACCTCAAGTTCGGCAACCGCCACGGCCTGGTGACGGGTGCGACCGGTACCGGCAAGACGGTGACGCTCCAGGTGCTGGCGGAAGGCTTCTCCAAGGCTGGAGTGCCGGTGTTTGCAGCCGACATCAAGGGAGACCTTTCCGGCATCGCGGCGAAGGGAGAATCGAAGGACTTCCTGCTCAAGCGCGCCGAACAGATCGGCTTCGAGGACTATGACTTCGAGCAGTTCCCGGTGATCTTCTGGGATATCTTCGGCGAGAAGGGTCACCGCGTGCGCACGACCATCGCGGAGATGGGCCCGCTCCTCCTGTCGCGCCTGATGGATGCTTCGGAGCCGCAGGAAGGGGTCATCAACATTGCCTTCAAGCTGGCCGACCGCGCAAACCTGCCGCTGCTCGACCTCAAGGATTTCAGCTCGCTCCTGAACTACATGGCTGAGAATGCGAGCGAGCTTTCCAAGGAATTCGGGCTGATCTCCAAGGCCTCCGTCGCCTCGATCCAGCGCAGCCTGCTGGTGCTCGAGACGCAGGGTGCCAAGCAGTTCTTCGGCGAGCCAGCGCTGAAGATCTCGGACATCATGCGCACCAACCCGAACAACGGTTACGGGCAGATCTCGATCCTTGCCGCCGACAAGCTGATGATGAATCCGCGGCTCTACGCGACCTTCCTGCTGTGGCTTCTCTCGGAACTCTTCGAGGAACTGCCGGAAGTGGGCGATCCGGAAAAGCCGAAGCTCGTCTTCTTCTTCGACGAGGCGCATCTGCTGTTCAACGACGCACCAAAGGTGCTGATCGAGCGTGTCGAGCAGGTGGTGCGGCTGATCCGTTCCAAAGGCGTCGGCGTTTATTTCGTAACGCAGAACCCGCTCGACGTGCCGGAAACGGTGCTGGCGCAGCTCGGAAACCGGGTGCAGCATGCGCTGCGTGCTTATACGCCACGCGAACAAAAGGCGGTGCGGACGGCGGCAGAAACCTTCCGCCCCAACCCGGCTTTCGATTGCGCAACCGCCATTACTCAACTCGGTACAGGCGAAGCGCTGGTTTCCACCCTTGGCGACAAGGGCGTGCCGTCAATGGTGGAGCGCACGCTGATCCGTCCGCCATCCGGCCGCATCGGACCTCTCAATGAACAGGAGCGCCAGGCGGTAATGGACAAGAGCCCGGTGCTCGGCCTCTATGACGAGGATCTTGATCGGGAAAGCGCATTCGAGATTCTGGCGGCGCGCGCCAAGGAGGCCGCGGACGCAGCTGCCGCGCGCAAGGCGCAGGATGAGCTTGATCCGTCTCCGCCGGCAGGATCCGGCGACACGACGGGATGGACGCTGCCGGGCTTCGGCCGCGACGACGATGCCAAGGACCGTCGCCAGCCCCGCAAGGCCGGTTACCAGCGCGAGACGATTATCGAAGCTGCGATGAAAAGCGTGACGCGCACCGTGGCAACGCAGGTTGGACGCGCGATCGTGCGCGGCATTCTCGGCAGCTTGAAGCGATAAGAAAAAGCCGCCCGTGCCGGTGCGCGGGCGGCGCTTTCCCCTTACCGCTTGCGCACGAATTCCGTGCGCAGCACGAGCCCCTTGATCGTCTCGTGGCGGCAATCGATCTCTTCGGGATTATCCGTCAGGCGGATCGACTTGATGACAGTGCCCTGCTTCAGGGTCTGGCCGGCCCCCTTGACCTTCAGGTCCTTGATGAGCGTGACGGAATCGCCGTCCTTCAGCACATTGCCGGAAGCGTCGCGCACTTCGTTCGCCTTGGCGGCCTCGGCCGCCATCTCGGAGGCCGGACGCCACTCGCCCGTCACTTCGTCATAAACATAGTCATCGTTGTCGGCAGACATCGGTCGTCCTCTCGCTCCAAGCCGCATATGGGTTCGACGCGGCTTATAGCAGGCGAAGACGCTGCGGCAACGATCGAGAAGGCTGGCGCTCACCCCCACCGCTACCCCCTTGCCCCGACGAGGCAGAAGAAGGCGCCCTGCGGATCGGTTGCCTGGATGATCCAGGCGCCGCCCGGTACTTCCATGGGACCGTTGAGGATCTGGCCACCGCCCGCCTTGACCCGCTCGATCGCCGTGTCGATCAACGGGACGTTGAAGTAGTAGACCCAGCAGGGCGGCATGTCCTGCGGCCTGGTCATCATGCCGCCGATCGCCTGGCCGTTGTAGGCGAAGATGTTGTACTTGCCCATCGGGCCCATATCCATCGCGTGGTCGAGCGTCCAGCCGAAGATCTTGTTGTAGAACTCGAGCGCTTCCTCGCCATTGCCGGCGTAAAGCTCGTGCCAGCCGACATTGCCGGGATCCTGCGGCCCGAGTTCGGTCGGCGGGGTTTCCATCGGCACCGGCTTCATGATGCAAAGGACGGCACCATGCGGATCGGCAATCACGGCGAAGCGACCGATGCCGGGAATATCCTCCGGCGCACGCTGCACATGGCCGCCGAGGCTTGTCACCTCCTTGCAGGTTTCGTCGACATCATCGACCGCGACATAACCGGTCCAGTTGGGTGGAAGCTTGCCCTCTAGCTCGGGCGGAAAATTCATCATTCCGCCGATGCCGGGGCAGTTGTCGCCCTCCCCCATCTCGAACAGGAAATAGGCCGGCAGGTCGGGCATGCCGATTTCCTTCACCTTCCAGCCGACGACGGAGGAATAAAACGCACCGGATGCGGTCGTGTCGGGTGTCATCAACTCGCACCAGATGAACTTGCCATGCGTGGTCGAGCGCGACTGGGAAGCTGTCTGCAACATGCTCTTCTCCTCTTGCGGGCAGCTGCGCGACGTGGCGCGGCCCGGCTCAATGGACTGACATCACTGCTTGCGGGTGTAATTGGCCTGCATGAACTGCTTCCAGGACCCGTCCGGCTGCTTGGCGCTGGAGGTAAAGGTGCGGTGGTCGTGATCGGTAAAGGTGATCTGCTCGCGGTAATCGCAAAGCTTGCCCTGCTGGGCAAAATCGGGGCCGGTGGTGTAGAGGCTCAGCGTGTTGCCATCCTCCGACAGCTCACCGTCATAGACCCATAGATGGTGCATCATCGTGCCGAACCAGGTGCCGACATAACGGCCGTTGGCCGGGTCGTAGCCCAGCGTCAGCACGGTGGTGGCGCGTTCGCCGCCCGGCATGTTTCCATTGCCTTCCGCCACGAACCAGATGCCGTTCAGCGAGCGGCAGGTCTCGGTCCAGACCTCGCCATTACCCATGTCGGCGGCATTCACCTCCCAGGTGCCGACCATCTTCTGAAGAAAGTCGTGCTGCGCCTGCGGCTTTGCCATTTCCATGGTGCTCATGAATTCTCCTCCTCTTGCTGTTTCTCCACGCTCACCCCGCTCAATGGCAGCAGGATGACCCTTGCGGCTTCTCCTCATATTCATCATGGCGCTTGACGAAGCTCAGCGTCGAGGTCTCGTTGCGGCCGAGCGGGGCGCGATCGAGAATCATCAGCGTGGCGCAAAGCTCCTCTCCGCCTCGGGCGTAGCTTGAATAGGTGTGGAAGACCTCGCCGGCGGCGTTCTTGTAGAAGGCCGAGAGCCCGGGCAGTTCGTCGTGGCCCATCTCGCGCGGGATGTCCGTGAAATTGTAGCGGATCGTCTCCCCTGCCAGTTCCTCGGGCGTGAAAGAGACGTGAAAGTCGAAATTGAAGTCGGAGCCGTAGGACGACACCCACGGGAAACGCCAGCCCATGCGCTTCTTGTAGGCCTCGATCTTGTCGAGCGGCGCGCGGGACACGGCGACATAGGTGACATCGTGGTTGTTGAGATGCGGCAGGGCGCCGTCCATGTGATCGGACATGAAGGAGCAGCCCGGGCAGCCTGCATCCCAGTCGGGGCCGAACATGAAATGGTAGATCATCAGCTGGCTGCGGCCATCAAAGAGATCGGCGAGCGGGCGCCTGCCTGTCGGCGTGTCGAAGAGGTATTCCTTGTCCACCTTCACCCAGGGCAGCGCCTGGCGCGCGGCGCGCACCTTGTCGCGCAGGCGGGTTTCCTCCTTTTCCAGCGCCAGCAGCGTGCGGCGCTGTTTCAGCCACTCTTCGCGGCTGATGACCGGGTGAGATCCTGATGATGCGATATCCATGGCAAGCCTCCCATTCCTTGACATTTACGTTGATATCAACATAATATTCCCATGCTGTCAAACACCGCCGAAATCGAATCAGTCTCCTTTGCCACCACCATCCATGTTCGTGACACGTGCCTGTGCCTTCATGTGCAGCGCGCCGCCCGCGCGCTTGCCCGCCGTTTCGACAATGCGCTGAAGCCGATCGGGCTGAACAACGGGCAATTTTCACTGATGATGTCGCTCAATCGCCCGCAGCCGGCGACGATGAGTTCGGTGGTGCAGCTGCTTGCCATGGACCGCACGACACTGACAGCGGCACTCAAGGTGCTGGAGCGCCGGGGGCTGGTAGCTTCGACGGTCGATCCGCAGGATCGGCGCGGCCGCCTGCTGAAACTGACGGATGACGGGATGGCGCTGCTGTCGGTCGCGGTGCCGATCTGGAAGCGGGTTCATGCGGAAGTGGATGCGGGCTTGGGCGACGACGGGCCGGACCAGCTGAGGTCGCTGCTCGGCGCGATCCGGTAACGCCCAAAAGAAAAGCCGGTCCCTTGAGGGAGCCGGCCTTGTTGTTTGGCAGAAGTGTCGAGATTATTCGACGGTCACCTGGACCTCGGTGGAGGTGCGCATGGCGTGGCTGTAAGGGCAGACGATGTGTGCCTTGGCGACGAGATCTTCGAGCTGTGCCCGTTCGATGCCTGGTGCGCTGACCGAAAGCGATACTTCGATGCCGAAGCCGCCGCCGTCTTCGCGCGGGCCGATGCCGACGGTCGCGGTGACCTTGGCGTCATCGGGGATCTTCACCTTTTCCTTGCCGGCGACGTTCTTCAGTGCGCCGAGGAAGCACGCCGAATAACCGGTCGCGAAGAGCTGTTCGGGATTGGTGCCGCGGGCGCCATCGCCGCCGAGTTCCTTCGGAACGGTCAGCGTCACATCAAGAACGCCATCTTCGGAAACGCCGTGGCCGGCGCGGCCACCCGTTGCAGATGCTTTGGTCGTGTAAAGGATAGGCATGGTGGAACTCCTTTGGTTGAACCGTAATGGCTTGTTGAACCTGGCGGCCGGCATTTAACTCGACCGCAATTGAATTGCGCACAATCAAGTTATGCACATTGCATTCCGTGGTCAAGCCTGTAAAATGCACGTCATGTCAAAGCTAGAGCACGAAATGGTGAAGTCAGGCCCGCAAGCGCAGAAAAAGACGAAGGCTGGAAGGTCGGCGTCGATCCAACTCGATGCGCAGCTGTGCTTTGCGATCTATGGGGCGGCGCATGCCTTCAACCGCACCTACAAGCCGCTGCTGGAGCCGCTTGGCCTCACCTACCCGCAATACCTTGTCATGCTGGCGCTGTGGGAAGACGACGGGCAGACAGTGAAGGCCATCGGCGAGCGGCTGGGGCTTGATTCCGGGACGCTGTCGCCGCTCCTCAAGCGGCTCGAGCAATCCGGGCTCGTGATGCGCAACCGCGACCCGCGCGACGAACGCCAGGTGACGATCACGCTGACGCAGAAGGGACAGGACCTGGAGCGCCAGGCGCTGGCGGTGTACGCGGCAATCGGTCAAGCGCTGGGCTGCAGCATGGAGGAAGCCGCGGCATTGCGCGACGGGCTGATCGGCCTGAAACAGCGGCTGAACAGCGAAGAACGATAGAGAGCCAAATGGAGGAAGCCCCAGCCAGACTGGCCGGGGCCGCTTAATTTAGGTTTATTGCCAGACCACGATACGCGCCTTGCTCGGCACGCGCTCATAGAGGTCGATGATGTCCTGGTTCATCAGGCGCACACAGCCCGACGACACGGCCTTGCCGATCGACTGCCATTCCGGCGATCCATGCAGGCGGTAGAGCGTGTCCTGGCCATTCTGGAAGATATAGAGCGCACGGGCGCCGAGCGGGTTCTTCAGGCCCGGCGGCATGCCGCCATTGTCGGCCGAATAACGGGCAAGCTCCGGCTGGCGCGCAATCATCTCGTTCGGCGGCGTCCACTTCGGCCATTTCTGACGCCACTGGATGACGCCATCACCGGACCAGGAGAAGCCTTCGCGGCCGATACCCACGCCGTAGCGCATGGCGGTGCCGCCCGGCTCCACAAGGTAAAGAAAGCGCGAGGGCGTATCGACGACAACCGTGCCGGGACGCTCGCCTGTCGGGTCAACCACGCGCTGCCGATAGTAGCGCGGGTTGATCTGCTGGTAGGGAATGGCCGGAATGACGAAGCCACCATCAACAACGGTGCCGTACATCCGGTCGAGTTCCGAATCCGGACCAGGGCCCGGCAACGGGTCAGGCTGGAAAGCGACGGTCGACACGATGCGTCGCGGCGCGGGCGCCGACGAGGCACAGGACGCAAGCGTCGCGGTTGCACCGACACCGAGCAGCGAAAGGAAGCTCCGGCGGGAAAAGGGTGAATGCAGAACCATGTGAGGCAGAACCGTTCGGTATGAAAACGCAGAGACAGCAAAATCGCACGTCAACGGCGAGCGAGGCAAAAGGTTCCACGAACCGCCGTGACTTCAAGATAGGGCGCCGGTTGTTAACCAACCATTCACGTCAGGGACACGCGCGTTCACACGATGGGGATAAGCTGGCGGGGCGCCGCTACCCCTGCCCGGTTCTTACATGACGACGATCGGCGTGCCGGACGGAACCCGGTCGAAGAGGTCGATGATGTCCTGGTTGAACATGCGCACGCAACCGGACGAGGTTGCCTTGCCGACAGACTGCCAATCCGGCGTGCCGTGGACGCGGTAGAGCGTGTCCTGGCCGTCGCGGTAAATGTAGAGCGCCCGGGCACCGAGCGGATTGTTGAGGCCGGGAAGCGCACCACCTTCGGCGGCGGCGAACTGGCGCAGTTCCGGCTGGCGGGCAACCATGTCCTGCGGCGGGGTCCAGCGCGGCCACTTCGCCTTGCGCTGGATGACACCGCGGCCCTGCCAGGCAAAACCGGCCTTGCCGAGGCCAACGCCATACCGCAACGCCTTGCCGCCGGGCTGCACGAAATAGAGGTAATGTGCCTTGGTATCGACGACGATCGTGCCGACCGGCTCGCTGGTGCGGTACGCGACCTCCTGGCGAAGGAAGCGCGGGTCGACACGCGAATAAGGAATGGCCGGCAACGTGAAGCCACCATCGCGGATCACGCCATACATGGCGCGGTGCACGGGGTTCGAGACCGGCAGGCCGTAAGTCTGGTGGAACTGGGTCTGGTAAAGCTCGCGCCGCTGCGGGATCGGCTCCTTCACCGGCAGCGCCTGCGGCTGCACCGGTTCGGCATAGGCGGGATTGTAGAAGACCGGCGCCGTTTCGCGCGCAAAGACATCGGCGTTCATGCGGCTGGTGTCGGTCACGAAAGGCACCTGGCAGCCGGCGAGCGTGGCACTTGCAAGGCCGAGCACCGAAAGCGACAGGATGCGGCGGAACGAACGAGAAGAGCTTGGCATGGAACCCACTTCCGGCAGATGATATCGGCGCGGATAGTGGCAGGTGCGGCTGGCGCGAGGCTGACGTCAGTCGCCAGCCAACCGGGGCAGAGGTTCTGCGGTGTGACCGCTAGAGCTTTTTCGTGCGCAGCGCGTGCTTTTCCTTGCACCACCTCAGCACCGCAAACAGGAACGGTCCTGTCGTGCCGGCGAGGATCGCGGTGCCGATGAGATAGCCCAGCATCGAGGCGCCGAGGATCTCCTGGCCGATGTAGGCGGCGGCGAAGCAGCCGAGTAGTGCGATAATGCCTTTGGTCATGAAATCGGAGCTGGTCATTTCCAAACCCTTACCTGCACCCATACCGTACTGCGACGTGAGATGTGGCAGTGCAGCACGAGGTCAAGACTCGCGTGCTTCGACCATTGCCGTCAGGGTGGCCAGCCGGTCTGCATCGCGCGGGAGCTTGTCGGTGCGCAACCGGGCGATGCGGGGAAAACGCATGGCGACACCGGACTTGTGGCGGGTGGAACGGTTGATGCCCTCGAAGGCGACTTCCAGCACGAAACCGAAATCGGGTTCGGCGCGCACCGCCCGCACCGGGCCGAAGCGTTCCACCGTATTGTCGCGCACGAACTTGTCCAGCACTTCGAGTTCGGCATCGGTGAAGCCGAAATAGGCCTTGCCCACCGGAACGAGTTCCTGCCCGTTCGGCATATCGGCCCAGACACCGAAGGTGAAATCGGAATAATAGCTGGAACGCTTGCCGTGGCCGCGCTGGGCATAGAGCATCACCGCATCGATATTATAGGGATCGCGCTTCCACTTGAACCACGGGCCCTTGAGGCGCCCGGCCTGGTAGACACTGTCCTTGCGCTTGATCATCACCCCTTCGATCACCGGATCGGGTGGCGCGAGGCGCAGCTGGTCCAGCTCCTCCCAGGTGGAGAAGGGCACGAGCTGCGACAGGTCGAAACGGTCGTGCGGGGCGCGCTCGATCAGCTCGGCAAGGCGCTTGCGGCGTTCCAGGAAACCTTCCGCCCGGACATCCTCGTCCCGCTCGAACAGGAGGTCGTAGCTGCGCACGAAGGCCGGATATTCATCCAGCATCTTGTTGTTGACCGTCTTGCGGTTCAACCGCTGCTGCAGGTCGGAGAATGTGCGCGTCGGGCTGTTGGAGCGCGTCGTGCCGCCGACCAGCAATTCGCCATCGATGACGCCTTCGAAGTTGATCGCCTCGACGATGTCAGGGAAGGCATTGGTGATGTCGTCGCCGGAGCGGGAATAGAGTTTGCGGGTGCCGCCAAAGCTCGACATCTGCACCCGGATGCCGTCCCACTTCCATTCGGCGGCGTAGTCCTGCGGATCGAGCTTGGCGAGATCCCCCTCCTCCACCGGATTGGCGAGCATGACGGAATGGAAGATCGCTGGCGTGGCCAGCACCGGCTTTTCGCCCTTGCCCTCGAGCCAGGCGAACAGCGCCTCGTATGGCGGTGCAAGGCCGTGCCACAGGGTCTCGATTTCGGTGACGTCGCGCTTGTTGTCACCCGGGCCGCTCATGTCCGACAGCGCCTGCTTGGCAAGCCGGGCGGAAACGCCGATGCGCAGCGACCCGGTGGCGAGTTTGAGGAAAGCAAAGCGGCTCGACGGATCAAGCTGGTCTAGGAGGTCGCGCACTGCGCCGCGGACTTCGAGGCGCCCAAGGGAGTTCATGCGCGTCACCACCTCGCTCAGCCGCGGCTGGTGGCCGTCATCCACTCGCTCCTTGCGGCCACCATCCCAGACGAGTGCGATCGTTTCGGCGAGGTCACCGACATAGTCGTAGGAATACTGGAAGAGCACCGGATCAAGGCGTTCGAGCACGAGTTCGCGCAGCATGGCGGGCTTGACGCTCTTGAGATCCAGTGCGCCCGCAAGGGCTGCAAGGCCGTAACCACGATCGGGATCGGGCGTATCGCGGAAATAATCGGCGAGCAGCTTCAGCTTGCCGTTCCGGGACGGCGTGAGCACGAGGCGGTCGAGAAGTGTCGCGAAGGCTTTCATCAATCCCCCTCGTCTTCGTAACCGACCAGATGCAGTGGCCGCGCCGGGATGCCCTGCAGCTCGCACCAGCGTACAAGCGCTTCCTCGCGGCCGTGGGTCACCCAGACCTCGGCGGGCTTGATTTCGTTGATCGTGTCGAGCAGCTCGGGCCAATCGCAGTGATCGGAGATCACCAGAGGCAGTTCCACACCGCCCTGCTTGGCGCGCTGGCGCACCATCATCCAGCCGGAGGCAAAACAGATCATCGGTTCGTTGAAGCGGCGCGCCCAGCGCTCCTGGAAGGCCGACGGAGGACCAACGATGACCGCACCCTTGAACGCTTCCGGATTGCTCTTCTCGACGGTGGCCGGGCGGATTTCGCCAAGGTCGATGCCCTGGCTGACGTAGTAATCGCAGAGCTTCGCGAGCGCGCCGTGGATGAAGATCGGCTTGTCGTACCCGCAATCGCGGATCAGCCGGATGACACGTTGCGCCTTGCCCAGCGCATAGGCGCCCACCAGGTGGCTACGCTCCGGAAACTGCTCGATGGAGGTAAAGAGTTTTCCCACCTCCTCCTTCGGATCCGGATGGTGGAAGACCGGCAGGCCGAAAGTCGCCTCGGTGATGAAGATATCACAGGCGACCGGCACGAAGGGCGCGCAGGTGGGATCGACGCCGCGCTTGTAATCGCCCGAAACGACGATACGCAGGCCGTCGCGCTCGATGGCGATCTGCGCTGAACCCAGCACATGGCCCGCCGGATGGAAACTGACGCGCACGCCGTTGACGTCTATCTTTTCCCCGAACTCTGCCGCCTGCTCCGAGTTGCAGAAATCCTCGCCGTAGCGGATGCGCATGATGTCGAGCGTCTGGCGGGTGGCGAGCACATGCCCGTGGCCGGAGCGCGCATGGTCGGAATGGCCATGTGTGATCAACGCCCGTTCGACCGGACGGACAGGATCGACATAAAAGCGGCCGATGGGGCAGAACAGCCCGGCGGGGGTTGGATGAAGCAGGGCCTCGGGTCTCATGTCCTTCAAAGATAGGGCATGAGCGGGAGTTTCAAAGATGCGTCAGGCGCGCCGGTCGGTGGCGACGGGCAGCCGGACATTCTTGAGGAACAGCGCCGCAATGAGTCCCAGGCTGGCGATCGTTGCAGCCGTGAGGAAGAGCGTCTCGAAGGCACCTTGGTAAACCTGGCCGATCAGTTGGCGCGTCTCGTCGGGCAGTTCGCTCAGCACCTTTGGCGTCAGCTCCGACAGGTTGATGCCGCCGGGCAAGCCGAGATCGACATGCGCGACATTCGACCCGATGATCGCGCCATAGATCGAGATGGCGATCGCCGCTCCGCCCATGCGGGTCAGCGTCACGGCACCCGTCGCAGCACCGACATCGCCACGCGGGGCGCTGTTCTGCACGCCGATGATCGGCGCCTGCTGCCCGAAACCAATTGCCAATCCCTGGAAGGCCATGAGGATGCCGACGAGGAGGAGCGGCGAACCGGGATGCAGCTGCGACATCAGCGCCAGCGAGATAACATTGATGGTGAGGCCCAGCACGGAGAACGGCTTGTAGCGGCCTGTACGGGAAATCAGCCGGCCGGCCGACATCGAGCCGATCACGATCCCGACGGTGCTGCACATGAAGAACAGTCCGGCTGCGATGGGTGTCAGCCCGCTCGTCATCTGCAGGTAGAGCGCGATGTAGTTCACCATGCCGATCGCCACGCCACCGGTCATCAGCGAAACGACGAGGAAAAGCGTGAAGGTGGAGTCGCGGAAGAGCGTCAGCGGCACGATCGGTTCGGGCGCGCGCGATTCCACGAAAAGCCAGATGCAGGCGCTGACGGCGCCGAGCGCGATGATCATCAGCGCCTCGCGCCCGATCAGCGAGCCGAAGATCTGGCCGCTATCGGCCCAGAGCACAACCGAGCAGGTCGTGCCGGCAAGGAACAGCGCCCCGAGATAATCGATCTTCGGCTTGCGGGTCGGACGCCGGTAGGGAAGCATCAGGATGAGCCCCGTGACAGCGATGATGCCGATCGGCACGTTGATGAGGAAGATCGACCGCCAGCCGAAAAGATCGCTCATCGTGCCGCCGAGGATGGGCCCAAGGCTGCTCGACGCCATGATGACCAGGCTCGTATAGCTCTGATATTTCGCCCGCTCGCGCGGCTCGAACAGGTCGGCATTGATGGAGAAGATCGACACCATGATGCCGCCGCCGCCAAAACCCTGGATGACGCGGGCGGCGATCAGCGAGTTCATCGACCATGCAAAACCGCAAAGCACCGAGCCAAAGGCAAACAGCGTGATCGCGACGAGGATGATGTATTTGCGGCCGAACAGGTCGCCCAGCTTGCCGTAGATCGGCATCACCGCGCTCATGGCGAGGAGGTAAGCGGAGCCGATCCAGCCGAAGCGCTCAAGCTCGCTGAACTCGCCAACAATCGTGGGCAGTGCCGTCGACACGATCTGGTTATCGAGCGTGGCCATGAAGAGCGAGGTGAGCAGGAACAGGAACACCACCAAGCGCTGACGCGGGTCGGTGACGAGCGGCGCCGGCGCCGATTGGGTCATATCCATGGGAGTAATCCGTTGTGAGCGCAATTTATGTGCGCGACGCACATAAATGTCAACCGCACTCGCATGATTGCCGCACAACATGATGGAAATCCCGCGCCGCATACTGTAGCGTTGCCGCCATGACCGTGTCATCTGCCATCCGAGCCAGGAAAGAGAGCCATCCCGACCGCACCGCGCGTATCGGCGATCTCTTGGCGCGCATGCGACTGCTCATCGGGCGGCGGATCATCGGCCGCACCGCGCTTGCCAATATCGCGCCGGGGCTCGACATCTCGCATCTCGACGTGCTTGACGCCATGCGCCGTATCGAGGGCGAAATCACCGTCGGTGCAATTGCGGAGGTGCTGCGCATCGACCCGTCGCGCGGCAGCCGTCTCGTGGCCGATCTCGTTGGCCGCGGCATCCTCAGGCGGGAAGCCTCTCAGGAAGATGGCCGGCGGTCGCTGGTGGTGCGCACCGAGTTTGGCGATACGCTGCTGGCGGAAATCCGGGCGGTGAAGCGCGCGCTGCTCACCGGCGTGCTGGAAGACTGGGACGAAGACGAGCTCGAAGCCTTCTCGACGCTTTTCGAGAAGTTCATCTGCGATTTCGAGTCGATCTACCTGCAGGCGGAAAAGGCGCAGGAACAGCGGGCCGAGCCCAAGGTCTGACCACGATCAGGCCGGAACGATGGGCGGCGCGCCGGGCTCGGACACGCGAAGCCT
Source organism: Neorhizobium turbinariae (assembly GCF_023223505.1). Taxonomy (NCBI): domain Bacteria; kingdom Pseudomonadati; phylum Pseudomonadota; class Alphaproteobacteria; order Hyphomicrobiales; family Rhizobiaceae; genus Neorhizobium; species Neorhizobium turbinariae. The sequence goes on from NZ_JALPRY010000012.1 coordinate 71,099, forward strand.
GTCCTTGCCTTCATGTTTTGCCTCGTACATCGCTCGGTCTGCGCGTGCGAGAAGCGTTTCCGGCGTATCACCATCCTGCGGGAAGAAGGCAACGCCCATGCTGCAGGTTGCCTGGATGCTGTCGCCCTCCACCTCGATCGGTCGAGCCACCGCAAGCCGCAGTTCCTGCAGGCGACGGATGACGCCGGCCTCGTCATGGGTGATGTTGCTGAAGACGATGGCAAATTCATCGCCGCCCAGGCGCGCGAGCAGATCACTGGCGCGGATGCAGCTCGACATGCGGTGGGCAAGCGCCTTCAGCACCTCGTCGCCGGCGGCATGGCCGAGCCCATCGTTGATCTGCTTGAAATTGTCGACGTCGATATAGGCAACCGTGATCTTGCGGCCTTCGCGGCGGCCTTCATGCAGGGCGCGGGCGAACTGGGTCCAGAACAGGGCGCGGTTGGGAAGGCCCGTCAGCGGGTCGTGGTGGGCCATATGCTGGATGCGCTCTTCGGCACGCGCCCGCTCGATGGCGATGCCGGCAAGGTCGGTCGCCATGGCGGTCAATTCCAGCTCAAGGGCGGTCGGCTCGCGCGGCGTATTCGAATAAAGGCCGAAGGTGCCGAGCACGCGACCATCCGGGCTCATGATCGGAGTGGACCAGCAGGAGCGGAAACCGAACAGCACGGCGAGTTCGCGAAAATCCGACCAGAGCGGATCTTCCAGCACATCACGGACGAAAACAGGGGCGCGCCGCCAGGCGGCCGTGCCGCAGGAACCAACTTTCGGTCCGACCTCAAGCCCGTCGATCGCCTTGACATAGGCCGGTGGCAAGCGGGTCGTTGCGCCATGGCGCAGCCTCTGGTTCTGCTCGTCGAGCAGCAGGAAGGACGCGGTAATCTCATCGAGCTCGTCCTCGACGGTCGAGACGAGCGCATCAAGCACCGTCTGCAGCGGCTGGCCGCGCGCGATCATCTCGAGCAGTCGTGCATGGCCATGGCGGCGGGCGTCCTGGCGCTTGCGTTCGGTGATGTCACGCGAAATACCGACAAGACCAATAATCTCGCCCGCATCGTTGCGCAGCGGCGTCTTGGAGGTGGTCAGCCACAGCGTACGCTCGTCCGCGAGCGTGATACGCTCTTCACGGTTCTCGTAGGCTGTCCCACTCGACATCAGGTCCTGTTCGGCAAGGAAGGTTTCCTTGGCGCAGCCAAGCTCGAGCAGGTCGAAATCCGTCAGGCCAATCACGTTGCCGCTGGCGAAGCTCACCAGCCGGCTGGCTGCCTTGTTGGCGAATACGAAGCGGCTGCGCCTGTCCTTGACGTAGATGAAATCCGGAAGCTGATCGAGAAGAACACGCGTGCGGATATGAAGAGCGTCCGCGGCAGCCTGCGGATCCATGCTGTTGTCCGTGGCCGTATCGACGAGGCGCGCCCAGGAGCTATCCAGAGGATCTACTGCGAATGTCAGTGACTTGTCATGCGATACGGGCTTGACCATCCCATCCACTCTTCTCGTCCCGGAAGCCACGGTGTTTCCGCTTTCAGGTCCGCATGATGGAGTAAAATTCCTTCTCCTTTTTTAAGAACTTCGAGAAATTGCCGCACTTGGTCCCGGAGATCCGGGCGTTTGGGCCTACTTTGAGCGCTTCCGGGGTGGCATTTGGAGATTAAAAAGCTTTCGCGTCGAGAATGCCCGTGGACGCCCAGGGGATTCATGGAGGACGCACGCGCAAGATGAGGACGATCTCGAGACGCTCGGTTTTGCAGGTGTTGGCCGGAGCCACCGTGGCCGCGGGCGCTCCGCCGTTCGTCCGGCGCGCCTCCGCGGCAAAAGCCGCTCCAGTGATCGGCGGCGAGTTGCGCGGGGCGATCGATGCGAGCCAGCACGGCGTGACACCCGGCGGCGGCGCACGGCAGGGGCGCAAGCTTGCTGAACTCATCTCGCAGGCGGCGCGGCAGAACCTGCCGGTCTTCCTGCCGCCGGGAGATTACCCTGTTTCAGACCTTCAACTGCCGGATGGCGCGCGGATCACCGGCATTGCGGGTGCCTCGCGGCTGGTACAGGCAGGCGGCGGCGCCGTGTTGCGGGCCGATGGCGCAGGCCGGGTCGAGCTTTCCAACCTCGTCATTGACGGAACAGCCGGCGAAGACAGCCCAGCGCTTCTGCACCTGCGCGGGGTCGGCGACCTCATCCTCGACAACTGCGAGATCCATGGCGGGCGCAGAAATGCGTTCAACCTGGAGCGCTGTGGCGGGCGCATTGAACGCAGCCGCATCTCGGGTGCCGGTGACTACGGCATCCTCGCCGTCGACAGTTCCGGACTTTCCGTTACCGGCAATGTGCTGGAGGATTGCGGCAATGGCGGCATCCTGATCCACCGCTCGGCCAAGGGCAGCGACGGCACGATCGTTTCCGGCAACCGGATCACCCGCACCGGCGCCAGCCTTGGCGGGACCGGGCAGTATGGCAATGCGATCAACCTCTTTCGCGCCGACAACGTGATCGTGTCGGGAAACCACATCAGCGACTCCGCTTTTTCGGCGATCCGGGCAAACAGCGCCTCCAACGCGCAGATTGTCAACAACCAGTGCCTCGGGTCGGGCGAGACCGCGATCTATGCAGAGTTCGCCTTCGAAGGCGCGATCGTCTCCGGTAACATCGTCGACGGCGCGGCGAACGGCATCTCGGTCGTCAACTTCAACGAAGGCGGGCGGCTCGCCACCGTGGTGAACAACATCGTCCGCAACCTGAGGCTCGTCGGACCTTATGTGCTGGACGAAGCGATCTTCGGCGTCGGCATCAGCGTCGAGGCCGATACTGTGGTGAGCGGCAATGTGGTGGAAAACGCGCCGCTCTGGGGCTTGGCACTGGGTTTCGGGCCATACCTCAGGAACGTGTCGGTCACGGGTAATGTCGTGCGCCAGGCCGGCACCGGCTGTGCAGTCACCGTCGTCGAGGGTGCCGGCAACGCGCTGATCGCCAACAACCTGTTCCAGTCGGTCGAACGCGGCGCCATCATCGGTTATCGCTGGAAGGCACCGGCCACGCGCGACCTCATCGCGAGCCCGGGCGAGAGTTTTGCGCATCTGGTGATCGAGAACAACCGGGTGGGTTAGTCCGCCTGTGACGGCAGATCCTTTAAGTCAACCTTTCGCCCGCGATGGAAGATCCGGACGATCACAACGCGGTTGTTTCGGACGATGAAGGCGATCGTCGCGCGTCGCCGGAACCCGACGAGCCTCAAGCCCGGCCTGACATCGGAGCGGCTGCCTCGGTGAGGAAAGTTTTCAAAGGACATGCAGTAGTCGACGAGCGTGTCGACGTACCGCCGGGCCACCTGCTCTCCTGCGCGTTCAACGATATAGCTGAGAACTTCTGCGAGGTCGTCTTCCGCCCTTTGCGAGAAACGAACCTCGTATTTCATCCCTTGCCTGCGACCATGCCGGAAATGCGGGACTGCAGACGTTCGCGCGTTTCTTCGAGAGAGTATGTTTTCTCCCGTCCGGCGTCTATTGCGTCAACCGTCGGCCCCACGTCTTCCACCAGCCAACGATCAAAGGCTGCATCGTCTTCAGCAAGGGCGCGGAGGCTGTCGGCAATGACGTCACTCTCGGAGGCGTAGCGGCCAGACGCTACCTTGGCCCTGACCAGTTCGGCCATCTCGAGCGGCAAGGTTATCTTCAGCGATGTCGTGGCTGCCACCATAGTCTCCAAACATTGCGAGGCCTGTTTATCCTATCGAAAACTTTCATGATCGTCCAACGGCCATTGATCTTCCGTTCTGCCTTCTTCCCCATTAGCTTGCGTGCGAATCTGAGGAGACACTGATGCTGAAAATCTATGGCGTTTACCGGTCGCGCGCGACGAGACCGCTTTGGCTTGCCGGGGAAATCGGGCTGCCGTTCGAGCATGTGCCGGTGATCCAGGCCTATCGCCTGCCCGACCCCAACGCGCCCGGTGCGCCGGTCAACACGCGCTCGCCGGAGTTCCTCAAGGTCAACCCGATGGGCTCGATCCCGTCGATCGACGACGATGGCTTCGTGCTGCATGAATCGCTGGCGATCTCGCTCTACCTCGCCCGCAAGTATGGCGGCGATCTGGGACCGAAGGACGTCAACGAGGAGGCCCTGATGATCCAGTGGTCCTTGTTTGCCGCCACCAGCATCGAGTCCTCGGCGCTCGATATCCAGTCCGCCAAGGCCGACACGGCGGAAGGCAAGGCGCAGGTCGCGGATGCTGCGCGCAACCTGGAACGGCCTTTCGACCGGCTGGAAGAACACTTCGCCAAGACGGATTACCTCGTCGGCGACCGGTTTACGGCAGCCGACATCAATGTCGCGGAAATCGTGCGTTATGCCCGCGGGCATGCGGCGCTGTTCGCCAACCGCCCGGAGCTCAACGCCTGGTACGAGCGGTGCACGAACCGTCCCGCCTACCAGGAGATGTGGGCGAAGCGGAACGCAGAACCGGCCTGATCCGAGTTCGTCAGCCGCCGGATGGTTGAAGCTCCGCCAGCTCTTGCCTGAGCCACTGGTGGAACGCCTTGACCTTCGGCGGCTGGCGCATGCCCAACGGCGTTACGACATAGTGACCGAAACCGGTTGCGGCGCGTATATCGAAGGGCTCCACCAGCTTGCCTTCCTTCAGCGGATAGGCGGCAAGCGTTTGCCAGGCGAGCATCCCCCCCTCGCCTGCGATCGTGGCGTCAAGGCAGAGCGACGCCTCGTTGAAGACGTGCCGTACATCGAGCGGCCGCGGCTCGACACCGGCAGCCCGCAGCCAGACATCCCAGCTGAACATGCCCCTGCCATCGATGATGACGGGCAGATCCAGGATGTCTTCAGGCCGCTGCAGGCGGTTCGCCAGTGCAGGGCTGCAGACGGGAAAGATAAACTGCTGCAGCAGCAGTTCCGCCTCGACGCCCGGCCATCTGCCGGACCCGACGCGGATGCCGAGATCAACGCCATCCGCCACAAAATCCGCCATCGCTGTCGTTGCGTCGATCCGCAGTCGGATTTCCGGGTGACGCGCCGAAAAACGGTCGAGCCTGTGGACGAGGAAACGCGCCGCAAACACCGGGGCGACCGAGATTGTCAGCAGCTTTTCATCACGCTGTTTGCCCAGCGCCACCGCTTCCGATAATTGCCGGAAACCATCACCCAGCCGCGCCAGCATCGGCCGCGCCGCATCCACCGGGACCATGCCCTTAGGAAGGCGCTGGAAGACCGGATGGCCGAGCTGCATCTCCGCCTTGATGACCTGCTGGCTGACCGCGCCAACCGACACGCCAAGCTCGGCGGCAGCGGCCTGGAGAGAACCGAGACGGGCCACGGCCTCGATCGCCCGAAGGCCGTTCAGGTGGATCGTGTTCAGGTTGTTCATATAGAAAATCTATAACAGGCGGCTGAGAAAGTCGATTGCTTCAGCGCGTGCCGGCGCGCATCTTCAGCCTGCAAATAAACGGTATTTGCGAGGTGACGTGATGAACGTCTTCAAGTTTTTCTTCAACATCAGCAGTCTGCTCAATGCACCGCAAGCGGTGATCCCAGTCGTGCCCGATCCCGGCGACCACCCGGAGATCCGCTCCATGGACATGCGGCAGCTGGCCGACCTGCCCTGGCCGCGCCGGCCGGATCTGGAAGCGGAGCAAGAGGCTCCGCACCCGATGCAGCACCTGTCGCGCTGCGCCTGAAGGCTCTCCTCAGGCCGCCTTTTCGTCGGCGATCGCCTTCTGCACGGCAGGCCGCTCGCGCATCTTTTGATAGTGGGCCTGGACGCGCGGGAACTCAGCGATATCCACGCCATCGCTCTTCAGCCAGCCTGAAACGACGAAGAGGTAGGCATCGGCAACGGAATATTGTTCGCCGAGCACATAAGGGCCTTCCAGCATGCCGTCCTCGATCAGCCGGAAGCAGTCGCGCATGGACTGCGGCAGCTTGTTCTTCATGTCCTGGATGGAGGATTCCTGGTCGGCCCAGCGGTAACCGCGGCGCCCGTGCGCATGCGCGACGTGGACCGTCGAGGACATATAGGCGTTGAAGGCCTGCATCCTGGCGAACTGGAAGGGATCATCGAGCGGTGCAAGCTTCGCAGCGGGGGCCAGTTGGGCGATGTAGGCGAGGATGGCCACCGTCTCGGTGACGACGCCATGTTCGGTGACGAGCGCCGGGACGCGACCCTTCGGATTGATCTTCAGGTAGGCTTCCGAACGCTGTTCGTTCGCGCCGAAATCCACCTTGCGGATCTCATAGGGCAGACCGGACTCGGCAAGTGCGATGTGGCTCGCGAGCGCGCAGCTTCCAGGGGAAAAGTACAAGGTGTTCATCGAGATCCTCCTTCTCTTGCCCCCTGTCATAGCACGCGCCCGGGCCTTAAGCAGCCTCGTTCAGAGGCTCATGCGAAGAGCACGTCTGTCACACGCACATCGCCGACATGGTAGCCGTTCCAGTTATGCATCTGGCGGTTCGCCATCGACATCAGCTTTTCCTGCGTTTCACTGCCCTTTTCGAAGTAGCGGGCAATCAGCGCAAAGATCATCGCTTCGGCAGCACGCGTGGTGCCGTCTTCGCATTTGACGGCCATGGCAAGATCGTGGTCCGGCAGGGCGGCCACGAAGACGCCTTCGGCACCGGTCTTGGCGAAGATCTTGCCGGGTGCAAGTTCCATCAGCTTGGTGCAGGCGCGGTTGGTGCCGGCGACATAAAAGGGCTCGGCCATGCAGGCCTCCATCAGGCGTCGCGAAGCCGTCGCGCGCGTATGGGAAAGCCCCTGCCCCGTCAGCATCTTGGCAAAGCCATGCGCCAGGCCCCTCAGCGGCACGGCATAGGTCGGGATGGAGCAGCCATCGATGCCGCAGTTGTCTTCGCCAAGCGTCGCACCGGTCAGGCTCTGCATGACGTCGCGGATCTCGCGCTGCAGCGGGTGATCGTAGCCCACATAACCGGCGACATCGGTGCCGCTGTGGACGCAGGTGCAGACAAAACCGGAATGTTTGCCCGAGCAGTTGTTGTGGAGCGCGCTCGGCTTGTCGATCGTGCGGGCTTGGTGGATCACGGTCGCCTGGTCGCTGGACCAATGCGCGCCGCATTCCAGCGCGGAGACATCCTTGCCGGCCTTGGCCAGCATGGAAGCGGCCATCGCCACATGCCGGTCCTCGCCGGAATGGGAGGCGCAGGAGAAGGCGAGTTCGGCATTGCCGAAACCATAGGCGTCCGCAGCACCGCTTTCGACGAGCGGCAGCGCCTGCATGGCCTTGCAGGCCGAACGCGGGAAGACGCCGGCGTCCGCATCGCCGAACGAAAAGACCACCTTGCCATCACCATCCACGACGATGCCCATGCCGCGATGACGGCTTTCGACGAGCTTGCCTCTGGTCACTTCCACGGTAACGGGATTTTGCATGGTCAGTCCTGATTTCGCTGGATTCTATGATGAGATGAAGGGGTGGCGCCGTTAATAGCCGGTTTGTCCATGACTTGCACGGGAATGCTTATGAAATTCGTAAAACGGCTGCTGATCGTCATCTTCATCGTCTACCTCCTGCCGACCTTCGCTTCGGCGGGTCTTTGGGCCGTGCAGGACCATCCGAGCCGCTGGAGCGATGCCCGCTGGACATCCGCCGGTCTGCTGCCCAAGGCGAGCGAAAGCGAGGACGCCGCCGTCTACATCTTTTCGGCGATGACGGGAGGATTGAAGGGAGCGGTGGCAAGCCATGCCTGGATCGTCACCAAGGAAAAGGGAGCGGCAACCTACACCCGCTATGACAAGGTGGGCTGGGGCTCGCCGATCCGCCGCAACCACCGCGAACCGGATGCCTACTGGTATTCAAACCCGCCGCAACTGGTTGCCGCCGTCACGGGTTCCAAGGCCGAACTGCTGATCCCGAAGATCGAGGGAGCGATTGCCGCCTACCCTTATGCCGAGCCCGGTGGATACACGATCTGGCCAGGGCCGAACTCCAACACCTTCGTAGCCTTCGTGCTGCGCACCGTGCCGGAGATCGGCGCCGTGTTGCCGCCGCATGCGGTGGGGCGTGATTATCTGCCAAACGGCCAGTTCATCCATGTCGACGACGACTGGCGCGACCTCCACATCACGCTCCGCGGTCTGCTCGGTGTTTCGCTTGGCCAGCGTAGCGGCATCGAGGTGCATTTCCTCGGACTGGTCGCCGGGCTGGACCTGGCGCGTCCGGGCATCAAGATCCCGGCACTGGGACGGATCGGCGTTTGAACCTACCGCAGAAATGCAAAACGCCCGCGTCAGGGCGGGCGTTTGACAAGAGGTATGCCTGTTTATTGATCAGAGGCCGTTAACGGTCCGGGCAAAACCGCGGATGTTCGTCGGATCGATGCCGACATCCTGCAGTTCGCGCGGCGTCAGACGACCGAGTTCCGCAACAGTCTGACGATACTTGCGCCAATTGCTGAGCTTGCGTGCCACGTTCATCTTTGTCACCTTTCCTGGGCTTTCGAAGCCGGCTGCCTGTTCTTGGCGCCCCGTTGCTTCGATGGCTTCTTATACTCCAGGATGCGGTTTTCCCGTAGCGCTCGCTCATCAGCGCACCCATGCTCAGCATGCATAGGTTCGGTTGACCTGGATCAGTGTGGGAGGTTTTGGGCACGATGGATGCAGAAACGGAAAAGGGCCGCCGAGGCGACCCTTCCATGAGTTTGGTCCGGTTTACGAACCCGGGCCGTTTCTCAACGGTCCGAAGGAAGATGAGGTTCAGGCCGAGGGCTGCCCCGTCAAGACCAACACCTTTCCATTGCCCGCTGCGCAGACCGAAATCTCACTAGACATTGGATCACCTTCCTTTCGTTACGTTGAACATGATCCCAAGATAGGTGTGGGCCCGCGTGTATGCAAGGCACGTTATATTACCACCTTCGAAACTAATTGAGTTGCGACTGGCCGGGCCGGCGTTAGCATGCGCAGGCTTCCCGAATCTCCTCCCCAAAGCCTCAAGACCCCTCAGGTCACCGTCATGACGATCTTGCCGATATGGCTGCTCGTTTCCATCAGGCGGTGGGCCTCCACGACATCATCGATCTTCATGACCGAGTGGATGACCGGCGCCACCTTGCCCTCCTCCAGGAGCGGCCAGACCTGGGCGACGAGTTCATCGCGGATGGCCCGCTTTTCCTCGGCCGTGCGCGGACGCATGGTGGATCCCGTCACCGTCAGCCGCTTCACCATGATCGGCGTGAGGTTCACCGTCTCGGCCTTTGCACCGCCCAGGAAGGCGATGATCGACAGGCAGCCATCCTTGGCGAGCACGGAGAGGTTCTTCTCGAAATAGGCCGCGCCGATCATGTCGAGCACGACATCAACACCCTTGCCGCCGGTCTCGGCCTTCACGACCTCGACGAAATCCTCCGTCTTGTAGTTGATCGCCTTCGTGGCGCCGAGCTTTTCGCAAGCGGCGCATTTCTCCGTCGACCCCGCCGTGGTGTAAACGGTCGCGCCAAAGGCCTTGGCAAGCTGGATCGCGGTGGTGCCGATGCCGCTGGAGCCGCCGTGGATCAGCACGCTTTCGCCTTCGGTCAGGCCTGCCATCTGGAAGAGGTTCGCCCAGACGGTGAAGAAGGTTTCCGGGACGGCCGCGGCCTTCACGGCATCATAACCCTTCGGCCAGGGCAGCGCCTGCCCGGTCGGCACCACGCAATATTCGGCATAACCGCCGCCGTTCGCGAGGGCGCAAACCTTGTCGCCGACCTTGAAGTCGGAAACACCCTCGCCGAGCGCCACCACTTCGCCGGCGATTTCAAGGCCAAGCACCGGGCTTGCATCCTTCGGCGGCGGATAATCGCCCTGCCGCTGCGCCACATCCGGCCGGTTGACGCCTGCCGCCTCCACCCTCACCAGGATTTCGCCGGGCTTGGGCGCCGGCAACGGCCCCCTGGCGAGCGTCATCACCTCGGGTGCGCCGAAGGATGGCAGGTCGACGTAACGCATTTCCTGTGGCAGCGGCATGGAATTCTCCCTTCATGTCCGCCCCAGATCTAGGACGGCCGGGCTCGAGAAAAAAGGCGACGTTGCGCCGCTGCGTTGATTTGCGCGGGCCGTGGGTTGGGTGAAGGCTACCTGCGCTTTTGGAACAGCACCGTTCGCATTCATTCCTTGATTGCACGCGCCGGGGAAAATACGAGTGGGAACGATATCCCAGAAAGAACCGAATCCCATGTCGCGCCCGAACATCCTCATCATCATGGTCGACCAGCTGAACGGGACGCTTTTCCCGGATGGTCCGGCGGACTGGCTGCATGTGCCGCACCTGAAGGCGCTGGCCGCCCGTTCGTCGCGGTTTCGCAACAACTACACCTCCTCGCCGCTATGCGCCCCTGCCCGCGCCTCCTTCATGGCCGGGCAACTGCCGAGCCGCACGGGCGTTTATGACAATGCCGCGGAGTACGTCTCCTCCATTCCGACCTACGCGCACCACCTGCGCCGCGCCGGGTACTACACGGCGCTGTCGGGCAAGATGCATTTCGTCGGGCCGGAACAGTTGCACGGGTTCGAAGAGCGGCTGACGACCGACATCTACCCGGCCGATTTCGGCTGGACGCCGGATTATCGCAAGCCCGGTGAGCGGATCGACTGGTGGTACCACAACATGGGTTCGGTGACGGGTGCCGGTGTTGCCGAGATCACCAACCAGATGGAATATGACGACGAGGTCGCCTTCCTCGCCAACCAGAAGCTCTACCAGCTGTCGCGGGAGAACGACGACCAGGCACGCCGGCCGTGGTGTCTCACCGTGTCCTTCACGCATCCGCACGACCCTTATGTCGCACGGCGCAAATACTGGGACCTCTACAACGACTGCGAACACCTGATGCCGCAGGTCGGCATGCTGGACAAGCAGGACCCGCATTCCGAGCGCATCCTGGCCTCCTGCGATTATGCAAGCTTCAACATCACGGATGAGAACATCCGCCGTTCCCGGCAGGCCTATTTCGCCAATATCTCCTATCTCGATGACAAGATCGGCGAGCTCATCGACACGCTGACCCGCACACGGATGCTGGACAACACCTATGTCCTCTTCTGCTCCGACCACGGCGACATGCTGGGCGAGCGCGGATTGTGGTTCAAGATGAACTTCTTTGAAGGCTCGGCGCGCGTTCCGCTGATGGTTGCCGGGCCCGGCGTTCCCGCCGGTCTCCATGAGACGCCAACGTCCAATCTCGACGTGACACCGACGCTTTGCGAGCTTGCCGGCATCGACATCGGCGAGATCGCGTCCTGGACGGACGGGATGAGCCTCAAGGGGATGATGAACGGGATTGAACGCACCGAGCCGGTGCTGATGGAATATGCGGCGGAAGCATCCTATGCGCCGCTTGTCGGTATCCGCGAGGGCAAGTGGAAATACATCCACTGCGAGCTTGATCCGGAACAGCTATTTGACCTGGAGCGCGATCCGCTGGAGTTGAACAACCTGGTGACAGATCCCGCCTTTGCCGACGTGCTGGAAGGTTTCCGGGCGAAGCGGAAAGCCAAGTGGGACATGGCCGCCTTCGATTCCGCGGTGCGTGAAAGCCAGGCACGACGCTGGGTGGTTTACGAGGCGCTGCGCAACGGCGCCTATTACCCGTGGGACCACCAGCCGCTACAAAAGGCATCCGAACGTTATATGCGCAACCACATGAACCTCGACATCCTCGAGGATTCCAAGCGTTATCCCAGAGGCGAATGAGGAAGATCAGAATGAGAGCCCAACCAAAGGCCAGCCACTTCATCGACGGGGAATATGTCGAGGACACCGAGGGTGCGGCGATAGAGAGCCTTTATCCGGCGACCGGCGAGGTGATTGCGCGCCTGCATGCGGCAACGCCGGCGATCGTGGAACAGGCCATTGCGGCTGCCAAGCGCGCCCAGCTGGAATGGGCGGCGATGAGCCCCACCGCGCGCGGTCGCATCCTCAAGCGCGCCGCCGACATCATGCGCGAGCGCAACCGCGAGCTTTCCGAACTCGAGACGCTCGATACGGGCAAGCCGATCCAGGAGACGATCGTCGCTGATCCGACCTCCGGCGCCGACAGCTTTGAGTTCTTCGGCGGTGCGATCGCCGCCGGCTTGAACGGCAGCTATATCCCGCTTGGCGGCGACTTTGCCTATACCAAGCGCGTGCCGCTTGGCGTCTGCGTCGGCATCGGCGCCTGGAACTATCCGCAGCAGATCGCCTGCTGGAAAGCCGCGCCGGCGCTCGCAGCCGGCAATGCCATGGTGTTCAAGCCATCCGAAAACACGCCACTCGGGGCGTTGAAGATCGCCGAGATCCTCCTTGAGGCGGGCCTGCCGAAGGGTCTCTTCAATGTGATCCAGGGCGACCGCGCCACCGGGCCGCTTCTCGTCAACCATCCCGACGTCTCCAAGGTCTCGCTCACCGGTTCGGTGCCGACCGGCCGCAAGGTCGCCGCGGCAGCCGCTGGAAACCTGAAGCACGTGACGATGGAACTCGGCGGCAAGTCGCCGCTGATCATCTTCGACGATGCCGATATCGACAGCGCAATCGGCGGGGCGATGCTCGGCAACTTCTATTCGACCGGCCAGGTCTGCTCCAACGGCACGCGGGTCTTCGTGCAGAAGAGGGTCAAGGACATCTTCCTGTCGCGGCTGAAGGAGCGCACGGAAAAGATCATCATCGGCGATCCATTGGACGAGGCAACGCGACTCGGCCCCATGGTGTCGTTCGACCAGCGCCAGAAGGTCCTATCCTACATCGACAAGGGCAAGGCCGAGGGCGCGCGGCTGATTACCGGCGGCGGCTTGCCGAACCATGTGACGGGCGAAGGGTATTACATCCAGCCGACGGTGTTCGCCGACGTGGCCGACGAGATGACCATCGCGCGCGAGGAGATCTTCGGGCCGGTGATGTGCGTGCTTGATTTCGAGGACGAGGACGAGGTGATCGCCCGCGCCAATGCAACCGAGTTCGGCTTGTCCGCTGGCGTGTTCACCGCAGACCTTTCTCGCGGGCACCGGGTGGTCGACCAGTTGCAGGCCGGCACGCTCTGGATCAACACCTACAACCTCTGCCCGGTCGAAATCCCCTTCGGTGGTTCCAAGCAATCGGGCTTCGGGCGGGAGAATTCACTGGCGGCGCTTGAGCACTATTCCGAACTGAAGACGGTCTATGTCGGCATGGGCAAGGTCGAGGCACCGTATTGAGGGGTACGGAATGAGAAGTGCGGATTTCGTTATCGTCGGTTCCGGCTCGGCCGGCTCTGCCATGGCCTATCGCCTGTCGGAAGACGGCAAACATTCGGTGATTGTCATCGAGGCGGGCGGCTCGGATTTCGGGCCGTTCATCCAGATGCCGGCGGCGCTTGCCTGGCCGATGAGCATGAAGCGCTACAACTGGGGTTACCTCTCGGAGCCCGAGCCGAACCTCAACAACCGCCGCATCACTGCTCCGCGCGGCAAGGTGCTGGGTGGCTCCTCCTCCATCAACGGCCTCGTTTACGTGCGTGGCCATGCTGAGGACTACAATCGCTGGGAGGAGCTTGGCGCGTCCCGCTGGGCCTATGCCGATGTGCTGCCATACTTCAAGCGGATGGAGCATAGCCACGGCGGCGAGGACGGCTGGCGCGGCACCGACGGGCCGCTGCATGTGCAGCGCGGGCCGGTGAAGAACCCGCTGTTCCACGCCTTCATCCAGGCCGGCGCCCAAGCCGGTTTCGAGACTACAGAGGATTACAACGGATCAAAGCAGGAAGGCTTCGGCCTGATGGAGCAGACGATCCACCAGGGCCGGCGCTGGTCTGCGGCAAACGCCTATCTGCGGCCCGCCTTGAAGCGGCCGAACGTGGAACTGGTGCACGGTTATGCCCGGAAGATCGTCATCGAAAACGGCCGCGCCACGGGCGTCGAGATCTCCCGTCGCGGCGTGACGGAAACGGTGACGGCCAATCGCGAGGTGATCGTTGCTGCGTCCTCGTTCAACTCGCCGAAACTGCTGATGCTGTCCGGCATCGGGCCAGCGGCGCATCTCAAGGAGATGGGCATCGAGGTGAAGGCGGACCGGCCGGGCGTTGGCGCCAACCTGCAAGACCATATGGAATTCTATTTCCAGCAGGTCTCCACCAAGCCGGTTTCGCTTTATTCCTGGCTGCCCTGGTTCTGGCAGGGGGTGGCCGGCGCCCAATGGCTGATGACGAAGAGCGGATTGGGCGCATCCAACCAGTTCGAGGCCTGCGCCTTCCTGCGCTCGCAGCCGGGGCTGAAACAGCCGGACATCCAGTATCACTTCCTGCCGGTGGCGATCTCCTATGACGGCCGTGCGGCGGCGAAAAGCCACGGCTTCCAGGTGCATGTGGGCTACAACCTGTCGAAGTCGCGCGGAACGGTGACGCTGCGCTCTCCTGATCCTGCCGCCGAACCCGTGATCCGGTTCAATTACATGAGCCACGAGGAAGACTGGATCAAATTCCGGCACTGCGTGCGCCTGACCCGCGAGATCTTCAGCCAGAAGGCATTTGATGACTATCGCGGGCCGGAGATCCAGCCGGGCGAGCACGTGCAGACGGACGATCAGATCGATGCCTTCCTGCGCGAGCACCTGGAAAGCGCCTACCACCCTTGCGGCACCTGCCGAATGGGCCGCGCGGACGATCCGCTTGCGGTTGTCGATCCGGAATGCCGGGTGATCGGGGTCGAGGGCCTGCGTGTGGCGGACAGCTCGATCTTTCCGCATGTGACCTATGGCAACCTCAACGGCCCATCGATCATGACCGGGGAAAAGGCCGCGGACCACATCCTCGGGCGCCAGCCCCTGCCCCGCTCCAACCAGGAGCCGTGGATCAACCCACGCGCCGCGGTGAGCGATCGCTGATCAATGATAATCGTCTTCGCGCTGATGCCGGACGGCGAGAATAGTGATGTTCTGGTTCTCCTCGATCTCGAAGAGAACAACGTAACCAGAGTTTCCAAACGGGATCAGCATTTCCCGCAGGAAGGCGTTCTCGGCGTCGACCTTGCGGTAGCTGAACGGAAACTCGGATATGGCGGCAATTCCTTTCTCGAGCGATAGGTACGCCCGTTGCGCCGCAGATCTGTCCTGTCGCAACAGAAAGCCGTATAGTCGGTGGATATCTTCTCGCGCGCGCTTGGTTAGTCTAATCGCGCGGCTCATCGCCATCCTCTTCAGCTAGTTTAGCATCGAGCATGGCCTTCAGTTCGCCAAGGACGAGTTCAGCGCTGTAGTACTCTCCGGTGCGCTTAGCCTCCTCACGTGATGCCAACCCCCTCGCGATGAACTCGGCTTGTGACTTCCGGACATGCACTTGCTGACGCAGCGAACTTTCGACAAAGGCTGACAGCGTCTCGCCTTCCTTCAATACGCTTTCGGCGGCAGCGCGCAGTTCCGGATCGACGCGGAGCGAAGGAATGGTGGCGGTCTTCATGGCATCACCTCATGCGTTGCATTTGCGATGCATGATGCGCGTGATTGGCCTGATTGGCAAGATGTCCTCATCGGACACTTCTTACGGCGTCATCGATTGGGAAAATCTTCCAGCGTGTGGGGCGGAAGCGCAGGGTGCTGCCGAGTTCCACCGGTGCATGAAGCGGCACTTCCACCTCCACGTGGTATGGTGCATGCCCGTCATTGGCGATGTCGATTTCTGCGATGCGCGTGCCGGCCAGTCTTCGAAGCGCGGTGATCTTGCCGGACAATGCGTCCTGCGATTCCACCAGTTCCACATCCTGCGGGCGGAAGAACAGCTGTCCGGCGCCCGCAGCGCCTTGCGCACTGCCGATCGGCTGGCCCTGGAACAGCACCGTGCCATCCCGCACCTCCACCGGAAGCTGGGAGGATTCGCCGATGAAGGAGAAGACGAAGGGCGAACCCGGCCGGTCATAAACATCATCCGCCGAGCCGACCTGCTCGATCTTGCCCTGGCTCATCACCACGACGCGGTCGGCAAGCTCCAGCGCTTCCTCCTGGTCATGGGTGACGAAGACGGTCGTGTGCCCGGTGCAGTTATGGAATTCGCGCAGCCAGCGACGCAGCTCCTTGCGGACCTTGGCATCGAGCGCGCCAAACGGCTCGTCGAGCAGCAGGATGCGCGGCTCGATTGCCATGGCGCGGGCAAGTGCCACACGCTGGCGCTGGCCACCTGACAACTGGTTCGGGTAGCGCTTCTCCAGCCCGCCAAGCTGCACCATTTCCAGGAGTTCCGATACCCGGCGGCGGATCTCCGCCTTCGGCGGCCGGTTTGCGGCAGGGCGCACCTTGAGCCCGAAGCCGATGTTCTGCGCCACCGTCATATGCCGGAAAAGCGCATAATGCTGGAATACGAAGCCGACATTGCGCTCCTGCACGGAATGATGCGAGGCATCCTGGTCACCAAAGAAGATGCTGCCGGCAGTCGGGAAATCCAGGCCCGCAATCAGACGCAGCAGCGTGGTCTTGCCGGAGCCGGAGGGTCCTAGCAGCGCAATGAGTTCCCCGGACGCGATCTTCAGCGACACGTCGTTGAGAGCCGGAAAGCGCTCGAACTCCTTGCGGATGTTTTGGATGGTCACTTCCATTCAATATTACCCTTAGTGTCTGCCGCCGGAATTGCCGGCACCGAAGCGAAGTTCCAGGATTGTCTTGAGAGCGAGCGTCACGAGCGCAAGACCCGCAAGCAGCGAGGCGACGGCAAAGGCTGCAACCATGTTGTACTCATTATACAGGATCTCGACATGCAGCGGCATGGTGGTGGTGATGCCGCGGATCCGGCCGGACACCACCGACACCGCACCGAATTCGCCCATGGCGCGCGCGTTGCAGAGAAGCACGCCGTAAAGCAGGCCCCACTTGATGTTGGGCAGCGTCACATACCAGAAGGTCTGCCAGCCGGAGGCGCCCAGCGAAAGTGCCGCCTCCTCGTCTCCCGTGCCCTGGTCCTCCATGAGCGGGATCAGCTCGCGGGCCACGAAGGGAAAGGTCACGAAGACGGTGGCGAGCACGATGCCCGGCACCGCAAACAGCACCTCGACGCCCAAGCTTTTCAGCCACGGTCCGAGCAGGCTGCCGCTGCCGAAAAGCAGCACATAAACGAGCCCCGAGATGACCGGCGAGATGGAGAACGGCAGGTCGATCAAGGTAATGAGGAAGGCCTTGCCTCGGAAATCAAACTTGGCAATTGCCCAGGAGGCGGCAAGGCCGAAGGCGAGGTTCAAGGGCAGGGCGATCGCCGCAACCAGGAGGGTCAGGCGGATGGCGGCCGCCGCATCAGGCTCCACCAGCGCTTCAACATAGGTGTCCCAACCGCCCCGAAAGGCTTCCACGAACACCGTCACCAGCGGCATCAGCAGGAAGAACAAGAGGAAGGCGAGCGCCAGGAAGGTCAGGAGCAGTTTGGCGCCCAGGCCTTCGTCGGCGGGATTGCGGAAACGGGGGGCGCGGGGCGCGATCGAACGGCTCTGGTCAGGCATTGCCGTATCTCCTGCGGCTCCAGGCCTGGATGAGGTTGATCACGAAGAGCATGGCAAAGGAGATCAGCAACATGATGGTCGCGATCGCCGTCGCGCCTGCATAGTTGAACTCCTCGAGCTTGATGACGATGAGGAGCGGCGCGATCTCCGATACATAGGGAATGTTGCCGGCGATGAAGATGACCGAACCGTATTCCCCGACCCCACGGGCAAAGGCGAGCGCGAAACCGGTCAGGATCGCCGGCGTCAGTGCCGGAAGCAGGATCTGGGTGATTGTCTGGAAGCGGTTGGCGCCGAGGGTGGCCGCGGCCTCCTCCACTTCGTGGTCGATCTCTTCCATCACCGGCTGCACCGTGCGCACCACGAACGGGAGCCCGATGAAGATCAGCGCGATGACGATGCCAAGCGGCGTGAAGGCAATGCGGAACGGCATGAACAGCGAACCGACCCAGCCTTGCGGCGCATAGATGGCGGTAAGCGCAATGCCGGCAACCGCTGTCGGCAGCGCAAACGGCAGGTCCACCATGGCGTCGATCAGCCGCCGCCCGGGGAAATTGTAGCGCGTCAGCACCCAGGCCACGACCACGCCGAACACGACATTGACCGCGGCCGCCACGAAGGCCGTGCCGAAGGAGACATAAAGCGCACGCAGCGTCCGTTCATCCGTCAGGATGGACAAGAAGCCGCCCCAGCCGAGGGCGGCGCTGCGCCAGAACAGTCCGGCGATCGGGATGAGGATGATCAGCGACAGGTAGGCGAGCGAAAAGCCGAGCGTCAACCCAAACCCGGGGATGATGCTCGGCTGTTTCATTCGCCACCGCGCAGGCGCGGTAGCTATGTTGGTCATCGGCAGGCCCGGTTCACTTTCCAGCTGGCTTGTAGATCTGGTCGAAGATGCCGCCATCGCCGAAATGCTCCGGCTGTGCCTTGCGCCAGCCGCCGAAGATCGGATCATCGATCGTCACCAGCTTGATGTCCGGCAGGGCCTTCAAGAGCTCCGGCTTCACGACGTCGCGCTTCGACGGCCGGTAATAGTGCTTGGCGGCGAGGTTCTGCCCTTCATCGGTATAAAGGAACTGCAGGTAAGCCTCGGCGAGCTTGCGCGTGCCCTTGGCATCGACGGTTGAGTCAACCACGGCAACCGGTGGTTCGGCGAGGATGGATATCGGCGGCACGACGATATCGAAGGCGTCCTTGCCGAACTCTTCGCCGGCAAGATAGGCCTCGTTTTCCCAGGCCAGCAGCACGTCGCCGATCTGGCGCTGGGCGAAGGTGACGGTCGAGCCGCGCGCACCCGTATCAAGCACCGGTGCCCGTTTGTAGAGATCGGCGATGTAAGCCTTGATCTTCTCCTGGTCGCCCTTGAACTCCTCACTGGCCCAGGCCCAGGCGGCAAGATAGTTCCAGCGGGCGCCGCCGGAGGTCTTCGGGTTCGGCGTGACGATCTGCACGTCGTCCTTCACGAGGTCGCCCCAGTTTTGGATGCCCTTCGGGTTGCCCTTGCGGACAAGGAAAACGATCGTCGAGGTATAGGGCGAGGAATTGTTCGGCAGGCGGGTGCGCCAGCCCGGCTTGATCTTGCCCGCCTTCTCGATCGCATTGATGTCGGATTCCAGCGCCAGCGTCACGACATCGGCTTCGAGGCCATCGATGACGGAGCGAGCCTGGGCGCCGGAGCCGCTGTGCGACTGGCGGATAACGACATCGTCTCCCCCTTGTGCCTTCCAGTATTTGGTGAAGGCGGCATTCACATCCTTGTAGAGTTCGCGTGTCGGGTCATAGGACACGTTAAGCAGTTGATCGGCGGCAAACACCGGAGTCACGGCGCCGAGCGGCATGGAAAGCGAGAGCGTGAGACCGAGTGCTGCGGCGCTAAAGCGCTTGGCGAAATTCAACATGCAGTTCCCTCCTGAGGCTCTTCGGAAACTCTATCGAGGAAGTCGTCTTAGTCAACGGACGCCCAAAAGAAGGCAAAACTGTTTCCCGCGGGCGGGTTCAGGCAGCAAAGAACACGTTGGAGCCGGTCGAGGGGGAAGAACAGGAGCACTCCCGAAACGGGTGCGGACAGAAACCCAATCCACCGGAACTGGGCCCTCCAGTTACCTCCCACTAGCTCCTGGGCCGTTCCCTTCGCTTCCCGACGACACCATATGAGGGTACATCAGCATAAACGAGATGAACAGGAGTTTGGCTTGAGCGTCGCATTCATGAAGGAAGAGAGCGCGGAAACCGCAGCAGAAACCTTGCTGCCGGACCGTCCCATCTCCCCTCACCCGAACCTCGTGACGGAGACCGGGCTGAAGACGCTCGAGGCGCAACTTTCGGAAGCACGTGCGGCTTACGAGGCAGCATCGGCGATCGAAGACGTTAACGAGCGACGCCGGCAACTGGCCGGGCCGACACGCGACCTGCGCTATCTCACCGAACGGTTGCGCACTGCGCAGGTGATGCCACATCCCGGCCCAACCGACGTCGTCGCCTTCGGAAGCACGGTGACCTTCAGCCGCGAGGACGGCCGCGTCCAGACCTATCGCATTGTGGGTGAAGACGAGGCCGACCCGAAACAGGGAACGATCTCCTATGTCTCGCCGGTCGCACGGGCACTGATCGGCAAGGCCATCGGGGAACTGGTGACCGTGGGCGAGCAGGAGTTGGAGGTGACAGCGATTGGGTGACTGGCTCTAGGCCAGGCTCACGCCGTCAGCAGTTCGCGCATCGGTGCTGGCTCGACGCCGCCTGCGCCTTCCACGGCGTCGGCGATCGTGGTGTTGAAGAGCACGTTGCGGGTCGCGTCGGCGACGCGGGCAAAGACGTGGCGGATTTCGCACAGGTGTTCGCCATCGCAGTCTTCGCAGCGCCGATAGGCCGTTTGCGAGAGGCAGGGAAGCGGTGCGATCGGCCCGTCCACGAGGCGCAGAACTTCGCCGAAGGTGATGGTATCGGCCGGCTTCAGGAGGAGATAACCACCCTGCTTGCCGCGGCGGCTGACGACCATGCCGGAACGCTTCAGGTCCAAAAGGATCTGCTCCAGGAACTTCTTCGGAATGCTTTGCTGGACGGCAATCTCCGAGATCAGCATCGGCTCGTCCGGATCAGCCTGCGCCAAAGCCGTCAAGGCTCGCAAGGCATATTTTGCCTTTTGGGATATCATCACGCAACCATCAAAAAGAATACGCCGCCGCAAGATGTTTGAGCACCCTGCAACGCCGATCATCGGCTTGTTTTTCAAGCTGCGGCACGGATTTTCCAAGCCCGCCGCCGGCCCAAGCTGACCCCGCAGAGCGGGACTTGCTGGACGTTCTTCGGGCATAGCTCAAATTCCTGAGAAATACAAACCAATGCGGCGGTTTCCTGCCGCAAATGCAGTCACAAATCATGAAGGCGGCAAGTTTTCTGTGTGAACGCATCTTTGGAGTGAGATTTGCTCCACATCCGACGCCAAACAAACCGGCTTTCCTGTCTTTTCGCAAAAGCACGTGGATACTTTAGGAAAAGACGATGAAAGCCTTCCGATGACACTCCACATGCCCATCCAACAAGATCCTGCCACGCTGGCAGCAATGCTTGACGTGGAACTGCCGCGGCTGGACCTCGCGGGCCGCCTGGCGCTAGTCGCGCGCACCGGGCGGGCGGTGTTCACCACCTCGCTTGGCATCGAGGACCAGGTAATCACCGCGGCAATCGGCACGCACCAACTGCCCATCGACGTTTCCACGCTCGAGACAGGCCGGCTGTTTCAGGAGACAGTCGACCTCATCGTGCAGACGGAAGAACGCTACGGCATCGAGATCCGCCGTTTCCGGCCGGAGCCGCAGGACGTCGAGGCCTATGCCGCCCAGTATGGCCTGAACGGTTTCTACGAAAGCGTCCAGGCACGGCACGCCTGCTGCTTCGTGCGCAAACTTAAGCCGCTGGCGCGGGCACTGGCCGGCGCGGAGATCTGGGTGACGGGCCTGCGCCGTGGGCAGTCCGGCAACCGCGCCTCGATACCGTTTGCAGAGTATGACGCGGACAAGAACCTCATCAAGGTGAACCCACTTGCCGACTGGGAGATCGAGACGATCCTCGCCCATGTTGCGGCGGAAGCCATTCCCGTCAATCCCCTGCATGGCCGCGGTTACCCCTCGATCGGCTGCGAGCCATGCACCCGTGCCATCAAGCCCGGCGAACCTGAACGCGCCGGCCGATGGTGGTGGGAAAACGACGAAAAGCGCGAATGCGGCCTGCATGTGCCGGAAAACGCTGCTCAGCCTGTTCCCCAGGCCACCCCACAATCGAGCCAGATCGCCCGCTAGACTTTTGTGTTTGTTTCAGAATACCGGAGACCGTAATGCCCCTGTCAGTTCAGGAAACGGACATCAAGAACCCACCCGTTTCCCGCCCGCCGCTCGACCCCCACCTCAAGGCCCTCGAAAACGAAGCCATCCACATCTTCCGCGAAGTTGCGGCGGAATTCGACAAGCCGGTCATGCTGTATTCGATCGGCAAGGATTCCTCCGTGCTGCTGCACTTGGCGCGCAAGGCGTTTTACCCCGGTCGGGTGCCCTTCCCGCTCCTGCATGTCGACACGACCTGGAAGTTCCGCGAGATGATCGAGTTTCGCGATGAGATCGCCGCGAAATACGACCTCGACCTGGTCGTGCACACCAACCCGCGTGGCAAGGCCGAGAACATTACGCCGTTTACCCGCGGTTCAGCCTTCTACACCGACATCATGAAGACCGAGGCCCTGCGCCAGGCGCTCGATGCCGGCGGCTATGACGCAGCCTTTGGCGGCGCACGGCGCGATGAAGAAGCCTCGCGCGCCAAGGAGCGCATCTATTCCTTCCGCACGCCGGACCACAAATGGGATCCGCGCAACCAGCGCCCGGAACTCTGGAACATCTACAACGGCATGATCCGTCAGGGCGAAAGCGTGCGCGCCTTCCCGCTGTCGAACTGGACCGAGGTGGATATCTGGCGTTACATCCAGGCCGAAGACATTCCGCTTGTGCCGCTCTATTTCGCCGCCGAACGCCCTTATGTGGAGCGCGACGGCATGATGATCCTCGCGGAGGATCCCCGGCTTGAGTTCCAGCCGGGCGAAGAGGTGAAACGCGGCATGATCCGCTTCCGTACGCTTGGGTGTTTTCCGCTGACGGGCGCGATTCCCTCCACCGCCACCACGCTCGAAGAGGTGATCGCCGAGCTCGAGATCGCCACCGTTTCGGAACGGCAGGGCCGCGCCATCGACCGGGATCAGTCCGGCTCGATGGAAAAGAAGAAGCGCGAAGGATATTTCTGAGATGACCGCTCCCGCACCTTCGACCTCCGCCACCATCCTTCCCTTCGTGGAGCCCGCCAAGGCACGCGACAGCCGGCCGCTGCGGCTCATCACCTGCGGATCGGTGGACGACGGGAAGTCGACGCTGATCGGCCGCCTGCTGTGGGACACCAAAGCGGTGAAGGAGGACCAGGCGGCGACGCTTTCGCGCGACAGCGGCAAGCAGAACGATCTCGGCCTGCCGGACTTCGCGCTGCTGCTGGACGGGCTGCAGGCCGAGCGGGAACAGGGTATCACCATCGATGTCGCTTACCGCTACTTCTCCACCGATCGTCGCTCCTTCATCGTGGCCGACACGCCCGGCCATGAGCAATATACCCGCAACATGGCGACCGGCGCCTCGACCGCCGATCTCGCCGTGCTCCTGGCGGACGCCCGCGCCGGGCTGCTGGAGCAGACGCGTCGCCACGCCACGATCGCGTCGCTGATGGGCATCCGCCAATTCGTGCTGGCGGTGAACAAGTTCGATCTCGTCAATTACGACCGGGCGATCTTCGACCGGATTTCGCACGAGTTTCGCGAATTCGCGCTGTCGCTCGGCGTGCGCCAGATCACCGCAATCCCGATGTCTGCCCTCAAGGGCGAAAATGTCGTTTACCCCTCGAGCGGTGCCATGCCGTGGTATGAGGGCCCGACGCTGATCGAGGCGCTGGAACTCGCCACGGTGCGCTCGGCCCAGGCGGGCGGTTTTCGCCTGCCGGTGCAGCGCGTGGCGCGGCCGGGTGAAGGTTTTCGCGGTTACCAGGGAACGGTCGCCGGCGGCTCGATCAAGCCGGGCGATTCCGTTGCTATCCTGCCGTCCGGCACGATCGCCAACGTCAAGCAGATCGTCACCTTCGACCTGGTGCGCAATGCGGCTGTGGCGGGTGATGCCGTCACCCTCGTGCTCGACCGGCAGGTGGATGTGGCACGCGGCGACATGATTGTGTCCATCGACGCGCAGCCGATGACCGGCGACCGCTTCGACGCGCAGATCGTCTCACTGCAGCCAAGCGGCATCGAGCCCGGCAAGCGCTATTGGCTGAAAAGCGGCTCGCGCCGCCAGCGCGTGACGATCGAGCCCGTGTCACAGCTGGAGCTTTCGACCGGCAAGTGGCAGCCGCATGCCATGAAGCTTGCCATGAACGCGATCGGCAAGGTGCACCTGTCGTTCGAGGAACAGGCTGTCTTCGACCCTTATGACCAGAACCGGCTGACCGGCGCCTTCATCATCATCGATCCGGATACGCTGAATACGGTGGCAGGTGGCATGATCACCGCCAGGCGCGAAGATCTCGGTGGCATCCACATCCAGCGGGAGGGTGAGCGGGTAATCATGTCCTTGCCGGCCGATCTTGCCGAACAGATCATGGCGAGCGAGGTCTTCAGGCGTCGCCGTGACGAGACTGAGGTGAAGCGCATGACCGCGAGCCAGGCGGCTGACATCTTCCGCGACGCTGCAAGCGACATCTGACGCGTTCGCCAGAACGAAATCAAAAGCCGCCGGGACATGAACCATCCGGGCGGCTTTGTCTTTATCAGGACGCCGTCAGGAGCTCGGTGCAATAGCTCGGGCCATTGGCTCCGGGGCGATCCGACACGATGGTGATGTCGCGGATCACATAGCTGCTGGACACGGTGATCTTGGCCGAGCAGCTGACGCTCGAGCTGCGGCCGTTCTGCTGCTTGATGCGCTTGTAGCCACCGCGCCAGTTGTAGACGGTGTTAGAGCCGTCGTCATAGTCGCTCAGCGGCGGGCTGTATTTTGCAAAAAACTCGCCGGCCGAACGGCCGACCCAGCGCGTCTCGATCGGGTTGCTCGCCACGCCTTTTGCGGTTGTGCAGGAGGAAAGAGCGATTGCCAGAATGATGGCGGATGCGGCAGCGCGGCGGCTCATGGTAAGAGATCCCTTGATGTGAAAGAACAGGCTTGGCCTTCGGAGCGAAGTCACTATCAGATTTGCCGCGCCTTCTGCGAGCACGCCGTGCCCCTCGCCTCTCAAAAAGCTCCATGCGGCGCTTTTTTGCAACGGCTGAAGGGCTCTGGAGCCCGCCGCAAAATCTTCTTTCGATTTTTGCAAAGAGGCGCTTGTCGAAACAAAAATGCTGGTCTATAGAGGCGCCGCTGGTCACGGAGTGTAGCGCAGTCTGGTAGCGCACCACGTTCGGGACGTGGGGGTCGCAAGTTCGAATCTTGCCACTCCGACCAGATTAAGGCCTTGAAAATTCGGCCTTTTCCTCCCGAAAGATTTTCTCCGCGAAAACCATTCTCGACTTACCGGACCGATTGCGGACCGTTTTCCCTCCGGACTGTCTCCGGGAGGGTCTCAGAACGCGTTCGCTGCAGCCTTCTGGAACTCCGGATCTGCGTGCGAATAGGTGCGTTCAAACTCCTCTACCGTAAGGCCAAGGGATGCTGCTGCTTCGTGAACGTCGATCCCTGCCTGGGCCAGCCAGGTGGCTCGCGTATGGCGCAGAACATGCGGCGTCACGTCGTCGCCGAAGCCGGCTGCTTTCCGGATGGTTCGGAAAGCCTTGTGAGGCTTCGCGATCTTCTCGCCGCCATAGGTGACCACGTAACGCAGGCTGACTTTCTTGCCTGTTTCGTCGATCACGGTATCCCGGGCCTTCCAGTAGCGCAGAAAGCGCAGCAGCCGAGGAGGAGCCTTGACGGGCGTACGGCGCTTGTTGTGAGCAACACGCTCCCCTTCAGCCCTGCGATAGATGACACCACGATCGAGGTCGACATGGCCGCCGTTGGTATTCGGCATCCATTGCAGATTGAGGACCGCGGACAGGCGGGTGCCTGTGTAGAGCCCGATCATGATCAGCCGCACCAGGTGCTGGCATTGCTTCTCGCGACGAGCTGCACGAAGCAGCCGCGCGACCTCCTGGCGCGTCATCCATCGCTGACGCGGATCTCCCTTCTCCGGCAGGGTGATCTTCGGGACCATGTCGAGTTGTTTTCGGCGTGGTAGTAGTTGATGGCCGCGCGCAACACTTCCAGATCCCGTCGTGCGCCGCCTTCGTTTCCACGCTCCTCGGCATAGTCACGGCACGTCCTGCCCCTGATTTCGGTCAAGGTCATCTCGCCAAAGAAGTCATTGACGCGTTCAAGCGTGGCCAAGGTTTCTTTCGGACGCGCTGTCTTCGGCGCCTTCTCCTCAGCGTAGACGATGATGATATCACCTATGGTGACTTCAGCGGCACGACTGCTGCGATGGGGCCGGTATTGGCTGGTGATGTACTCGGCAAGCCGTTCCTGAGCTGCTTCAATCTCAGCCTCGCTGCATTCTGTGCTGAGGCGCCTGTTTCCGTCCTTGATGATCCAGGTTCCGGTGTCTGGCCGGAGCCAGAGCCTGGCCGGTCTTCGTTTTTGCGACATCTCTCAATCATCCTCCTGATTCCGTTGCGGGTAACAAAGTCCTTGTTGGCAATCCGGATGATCTCCAGATTGCCTTTCGCAGCTTCAGTGCGGAGAGAGGACTTCGTCAAGCGGCCGTGAAAGAACACCTTTGCGGCTTCCCCCAACGGGATCGGATCGTCATCGCCGAATTCAGAGTTATTCATAGCTTGTGCTCCTCCCTCGATAGGGGCGCGGGCGACACCGCGATTTCCGCGACTGGCTCGACCATAACTTGGCGCTGAGCCGTGGGCGTGTTGGTGCCGCCCCAGAAGAACTCGCCAGACGATACGATGTAAGCGTCTATCCGGCCCTCGTTGGTGCCATACTCCGTCTTGAGGCACAGTTCGCCATCGTAGCGGAAAAGTCCTATCGGGCAGTCAGCGAGAGTCACCATTTTCGGCTGGGGCGCGGGGGTTTTGGTCAGTTCGGCATAGCGAGCAAGAAACGCTTCTGCTGCCTGCTCAGGCGTCCAAGGCGTGATGTGGAAATCGTAAGGCTCGATGTCCGTTAGCGACCACTTCTCACCGCGCCAGAGCAACAAGTCTCGGCGCTCGGTCGCCAGCATCCGCACATCGTGATGTTTCAAGGTGACAGGGTCCGTCATAGTGATGCCGAACCTCTTGAGGATTGCGGCCTCGCACCGCTTCTCGATCGCTTTGAACGACGGGTTTAGGGATTTCAACGGAGCGGTCATGTCGCCGCAAACGGCTTCCCCAACCTCGTGCATAAGCGCCTGCAGCCTTAGTTCTGCCGGCACCATCAGGCTCATCAGGACGCAATGCTGCGCGACGGAGTAGAATACGCGGCGCTGCAGGAGGCGGCTGAAGCACTGGCCCGCGCACCGGCCTTCGAAGGCGAGGCCGTAGGCGATATCCTCGATCGTGATCTCGCTGCTCTCCGGATCTTCAAAGTCAAAGTATGTGCCAGAGCCGAGCAATATTGTGGGGCCGATCGCCTGACGGATGACGCTTGCGCGCATGGTTTCAATGGCGGCTTCGTCATGGGTGACAGAATTTGTCATGCTGCGATCCTCGCGTGTTCGCGGATGGCAGCCGCCACCTGCTGGTTTACGTCGGGTTCAAGGTTGAAGAAGCCGAGCTGTCCTCGGCAGGCGATCAGCGGGAGCGGGAAGGCATCGCGCAGCACAAAGCCAAACTTGCCGTAGAACCACTGGCTCTCCATCTCTCGAACGCAATCCACGATGCGGGCCATGCCGACCACGCCGCCGCGCGGCATTGCCATCTGATGATCGTCGTCTTTGTCGATCTCCGATTTCGAGACGCCGGCATGGACGATGAACCAGCCTCGACCTTTGGTCGGCCAGTCACGATTTTCGACGTCCTTACCGTCGTGGAAGATGTGATGCGGGTACGGCTGCTTGATGCTGAGTGATTTGATCTCACCGGCCGCAACCCGATCTGCGAGCTTGAGGAAGTCGATCATCGGCCGGCCTCCGATGCTCGTTTCCACGCGGCAAGAAGGCGCTCGACCAGTTGCTGTCCTACATCCTCGTCAGCATCACCGTAATCATCGTCGCGGTAATTGAGCGCGGTGTAAATCAGATCCTGATCGTCCAGCTTCCATTCGACGTTCCGTTTCGGGCCGTCGAAGTAAGACCAGTCGAGCGCCGGCACATGGTTCTGTGGCGGAGCATTGAAAGCGTTGCAGGAGTCCATATATTGATCTTCAGACGGTTCGTCGGTCGCTTCTTTGACCTTGCTCGCGTCATCAGGCTGACACCCTTCGCTAACTCGTAGGCCCGTTCGATCATGTCCGGGGCCGTGTTTGCTGCGAACGCTCAGATTTCCATCAATTTGATCGTAGCCGCCATCGCGGACCAGGAGAGATCCATGACAATCACGCTTGTCATCAGACTGCGTAAGCTCGCCGTAGCAGACATCATCAGCATTGCTTTCTTTGGACTGGAGGTCTTCAGAACTTTCCAATAGTCCAGACCGAGCCGGGCCTTGTCCCGGCTCCCCATTCATTTTCGGTTGGGGCGCGGGGGAGCGGCGCTCAAGATTGGAAAGGGCCGTCGCAGCCATCTCAGGTGTGTCGACCGCGATGATCTCCGGAAGCCACATCAGCATGTTTTCGCGCCTGCCGATGACCACTACAGGCTTGCCCTGGCCGAGCGCGATCCCGGCTTCTACGAACTTGCCGCCGGGGTAACGATCCGGGCCGGCTATAATCACGAGCGCATCCGCCTCCGTAACGTCTTCAAAGTCCTCGGACGCAATCTCGATCCGCTCTTCGACGGTGTGTTCCTCAGTCTTCAGGAACTCCTTCCCATGCCAGCGGCTCGTGATGTTGTGCCCTGCGATAGACAGGACGTGGGCGGCATGGGTTGCCGCTAATCGCTCGTGAGATGCCACGTATATTTTCATGCCACCTTCTCCAGGTCCATTTCTGCCAACTGGCAGAGGAAGTCGCAGGCCGGCGCGATCGGGTTCGTGACCGGCCAGTCAGCAGGGATTTCGTCAATGAAAATGCGCTCGTCCTTGATGCGGGCGAGGCGCGCACCGATGCGGCGGGACCGTTCGGCCATGGCAGCGAAGCGATCAGGGAAGCGCAGCCGCAGCAGCGACCAGTAATCTGGAGAGGTCGCCTTTGCGCATCCTGTTTGCAGGCAGTTCGCGTTCGGGAAGCCCATGGCATACGTGCGAGGCGGCTCTATGCCAGCGCGGTAAAGCATTCCAAGCGCGGCGGCCTTGTTGACGCCGGCCTCGATCAACGGAGCCTTGACCGTGAGTTCTGGAAAGTTCTCCTGCAACCGTGCAAATCGTGCCAAGTCTTCCTTGTCGGCGGTGTAGCCGAACACATGAACGTCGTCCGGACGCTGGAAGGCCAGCCTGGGGGCGATCTTCGTCTCGGTCGTGCATGGCGCGCCATTGATGCCGGCCATGTACTTCCGGCGCTCCCACACATCTACGACGCCTTCGTACTCATCCGACTTGATGATTGTGACCGACCGATTGAGCCAGCGCACCACGTCAGCTTCGAAACGGTGGTTACCCGACCGACAAGGCGCGGGCGATGCTCGCCTGGCTCGACGAGAGCGGCCAGGTGGAAGGATCTCCCGATCCTGTTCCGGCAGTCGCTGTCGAGCGTACGATGGAAGAACGGATCGACGCCTCCGGCCTCGTCGCCACGGTTGAGCGGGCGCGCAAGCTGCTCGACGACGGCGACGTGATCCGCGCCCGGATCGTGGCGGCAGGCGCTTATGCGCAAGCCAAGACGGAAGCGCAGTTTGCAGAAAAATTCGGCGCGACGGAAGCGCTGGTTGCCAAGGCGCGGCAGCTGCAGGGCGATGCGCTGCTGATCGAAGCGCGGGCCAAGATGGCGATCGCCAACGAATGGGATGCTGCCCAGGCGGCGGGGCTTGTCGGCTCCACGGCGAAGGGCGGAAGGCCGAAAACCGTTCCAGACGGAAACGGTTTGGTCGCAGCCGATACGGGGCTTTCGCGCAAGGAAATCCATGATGCGCGCAAGCTGGCGGAAGCCGAGCGCGGCGCGCCGGGCATCGTGGAGCGGGCGATCGCGGCACGGCTGGCCGCGGGACTGGAGCCGAGCCGGGCGAACCTGCGGGCGGCGGTCGGCACGTCTTCGGCCAGCAGGCAAGATCGCGGCAACAACCTCTACGAAACTCCGCCTGAGGCGATGTTCGCGCTGCTGGCGCTGGAGCGGTTCGGCCTCTGGATCCTTGAGCCTGCCTGCGGGCGCGGTGCGATCTCGAAGCACCTGGAGCGCGAGGGCTTCGGCGTCATCCTGTCGGATCTCATCGACTACGGCACCTGCGACAGCGACGGCGTGTGCCAGGAGGTGCAGGACTTCCTGCAGACGGATCGCCACGAGGCTGAGCCGGACGTCATCTCCAACCCGCCCTATGGCGAGGTCATGAATGCCTTCATCGCGCATGCGCTCAAGGTGCACAAGCCGCGCAAGATGGCGCTGCTCCTGAACCTCAACGTGCTGGCCGGTTTCGAGGACGAGGATCGCAACTTCTACATGGAGGAATGCCCGCCGGCGCGCATCCACGTGTTCAAGCGGCGGCTGCCGATGATGCACCGCGACGGCTGGGACGGAAACGAGGCTTCCAGCCGCATGAACACGGCGTGGTTCGTGTGGGAGCTGCAAGCAGACGGCACCTACGGCAAGCAGACGGTGATCAACCGGGTGGACTGGAAGGACTACCTGAGCCTCACGAGGGCGTAAGCGCCCGCACCAACAACCATCACAGGAGGCCGTTATGGCTGATGAAGTACGCGACCTGCTCAAGCAGGTTACGAACGATCTTTCGCGTGTGAACGACGAGTTCAGCCGGAAGGCGGAAGAATGCCTGACCGAGGTCAAGAACACCGGCAAGCTGTCGGAACAGACCAAGGCGGAAGTCGACAAGCTGGCAACGTCCCAGACGGAGCTTTCAGGCAAGCTCGAAGATCTCCAGGCCAGACTGGGTGAAGTCGAGCAGAAGGGCGCGCGCCGCGGTGGCAATGGTGATGATGGCATGAAGTCCATCGGCCAGCAGGCCATCGAAAATCAGGCGATGAAGGATTTCGCGCAGAGCGTCCAAGGTGGCCGGCGCGTCAGCGTCCCGGTCAAGAACGTGATCAGCACCGACATCGCAACCGGTGTCGTGGAGCCGCAGCGCCTGCCTGGCATCGATGTGATGCCGAAGCAGCGCCTGTTCATCCGTGATCTGATTGCCGGCGGTCGCACTACGTCTCCTGCCATCTTCTGGGTGCAGCAGACGGGCTTCACCAACGCCGCACGCGTCGTCGCTGAAAGCACGGCGAAGCCATATTCCGACATCGATTTCGCCACCAAGATCACGCCGGTCGTCACGATCGCGCACATGTTCAAGGCGTCGAAGCAGATCATGGACGACTTCGCCCAGCTCCAGTCGATGATCGATGCGGAAATGCGCTATGGCCTGAAGTACGTTGAAGAACAGGAGATCCTGTTCGGTTCCGGTACGGGCGGCCATCTTGAAGGCATCGTGCCGCAGGCTTCCGAGTTCGCTCCGGCGTTCGCCCCGGATGCACGAACCGAGATCGATGATCTGCGTCTTGCGATCCTGCAGGCACAGCTCGCCCGGCTGCCGATCGACGGCTTCGTTGTGCACTTCACCGACTGGGCAAAGATCGAGCTGACGAAGGACACGACCGGCGGCTACATCCTCGCGAACCCACTTCGCATCGCTGGTCCGACCCTCTGGGGCCGTCCGGTTGTCGAAACAGAAATCCCGCAGTTCGAAGGCGAGTTCCTGGCCGGCGCCTTCCAGACCGGCGCCCAGATCTTCGACCGTGAAGAAGCCAACGTCGTCATCTCGACCGAGAACGTCGATGACTTCGAGAAGAACATGATCTCGGTTCGCTGCGAGGAACGGCTTGCCCTCGCTGTGAAGCGCCCGGAAGCATTCGTCACCGGCGCGTTCGGAACGGCTGTTCCGGCACCCTGATTCAGTTCGGCTCATCAAGGAGGGCAGCTTCGGCTGCCCTCTCTATGAATCGAAGGAGAGACGCCATGAAACTCACTGCATTGAAGACGTTCCGGCACGGCTCCACCGTGTTCCGTCGCAATAGCCCTGTAGAGATGAGCGATGCACAGGCAAAGCCGCTCCTCGCCAAGGGGCTGGTCTCTGAAGCCAAGCCTGCCGCGAAGAAGGACGAGCCTAAGTCCAAGCCCAAGACCGAAGGCAGCAAGGACCAATGAAAATGTTCCGACCGGTCCGTGTCACTGCCCCGGCTTCGCTTCCCATCTCCGTTGAGGACGTAAAGAACGCTCTGCGCGTGGACGGGCCCGACTCAAATGCTGAGATTGAGCGGCTGATCAAGGCGGCTGTCCAGCACTACGAGGGCTGGAGCGGCGTGCTTGGCATTGCCATCGTCGAGCAGACTTGGCGGCAGGACTATGGGCGGTTTGAGGAGAAGATGGGCCTAAAGGTCGGTCCTGTCACCTCGATAGCCTCTGTGAAGTACCGCAACGATCAAGGGCAGATCGCCACGGTTGCTGCGGGCAAGTATACGCTGAAGCACACTGGCGGCGGCGAGGCTTACGTTCGCTTCGATCGCGGCTTCATTGCTCCCGTTGACCTCTACGAGGATGCGCCGGTCTTCATTGAATATGTTGCCGGCTGGCCCGCCGGTGAAGTGCCTGCAGACATCCAGACGGCGATAATTCTGCGCGTGCAGAAACACTTCGATGCGGCCGCGCAAACCAATTCTGATGTTCTCGATCGGGTCGAGAAAGACCTGACGTCGAGATACATGTCGGTGCTGGTCTGATGGCAATCACTGCGCAAGAACTCGACCGCCGCATCACCGTCGAGCGCGTCACCAGCGTGCCTAACGACTTCAACGAGCCGGTCGAGACGTGGGCGGAAGTTGCAACGCTCTGGGCTCGCCGTCGCGATGCTTCTGACACTCACAAGATCGAATACATGGCCGCCGGCCAGGTTGGTTCATTCACGGTTGCCCGCTTCACCGTTCGCTCCTCGTCCGTCACCCGCACTATTACCCCTGTCGATCGCATCGTTCATGAGGGGAAGGTCTGGGAGATCCGCGGCGTCAAGGAAGCTGACGAAGGCCGCCGGCGGTTCATAGAGATCACTGCGCTGAAGGATGCTGACTGATGGCGAAGGTGACAGTCAAGATCGAGGGGCTGAAGGAGCTCGACCGGGCGCTCGGTCAACTGCCGAAGTCGACCGCGAAGGCAACGCTGCGCCGCGTCCTGAAAGAGGCAGGCGAGCCAGTAGCGCGTGCAGCTCGATCGAGAGCGCCAGTTGAAGATCATCACCTGGTCGAGAGCATCGACGTGTCGACCCGGCTTAATCCGCGCCAGCGCAGCCTTCACAAGGAGGCGGGAGGGCGAGCGTTCCAAGAGATGTTTGTCGGCACCAACAACCCCGCTGGCACGCAGCAGGAGTTCGGCAACTCGCGGCATGGGCCGCAGCCATTCATGCGTCCCGCCTGGGATGCCACCAAGCAGCAGACCCTCGACTACATCGCCAATTCCCTCTGGGGCGAGATCGAGAAATCCGCCCAGCGTTTGGCGCGCAGGGCTGCGAGGGGGAGGTAACGATGCGCGTGTCGACGATCAATGACGATCCTGGTTTCATGCCCTGGGCCCAAGCGAGGGCGGAAGGCAGGGTAATCCGTGTGTTCCTGGATGGCGAAGAGATCGACAAGTGCATCACCGCCGATGAAGAGACGGGATTGATCGTCCGCCCGGTTCTGGACGTCGAAGGCGGATGCCAGGTCGACCCGTCTACTGGCTCTGACCTCTGGACGGAATCCGTTCACGGCAGTGTTCGCGTCGAGGTTCAGTGACCTATGGAAGAAGCACTCACGGCTCTGCTGGCATCCGTCGCCGGCGGGCAGCTATTGGGTCCGCGCTCCTCAGAAGGCGGCGCCACCCTACCTCGTGCTGAACCGGATTGACGAACAGCCGAATTATCACATGCAGGACGCTTCCGGCTTCGTCTCCAGCCGCGTGCAGATCGACTGCTATGCAGCGACCTACACAGCGGCCACCGCCGCAGCGCGTGCCGTGAAGGCGATCGTGTCCGGCTACAAGGGCGGGCAGATCCAGGGCGTCTTCATCGAAAGCGAAAGAAATCTTCCTGCCGCGGACGCGGGAGAGGTCAGCACTCTGTTCCGCACTTCCATCGACATCACAGTCCTACACGGAGAAGACCCATGACTGACGCCCGTATCGGTTACGGCACCAAATATGCCATCTGGGATGCTGACGCAGACCCGGCCGCGTTCGCTGAGATCGCGGAAGTGTTCAGCGTGACGCCTGGTGCAGCGAGCGCCGATCGCATCGATGCGACCCATATGCAGAGCCCCGGTCGCCGGCGCGAATACATCGCCGGCCTGATCGACAACGGCGAGGCTTCGTTCGAGATCAACTACATTCCCGGCAGTGACACCGATATCCTGCTGCGCACGCTCATGGACTCGGGCCAAACCGTGCAGCATAGGATCACCTTCCCCAATGGCGTTACCGTCACCTACGACGCCTCCATCATCGGTTATGAGAAGTCGATCCCGGTCGACGACCGCATGACCGCAACCATCACCGTCGCCGTTTCCGGCGCTGAAACCTGGGGCACTGCTGCGCAATGGCCAACAAAGAGCGCGGTGAAGTCTCATTTGAGGCTTTCGACAAGACGTGGACGATGAAGATCGGCACGGGCGCAATGTGCGCCATCGAGGCTGAGACCGGCAAGAACATCAGCGAGGTCGGTACGGCCCTTAGTGATCCCAAGGCGGCGAGCCTCACTCTGATGCGTACTGTCTTCTGGGGCGCCCTCCAGCACCGCCACGAGGGCACAACCATCCGGGAGTGCGACGACCTGATTGACGAGATCGGCATCCAGCGCACCGGCGAGCTCATCGGTAAGGCGTTCAAACTGGCCTTCCCGAAGAAGGAAGGCGGCTCGCGCCCTCGGAAGGCGACGGCAGTCTAGACTGGCCGTCGCTGATCTCCTCATGGGTAGAAACCGGTCAACCTTACGAGTTGTTCTGGCGGCTCACGCTTCGCGAAATCAGCGTCATCCTCGCCGGCGAAACAGAGCGAAGGAACAGGGAGCGGGACGAGAGAATGTCCCTCGCCTGGCACATCGAGGCGCTGGCGCGCATGAAGAAGCTGCCGAAGCTGGAAAGCATGATGACCAAAGCCAGCAGGCCCAAGGTCATGACGCCCGACCAGATCGAGGCGGTTACCCGTAGCTGGTTGGCTTCTCGACATAGGAAGAAATAGATGGCTTCTGCAGTCATTGGCGCGCTGCGCGTCAACCTCGGTATCGATTCAGCTGAGTTTCAGGATGGCCTCAAGAAAGCGCAAGCCAGCTTGAGCGGCGTGGGCAAGTCCATGCAGTCTGCCGGCAAGAGCATGTCGGCCTATCTGACCGCCCCAATCGCGGCCATGGGTGCACTCACCATCAAGACGGCCGGCGACTTCGAGGCGTCGATGAACCGCGTCCAGGCGGCGAGCAATGCATCCGGCGAGCAGTTTCAGCAGATGCAGAAGCTGGCTTTGGAGCTCGGCGCCAACACGTCGAAGTCAGCATCAGAAGCCGCCGATAGCATGGAGATGCTGGCGAAGAACGTTGTCTCGGCAGAAGACATTCTCGGCGGTGCAGCGGCTGCATCGATCAAGCTTTCGGAAGCGACCGGTGGCGACCTGTCGACGGCGGCCGATGTCGCGACCAATGTCATGGCACAGTTCAAGCTTGAGGTGCAGGATCTCGGCCGCGTTGTTGACGGTATCACCAACGTTACGCTTGCATCGCAATTCGGGTTCCAGGACTACCAGGCCGCGCTCGGCCAAGCCGGCGGTGTCGCTGGCGCCCTGGGTGTCAGCATCGAGGAGTTCAACGCGGCTATCGCTGCGACCTCGTCCGTCTTCAACAGCGGCTCTGACGCAGGCACCTCATTCAAGACATTCCTGACCACGCTCGTTCCGAAGAGCGATGCGGCGGCCGCCAAGATGGAAGAACTGGGGCTCAAGTTCTTCAATGCCAACGGCTCGATGAAGTCGATGTCGGAGATCGCGGAGGAGCTGAAAACCGCCCTTTCTGGTCTCAGCGACGAAGCTAAGAACAATGCTGTCAAGGAAATCTTCGGCCTCGACGCGATGCGAACAGCCATTGCCCTGGCGGATCAGGGAGCCGCCGGAATCGATAAGATGACTGAGGCGGTCTCTCGCGCCGGGTCTGCGGATGAGCAGTCTGCTGCCCGCATGAAAGGCTTCAACGGCGAGATGGAGAAGCTGACGGGGGCATTGGAAACCCTCGCCATCACGATCGCGAATAGCGGCCTTCTGGAGTTCGCCACGTCGCTGGTCAGCAGCCTCGCGGGCATCGTCGACAGTTTGGCAACCACAAATCCGGAGCTGCTCAAATGGGGCACGGTTATCGCGGCCGCCGGCGCAGCGATCGGGCCTGTCGTGATTGCTTTGGGACTTTTGGTCACCGCCGCATCGGCCATCAGCGCTCCAGTACTGGCTGCGGTGGCCGCCATCACGGCCGTGGTCGGCGGTATCACGCTCCTTTACCAGGGTCTACAGATCGCTCTGCCATACCTCCAGCAGTTTGCGGGAGAGATCTGGGAACGGATCAAGGCGGGGGTTGAAAGTGCCTCACAAGCCTTCACTGCGTTCAAGGAAAAGGTTGTCCAGATCGCGACTGACATCCTGAACGCCTTCCTCGAGCTTCCGGGCAAGATGATGGAGATCGGCGGACAGATCATGGACGGTCTGTGGAACGGCATCCAGGCCAAATGGGAAAGCGTCAAGGCGGGAGTGGTCGGGATTGGTGACAGCATCACCAACAGCATCAAGAGCACGCTCGGTATTCACTCGCCTTCTCGCGTCATGCACCAGCTGGGCGAGTTCATCATGCAAGGCCTCAACAACGGGATGCAGAGCGTCGATGTGAAATCAGGTGTCGTAGGCACGGCCAACAAGATCGAGAACGCATTTCAGGGCATCGGATCGTCTATCGGTGCCGCCATAGCAGGAACCAAAAGTTGGAAGGATGTGCTGAAAGACATCCTCGGGATGCTCATGCAGAGCGCGTTTTCGGGCTTCGGCGGTGGCGGTGGCGGCGGTTTCGGTGGGTTTCTTTCCGGTCTCTTCGGTAGCATCTTAGGTTTTGCTCGCGGCGGCACCATCCTCCCTGGCGGCGGTGGCGGTGTGGATAGCCAGCTCGTCGCATTCCGCAAGTCGCCAAACGAGCGGGTGGATATCACGAAGCCTGGACAAACACTGGAGGGCGGACGTGGAGCCACGGATGTGCGGGTTTACGTCGATCAAAACGGCAACTGGCAGGCTGAAGTGGAGCGCCTGGCTGACGGCCGCGTGTCACGGGCGGCGCCCGCCATCGTGAGGCAGTCTAACAGCCAGGTGGTGCCGACCATGGCGCGCTATCAGAACGACAAGGCCGGAGGCGAGTGGCGGAATGGCTGATATCTTGGTCTGGCCTGAGTTCCTGCTATCGCCGCTTGAATGCCGCGCCTACCTTAATCCTTTTACTCGATCGGGCGGTCGCACGTTGGGCGGAACGAAACCTTCGGTGCGGACGGATCTCGGGCACTGGCGGGTGGATCTGATGGGGGTGCCAATGACCGGTGTCGATCGTCGCCGTGCTTGGGATGCGATAGCGACTTACCTTGGCGGGACATCTGGTCGGATCGCTGTTCCAACCTGGGCGATGGACAGCGCACCCTATGCCAGTGGCAACGAAGAGCCGTTGGTCGATGTGCCGCACGATGACGACAGCCTGTTCGATGACGGCATGCCTTATGAACAAGGCGCGATCGCGATCCGGAGCGTAGGTGTGACTGGAATTGCTGCGACACAGATTTCGATGCGCGTCATCGCTGGTGCTGTCGACCTGGCTGGCGTTCGTTTCAGCTACCAGCACGCTCTTTATCAGACAGGTCGCGTGCTTTCTCTCGAAGGCGACATCGTTACGGTGCAAGTCTCGCCGGCAGTCAGGGCGGTGATACCTGCAGACGCTGATCTGGAATTCGACCGCCCTACCTGTGTCTGCAACCTTCTGGACGATGTGGGGATGCAGCGCTCGATGAATGCAGACCGGTTCGAGCGGGCGAACGTCAGTTTTGTCGAGGACACTCAGTATTGGGCTGAATTGGCGGCGGGATCCTGATCATGGCGTCACTCCGGATACTCTGTGATGCCGTTCTTCCCGATCGCACGATCCGCGTGTGGGATGGCTCCGGCGGATCTTTCGTTGATGACGACGGCAATATCTACCGGCCGGCGCAGTTCACCGATGACGCCCTGCAGCAGATCGAGGCCGCGATCAACGGTGAGGCCTACACCCTGGCTCTGTCGCTGATCTCGGTTTCTTCCTCTGTTGCCGACCAGATCTGGCAATATGACGAGACGACCAGCATCCAGGGGTCTCCTTTCATCGTGAAGCTGAAGGTGCTGGACGAGAACGAGCAGCCGGATGACGAGGAGCCGATCGTCGTGTTTACCGGTGAGATCGACAACCTCGACGTTTCCGACGAGGCGAGCGATGCGGGCATCACATCTCAGGTCAACCTGGAGATCACCAACCGCTTTACGCTGCGCACCCTGACAAGTGGCGGCGTGCTTTCCGATGTGGACCAGCGGGCACGTGCCAAGATCCTGAACCCCTCGGCACCAGACGACAGGTTCTGCGAACGCGTGCCGCTAATGCGCGACAAGACGATCAAATGGCCGAACTGGTAAAGGAGAAAGCGGAAATGACGTTTCAGGACAAAATGACGACCTTCAAGACGTATGAGGAATGGGGATACACAAAGGTACCCCACAATCTCTCACCTCCAGAGCAAAAGATGAACGTCTACTGCGCAGAGGCTATCGCTCATTATGCTGACTATGAGGAGCGCGTAATTGTTCGATCGTATCCTTGGCTAATCCGTCCGGTAGTCCGTTGGCTTCTTCGCGCAACGCGGCCTTGATCGATCCGGCCGACAAGATTGTCGTCCTTCACCAGACCTGTGAGCGCATGAATTATCGCTCGTAGCGCAATCTGATGCGCATCTAGCCTGTCCTGTAAGTCTGTCATGCTAATCGGCATAGTTTCTCCTCCCGTTGAGAGCGGCAGAAAATCACGACCGCAATCTGGAGTCGAGTCACCATGGATACGCTCGACGCCTTCCTGGAGCACTACGGCGCCCTGCCCTGGTCTCCCGGTCACAAGGTGGATTGCTGCCTGTGCCTCGCCGAATGGGCAATCTGGCAGGGACATGAAGATCCGGCCGCTCGGTTCCGCGGCACCTACAGCAGCGATGAAGAGTTCCGCCAGATCATCCGGCAGACCGGCGTCGTCCCTCTGCTGACGGAATGCGCCAGGTCGATTGGCGCCAGTCCCACGCAATCGCCTCGTCGCGGAGATGTGGGCGTGATCGGCAGCTCGCGCAACGCGCTTCACCAGTTCGGCGCCATCCACGACGGGCGCGGCTGGGTGGTGCGGCAGAAACAAGGCTTCGGACGAATGTCAGCGCGGGTGCTGGCGGCCTGGTCTCTCCCGACAAGATAATGGAAACCACATGACGGGCTTGGAAACGCTGGCACTGATCGTGTCATCGCTGGCGACGACGACCTTTGCCGCAAACCTGCTTTATCTCGGCACCTATGCCCTGGCGATTGCCGGCATTGGTTACGCTGCGATGCAGAGCTTCGCGCAGAAGCCGGCCGTGCCAAAGCCGGAAGACGGCTCGTATAACCTCAAACAGCAGGTGCCGTCGCTGCCTTACGTGTTGGGCCGCGTCAAGAAGGGCGGAGACTATGTCTTCCTGGAGGAGCGCAACGGCTATGCCTACCATGTGATGGTGTGGGCTGCGCACCGCATTGACGGTTTCGAGCAGCACTACCTGCACGACAAGAAGGTGACGGTGGACGGGACATTGGTCACCACCCCGCCCTTCTTTTTCGACGGGAGCGCCAACGTTCGGATCGATACCAGGCTTGGGCTGAACAGCAGCACCGCCTATGGCGCGATCGTCGATGCGTTCCCGACGATCTGGGGCAGCAACCACCGCGGCGACGGGCTGGCGAGTGTTTACATGCGCTGCCACACCGTCTCGCAGAAGAACTATATGAAGATCTACCCCAACCAGATGCCGGAGCACTCGGCGGTTGGGAGAGGGATGCGACTGTACGATCCTAGGAAGGACAGCACGCAGGGCGGGTCAGGTTCGCATCGATACGCCAACCCGAACACCTGGGAGTTCTCCACCAACCTGGCGCTGATGCGCCTGTGGCACCTGTGCCATCCGGTCGGCGGCAAGATGTCGTATTCGGCGATGTATCTGCCAGACTGGGCCAATGCTGCCGCCGTTTGCGACCAGAATGTCACCAACCGCAGTGGCGGAACGGAGAAGCGCTACCATGGCGGCTTCTGGTTTCGGGCAACAATGACCCGACCGAAGTTGGCCGGATTATAGACGAGGCGGCGGAGCTGGTCGTTTATGAGCGTGCCGATGGCCGCATTGGTGTTCATGCCGGAGAATACGTCGCGCCGGATATCACGCTCGATGCCAACAGTATCTACAGCATCCGCGTCGACAAGAACAAACGGCGGGCGAACACCGTTCTTGCCGTGCGCGGGCGCTGGACCAATCCCGCCAAGGACTACAACGCCGAAGACGCGGCGATCTACGGTGATCCCTATGGCGAGCAGGATGAGACAGAGCGCACCAAGACGCTCAACAACCAGGCGATCCAGAGCCACAATCACTGCCAGCGCAAGCAGAAGCTGACCTTCATCCGCGCCAATGCGCGCAGGGTCACGGTTGTCGCTGACTACACGGCAAAGAACGTGCGCAACCTGCCCTACCGGCGGTTTGTCGCGGTTCATTATCCAGGCCGCGGGCTGGTGAATGCGGTTGTCGAGATCACCTCGAGCGTCAGCATCGACCTGCGCAACATGCGGATCTCGTTCTCCGGCATCCTCGTGTCGAGCTCGCTCTACACTTTCAATGCCGCGACAGAGGAAGGCAAGCCCGGAGAAGTGGCGCTGCCAGCGCCAGAGGAAGGCGTGCCGACGCCGGTCAACTTCACCGCTGCTGTTGAAACCGAAGTCGTGGCTGGCGGCGCAACGGCCGCCTTCATCCGTGGCAGCTGGGACCATGTCGATACGAGCCTGACCTACGAACTTGAATACGAGCGCACCAGCGGCGGCTCGGGCATCCAGTCGGTGTTCTCGGAAGAAGACGAGAATCAGGTTCGCACCGGCTACCTTGCGGATGGCGAGCAATACAGGGTTCGGCTGCGGGCATGGGGCGGTGGCACCTCATCGGACTGGACCGACTACGTTCTGCTGACCGCCACCGCCGACCCTGTCGCGCCTGGGCCGGTCACCGGTGTCTCGGTTACTCCCGGTGCTGGCCAGGCGCTTTTTGAATGGACGGCGCCCAACAGCGCCAACTACTTCGCCTGCCGGATCTACGTCGGCACGACGAACGACCCCAATGCGGCCACGCTTGCCGGCACCGAATACGGACCACCGAGCGCGATTGATCTGCGCACCATCACCAGCCTTGCCGCCGGCACCTACTACGGCTGGCTGAGGGCGATCAACCCTTCCGGCCGGGAAGCCGCTGCGGTGGCTACCGGCTCCTTCACCATCACCTGACGCACCTCAACCCGACAATCATTTGCCTCTGGCTCACCGCCGGAGCGCCGCCATGTGGGAAAGCCGATGCCTGATTTGACCCCTGAAGAAGTGTTTCGTGACTACGTGACCGATGGTGTTCCTGCTTCAGGCAAACATCTCCAAAAAAGCCGGATATCCGGCGCCTGCTCCGGCAGTTCCAGAACGTCATCACAGCCTTCACGTCGAATGGCGGCCTGATCTACTCGTCGCTGACTGCCCTCAACGCTGATCTCGCCAAGCCGGCGAATGCCATGGCTTGGGTTATGGGAGACCCTGTAGCTGCCAGCAACGGCGTTTATGGTAAGGTTGGCGCATCCGGTTCCTGGACACGGCGCGCGGATCTTCCCTTCAGCTTCATCATAGCCTCCGACGCAGGTGCAGGCACACCGAACGCCATCCAGGCGACCACCAGCGTTCCGGTTTCCGGTTCGTCTCTGGTGTGGCTGAATATCGCCGCCACCAATACCGGCTCCCCGGTTTCCGTCAGCTTCAATGGCGGCGCTGCGCTCACGATCAAGACCAACAGTGGCAATGACGTTGTCGCAGGCGGCCTCGTTTCGGGCATTATCGTGATGGGTATCGTGTCCGGGCCGACGTTCCGCCTGGTGAGCGATCAGGCGAGTGCGGCGATCATTACCGCGGCCGAAGGCTGGGCCAGCATCGCTCAGGCTGCCGCTAACGGCAACTTGACCTTCATCACCCGCAATGCCGCAAGCTCGGCGATGATCGATGCGTCGATCCATTCCATCACGCTGAAGGGTGACGCATCCGAAGGTGACAGTCTTGGTGGGCTGTTCGTTGACACCGAAAAAGGCAGCACGGACACGTTCGAGAGTGAGGATGGGCGGACGTGGTATCGAGCACCGGATGTCGGGCCTCAGCGGCTCCACGGTGCGACGATTGACTTCCTGCGGGAAAGCCTCGTCAAGCCCATCCTTATGCCATTCAACCGCCGACTCTTCCGGCGCAAGGTTGCGCTTCGGCTATCGATCATCTGCCCTGATGAAGCGGCGATTTTGGCAGGCAGCCCCGGCGCCACCTACTCTTATCCGTCAGCAATGACGATTGACGAGGTTGCGGGTCAGCTGATTATCGTCTCTACTCTAAATGTCGGGACCGCGGTCTGGCACAAGGTCTATCGTTGGAACCCGGGCGGCGGAAACCACGGCGACTATCTCTTCTCCGTGAAGGCTGGGTCTACTGTCCCACAAGGAGCGCATGTCAGCTACGAGGGCGGCACGCGCTACCTGTATACCAAGAACGCTTCGCCTAACGTCGGAAAGTATGCTTTCCCGACCAACCCGACGAACCTTTCGACCCTCTCGCTTTCTTCGTCGGTCGATATGGATCTCAACTACAACATCTGCGGCAGGAATGGGGTTCTTACCACCGAAAACTTCGCAACAAACCACGGCTCTAACACCCGTCAGCGGCATCGCTTCACCCGCCGAAACCTGGATGGCTCGATTATCGACCGTTTCGACATTGGCGCCCTGCATGCCAGTGTTTCCGGATACTGGATCGACAAGATCCCGAAGCAGCAGACGATGGCGGAAGGGCCTGGCTTCTATGCGTTCAATTACGGCGGGCATTGGGATGGGGCTGCGCCGGTAACGCCGTATATGTACTGCGGCACAAAACTATTCGTTCCCGGCACGCAAGACCCTATT
This sequence comes from Neorhizobium turbinariae, assembly GCF_023223505.1. Lineage (NCBI taxonomy): Bacteria > Pseudomonadati > Pseudomonadota > Alphaproteobacteria > Hyphomicrobiales > Rhizobiaceae > Neorhizobium > Neorhizobium turbinariae. The sequence continues at coordinate 114,073 of NZ_JALPRY010000012.1, forward strand.
GCCACGTCGCTAATGAATCCTGCGGGTGTGAAGGCCATTCTTAACGCAAAGGGCGTCTCCTCCATTCGATCTGAAGGCGAAGGCATTCACGTCATGAATGATGGGACGATCTATTCGTTGTTCGTCGTGGATGCGATGGAGGCAGACCTCAACATCGTGATTTTTGAAGAGTTTTCGGAGGCTCCCGACGCGATCGATTTTGCCAACGCTGCCGTGACTTGGTCGCACCCGTCCAAGGCTGACAGGGCAGTCCAGCTATCTCGTTCTGGCAACGTTACTCTTGCTGTCGCGTCCACGACCCCCCAGAAAATTCCCTTCCAGTCCACAGTCATGACGGACTACGCCGGATACTATGACGCTGCTAACGATGTGATCAGACCGCTGCCCGGAATGCATATGTTCTACGGAGCGGTTGAGGTTGCCAACCCCTCAGACAACGAGTTGCTACAGATCTATCTCTACCGCAACGGGGCATCTATGCAGAGGGGCGAGAAGTTTTTTGCTAACACAACAGGTGGGCAGACGGTTGAATTCGCCCCGACTATCATTGATTGCAGCGGGAACGATACGTTCGACTTCCGTCTTGAAGCATCTTCGGCGACCGGGAAAACCATCAACGGTTCAGCCGCGATCACTCGCGTTGGGTGTTTTGCGGTTTAGCTGGCGCCGAAGATCCGCTCGGCTACCAAGGCCGTGTGGAGCGTTGCGTGATTGGAGTCGGCTCGCAAATGCCACAGGAGGGCCGTTGGCGAACTTACGTTGTCACCCACAGACGCTATCCCCGGCGTCAAGTTTTCTGCCGCGTGGATCCGACGCTTTCAATCTCGTTGTGAAGCATGGAGGAAACGGATCAACCATCGCAACCTTAACGGCCGGACAGGCAGGTGAGTTGAACATGTCAGATACCGGCTTCTGGTACCTGTGGAGATGAGTGTAAAGAGTTATAGGTAGCCTCCTACTCAAGCTCACGAAGCATCAGTCGGGGATGGTCTTCCAACTCACCCGTCCCGGCGGTGGCAGGCCATATCTAGTCATTTCAGCGCGAGCTTACTCCATCCGCGATTCAGGATCTAACTAGGGCGCGCCGTACCTTCAGGATCGCTCCAGCCGAATTTGCCTTGATTTTTCCATTTCGCACCCGCACACAAACTCAATGTTTCTTAAGAGCGGAGCCCTTGTGTGAACGAGATGGTAGATTTCGATGATGATACGGTCAACTCAGGTTCGAGGGTGGATGCCGAACTCACGAAAGCTGAGGTTTCGGTGGTTGTGCCGGTTTATGAGGTAGAGCCCTACATAAGGACTTGTTTGAATTCGATTGCAGCCCAAACGCTACAGCCCCTAGATGTCATTCTTGTTCTGAAACCCGGCTCCGACCGGTCGTGTGAAATTGCCGAGGAGTTCGCGGCGAGATACGGCTGGAAGACCAGATACGTAGAGCATGACGAGCGACAAGGTGATTCGCGAAACCATGGCATCGATATGGCTGAAGGCGAATACATTGCCTTTGTTGACAGCGACGACTACGTCCCCCCGAAAGCCTATGAGCTAATGCTCAATCGCATTCGGTCGACCGGAGCGGATCTTGTGCTTGGTCGGACGCTTCGATTCAACTCCAAGAACCGAAAAGGTTGGGCAACACCTAAATTCGAAATGGGAGGAGTATTCAAGCAGCAGATCGTTCATTGGCGAGATTATCCTTGGCTTGTCTACAATGGGGCGCCGTGGAACAAGCTCATTAGCGTTGATTATCTTCGAAGAAACAAAATCCGATACCCCGAAAAGATCTACTACGAAGATGTAGGTTTCGTCATCAATCTCTTCCTACATGACCCACGGATCGCGATTGAGCCAGAGGTGGTTTATAAGTGGCGAATTAGAGATGGCAGTGCTGCCAAATCTGTAACTCAGCAGAAGGGGGACTTCGCGAATCTTGAGGAGCGTCTTAAGGTTTATGCTTGGTTGGACGACCAATTCAATAAATATGGACCGCCTGAAAGCATCAAACGCGCTTGGGATCACCGCAAGCTGACTGATGTGCTTTACTACGTGAAGCCGTACCTAAGTGGCACCGCGTATTTCAGAGACATGTTTCGCCAGACCGTTCCGGGTTATCTCAGCGGGCTAAGTCCTAGTGTGTTCAAGAAATTCCCGCTTGGCGACAGGCTAATAGCCAGATGGATGTTGAAGGGTCAGTTCCACAAGGTTGACACCTTGGGAGAGATCATTCTGTTCTACCGCGAAACCGCCGCCCTCCTAAAAAAGCATACACCTGCGCCGATCAAGAAGGCGTTGGTTGGCGCTGTTTACGCGTGCGCCGCACCGTTCGCTGCCGCATACTACCTGGGGCGGACGCCTTATCAGTACGCAAAAAAGAAGCGTCGACTGCCGTATCTGAGCTTCCGTGTTGGTGTGTTCTATAATCTGTGCACTCATCTGTTTCCGGTGAGCAAAAACATCTTCCTCTACGAGGGCGTGTCGGGCCGTCAATATGCAGGCAATGAGAAGTACATTTACCAGGAGCTCAAACGTCGCGCACCAAAGGCTAAGCATGTTTGGGCGTTCCAACAGCAGGACGGGGTGGACCGAAATGCGGCGGAGTTGGACGGGGCGGAGATCGTACTGAAGACATCTCTGAAGTACCTCTACTACCTGGCGAGAGCCGGCTATCTGTTCACTGGAACGAGCTTCCCTCAGTTCTTCCAAAAGCGAAAGAACGCAACATATGTCCAAACCTGGCACGGCACACCGCTGAAGAAGCTAGGCTTCGACGTAACCGCACCTGTCGGTCGGGAGTTGAACCGGAACTCCACCGAGAACGTCATGTACCCTCAGTCAAAGCAGTGGGATTTCTTCGTCGCACCAAACGAGTTCACGGCCGACCGCTTCTCCTCGGCATACAAGTACAGCGGGCCCGTGATGAGGACTGGCTATCCGCGGAATGATATCTTTTATGCAGATCCAGAGCAAAAGGCACGAATTGTCTCAAAGGTACGCAGCAGCCTCGGCATTCCCGAGGACAAGAAGATCATCCTGTATGCGCCGACCTTCAAGGACAGCAAGAAATACGGAAACCGAGACACGCCAATCAAGTTCAACCTAAACCTGGCGGAGCTCCAAAATCAACTTCAGGACGACTGGGTCCTCATTGTGCGAGCCCACCTTTTATCGGGGGGGCGGTTTGATCCCACGCCCTATGCCCCCTTCGTAAAGACGGCTTTGGTGGACGAATACGATGACCCTCAAGAGCTCTGCTTGGCGGCTGACCTGCTCATTACAGATTATTCCTCCATCTGTTTCGACTACGCAAACACCCGAAAGCCGATGCTGTTCTTCTGCCCTGACATGGCCGAGTATGCATCCGAGAAACGCGGCTTTTATTTTGACCCACAGGAGAAATTCCCTGGGCCTTTCGTCACTACCTCCAAACAGGTCGCCCTTGAGGTAAGAGAGCTGCCATCGTACCAAGAACGCTTCGCGACGAAGTACCGCGCCTTTGTCGAGGAGTTCTGTGCTTGGGAAGATGGTAAAGCATCAGCACGCGTCGCTGACGTACTAAAAATCTAGAAGCAAATGCTGGTGCGAAATGTTTCGCATCAGCCAGCGTGAATCCGTACCCATCGTGATATTGGTTCAGCAAGAGCGTTACCTCCCCAGCAAGGCACGCATCAGAGCTGTCGCCTAGGGGAGTTTCGGCCGAGGCCAATTAGTTGGAGGAAGCGTGAGAGGCACCGTTGTTATCATCATGAGAAGCGCAGTCGCGCTGGCATTCATGGGTATGTTTACCATGATTCAGACGGGTTCTGCACTTGCTTGGAACGGCATGGGTCACGAGGTGGTGGCAGCGATTGCAGAAAAGCATCTAACAGCTACAGGCAGATTGTGGGTTGGCGAGCTGCTTTCTGCCGAAGGGAAGACTTCAATTGTGGAAGTGGCGCGATGGGCCGACCGAATTAGAGACCTGAAGGTGGGGGTGCAGCCTTCGCATCTGGTTCGGCTTCCGTTGGATGAGAGAGAATATGATCCTGCCAAGCAATGCAAAAACCACCGTTGCATCATTGGCGCCATCGATGAAAGCGTCGCAGCGCTTAACGATCCGGCTCTCCCTACCGAAGCTAAGGTAGCTGCGCTTAAGTACATTGTGCACCTCGTTGGCGACATCCATCAGCCTTTGCACGCAAGCGAAGATCCAGGTGTATTTAAAGTCATTTTCAAAGGGAAGGAGATGACGTTCCATGACGTCTGGGACAGCGCATTCATTCGCAGCCGCAAAATGTCCGTCCACGACATTGCTGACATGGTCGACGATTTCGAGCGAGGTAACGCTCCTGCGGGAGGTTCAACAGTGTCCTGGGCGATAGAGAGCCGCAATCTCGCCAGAGACGTGTTGTTACGAGACTTAGGCGCTCAACGCGCCACCGCCATGTTGGTTCTTCCAGATGATTACTTGGAGCGGCACTGGCCAGCTGTGCGTCTTCGGTTAGAACAGGCGGGGCTTCGTCTCGCTAGTCTTCTAAATGGCATTCGGATGCGCTAATGCAATTTGCAACGGTTCGTAGGAACTAATGGGGAAAGAGATGAAGCGTAATCTAGCGATCATGTTTGCCGTAACGGCCAACTTGGCCTTTGCAGTTGGGAACATGATCGTCGGGCTCCGGAAGCACAACCCGGACATGTACGATACTATCGTCATCTTTCACGACGGTATTCCAGAGGATCAAAAAGCGGCGCTGATACAGCTGGATGAGCGCTGCGAGTTCCGGGAACTAACGAAGGATCAATGGCTGCGCCGGCACTTCGGCGACGACCAAGACATGGAAGTCCAACGGCGTGTCAACGATGCTCTCGGGCGGTATTCGCATTTCATGTTGGTCAAGCTCGACGTGTTTGATCTCTTAAAAGAGTTCCGTCAGGTCCTTTTTCTTGACGCTGACATGCTCATATCCGGAGACTTATCGCCGATCCTTCAGCACCGGCCAATGGCTTGGCGGGAGGGTACAAAAAAACTCATTCAGAAGTTCCACCCATTCACGACAGAACATGATGATTTCAAGGGCATAACAGACCGGCAAACCATCCCCAATGGTGGCCTGATTTTTGTCACAGATGACCTCCCGCACGAGAAGATGTTGGATGATGCGTATCGTTTCATCTCTACTTATCTCGGAAAGATTGCGTATACCATCGACGAAACCGCATTTGGTTGGGTGGCGTTCCGGCACGGTATCTCTGCCACGCTGTTACCTGTCAAATTTAACCGATGGTACGGCCACGCCGACGAAAGCACGGTGATCACTCACCCCATCGGGGAGCGTAAATTTTGGAACGATGCAGTGGTCGCGCTGGCTTTTCCCCAATGGCAAGAGAACAATGCAGCCTGGATTGCTGCGGGCGGAAAGGCGTATAGCGGGCCGGTCACGCGGCGTGATCTCGTCCCCACCGAATCAAAGAATATCTTGGAGGTATTCAACAACACGGAGACATGGAGAAGGGCATACGAAACAATACGCATGTCCTTGCCTGTGGAGCTCGTGCCCCCCTCGAATTTTTCGAAAAGATACTTCCCGCTGCACATGAGGGGAATAGACAAAGCCATCCACTATGAACTGAGGGCGACCGGCGAGGACACGTTTACCGTCGCGCTGCATTGTGAGGCACCTCTTCTTGTGAAGACGGAACTCTGGCGTGGGAAACTGGCAGAGCACGCGGGTCTTCTCCCGGGCTTCAACCTGGTAGCTACGGACGATCGTCTTTCTCTCGAGAGGCTACGCGTTCCTTTGGCAAAGTTGGCCGCGGTTCTCAAAACATTATATTCAGCGACGATCGTAGACGTGAAAAGAATGACTGGCAGCAATGTATTGCCCCATAGCCAAGCTGCTGGAGGACTGGTCGCAGGAAGTGCTTATCCGGAATTCACGATGAAGCTGCAGGAAGCGCTCCACTACCACGCGCTACCTCGAGATAAAAATGAACACGGTCAAGCCCGGCAGCGAACCGTTGACGATTTGTCTGCGGCAGTCATGCAAATGGTGCATTATCTAAAGCCGCAAATTGTCTTGGAGATCGGCGCGCATGGAGCTGAGTTCTCACGTTCCGTCAAGTTAGCGATGCCAGACGCTCGTGTTGTGGCGTTCGAAGCCAACCCCGGAGTCCACGGGAGGTACCGGGAAGAGGTGGAGGCTTTGGGAGTTGAATACCATTTCCAGTGCATAGCGGACGAGAACAGAACCTATAGGTTCAACGTACCGGCGACGACTAAAGAACACTCGACAATGGGAAGTCTTCTGACGAACCAGCGTGCGCCGGCTGAATCGACTTATGAAGTACAGGGGCAACGTCTTGACGATTTCTTAGGCGAAGACGGGCTCAACAACGCGATGTGGGTCGATGTTGAGGGGGCCGTCGGCTCAGTGCTTGCAGGGGCGGAGAAGTCACTGCAAAAGTGCATCCTTTTCTTTGCGGAACTGGAAGCGTCTCCTCGGTGGGAGGGGCAGGTGCTGGACCGAGAGGTTATCCAGCAACTTGCCGGCTTCGGCCTCTTCCCGGTTCTTCGAGATATTCAGCGCCACAAATGGCAGCACAATATCGTGTTCTTGCGGCAAGAGGCGCTTACGGATCCGGCGATCTTAAGCATCTGCAGCGAGTTTTTTAAAAAGACCGTAGGGCATGTGCGGCTTGAATCCGGGAACCGAATGAAGGCCGCCGCAGCTGCCGCCATCGCGGTTTTACCGTCGTGATGTAACTTTCTGCTGTAGCAGCGTCAGTGCAGCGATCGTGAGAGCGATCGGCGCTGACGCGGCCTGTACGTAAGGACCGTTGTTGATGCGAGCGCTGCCCATCCCGTTCTCCCAAGCTACACCGCCAACGTGATCTGGGGCGATCAACTGGGCCAGATTGAAGGCATCGTGAAGATAAAGCGTATAACGAGGTACCTTCCCTTCCTTGTCCCCATTTGGGACTAGGTACAACGTCCGCTCTCTCACGTTTCCTTTATCATCGAGGAACTTCTCCGATCGCTGCTTCCAGCCAACGAGTTGGGCGACTTCGATTTCCAGATCCCGGCTGGGTTCCTTTAGCTCATAAAGCTTGTCGATGAGGTCTTGGATACTCAAGTCTTCTTCCTCTTGTTTTCGAGCGCCCTACGTAGCCCTTCCCTTTAGGGGGTGACAATCACGAAGAGCTGCGCGACCTAAAATCGATGGTGCCGGTCGCTTCTTCCAGCTGCTGGACCCCGGCATCTGTGATCTGCGGTGGCTCGTCGGGAGTGCAAAAACCGAATGCCACTAATTGCATCAGACATATCATATGAACGACGCCCATGCGCCGCGGCAACTGGCCGGCAAGCATGCGTAAAGTTTCAATCTCGTCAGGGATAAGATCAGTCATAGCCAGCTCCGGCGGCTGATTAACCGACCAGCCAATGCGCCGCACCGACTGCAGCGGCTGCAATTACCGCGATACTGACCAAGCAGACGACTAATTCTCGGGTGGCTGAATAACGTTTCATCGCTCTCGCCTACTACTAACGAACCCTCCAGTCAAACATCGGAGAACGTCATGACTGTGCCCATCACGGTGCAGCAGATCCGCACGGCTGCCAAGGCCGTGGGGAGTGCTGCGAACCTGCAATCTGTACTGACCTCTCTCGATCGCTACGGCGCCGATGTTGGCCTCGATCGCCTGCACCGCCTGGTTCACTACCTCGCGCAGCTCATGCACGAGAGCGGTAGCTTTAAGTTTGACAAGGAGATCTGGGGACCAACGCCGGCGCAGCAGCGCTACGATACGCGCACCGATCTGGGTAACACACCGGAGAAGGATGGCGACGGCTTCCTGTACCGCGGTCGCGGGCCGATCCAGCTCACGGGCAAGGGAAACTACACATCGTTCCGGGACTGGTGCCGCCGCAAAGGCTACAGGTGCCCTGACTTCGTGGCCGATCCGGACGCGATCAACTCTGATCCGTGGGAAGGTCTGGTTCCGATCTGGTATTGGGACGAGGCTACCGGTCAATCTCTGAACCGGTGGGCCGACCAGAACGACATCGAGACGATCACCAAGAAGATCAACGGCGGCAAGAACGGACTTGCCGACAGGATCGACTACTACGGTCGGCTGGCGCTGGTCGTTTGCGGCTACTCGCCTGATGTCTCTGGCGCCAAGGCCTTCCAGCGGGCGGCGGGCTTCACCGGCGACGCCGTTGACGGCGACGTAGGTCCGAAAACACGCGCGGCGCTGCACAAAGCGCTGCTGGCCCGATCTGCAGCCTCAGGTGATGAAACGGTGCGATCGTCGCCAGTGGTCGAGGAGACCGTGATCGAGAAGTCTGTACCGGTTCCGGTTGACCGCCCCGTGGTGCCTGAAAAGGTCGAGAAGGAGGTTCGGCAGAAGTCCAGCTGGGGCGCATGGCTCACGACCGCGATCGGCGCGCTCGGTGGCCTCGGTACATGGCTTGCCAACGCGAACCCGCAGTTGATCATCATCCTCGTCGGCGCTGGCCTTCTGTGCGGCGGCATCATCCTTTTTGGCGGCGAGTGGATCGTCCGGCGGGTCAAGTCCATCCGACGCGAGATCGAGGCGTGACATGAGCCTGTTCGACATCATCAAGCTCGGCGTCGGGGCCGCTGTCGGTTTCGTGCTGTGCATGCTCCTATACGTCCCTGGTGCCGTCAGTGACGCGCGAAAGGCTGAAGCGGATCGCCTGACTGCCGCAACCAACACCGCAATCGGAGAACTGACCAATGAAGCTGACAAGGCTCGCGTCCGTCGTCGCCTGTGCATTGAGCGTGGCGGCATGTACCTCCACGAAACAGGCCAGTGTGGCGAAAGGCCAGCTGCAATCAACCGCTAGATCAATCGCTGGCACATCACTGATCGGCGCCCGTGGCGCAACAGAGCGGGACCAGGACAAAATCGACGACACTGTTGCGGGTCTTTGTGCATCCAAGGCCTGGACGAAGGAAGAATGCGCAGCACACGATGCGGTCGTGCGGTGATACCAATCCGCCGCAGTTTCAGTCCTGCAGCCGCGCGACCGAAAAGAACGTGAACAACATCATGCCAACCATCAGTGCTGTACACGATGTTTCGGCGAGGAATTGAACGTCCACGTAATCGGTCCCCGCATCGCCGTAGAAGCCCTGCCGAAACAATATGACGACGTGGGCCACCGGGTTCCAGAGCAGTATGTTGCGCGCCCCTGCTGGCATATCTGCAACGTTGAAAAAGACGCCAGATAGAAGGAAAAGCGGACGCATGACGATATCGAATGTCTTCTGGTAGAGTGGAAACCTTGCGAAGAGAACGATGTTCGCTAAAGCCACACCCATGGCAAGAAGCCACGCCAATGCTGTTGCCTCGATTATCTTCGACCATTCGACAGAAAACGGATAACGGGCCGTGAATGAAGCGGCGAACAATATGATTGTCGCGACAACAACGGATGTGGCTCCCTCCAAGATCACTCGCCCCACTACGGCATCAATCGGAGCCACGGTGGGGAACGTCATGAGGTTCTTGTTCGCACTGACTGAGGACGTGACGTAGCCGAGCATGCCCTTGTACATATTGAAGGCTATGAAGCCGGTCGCATAAAACAGGGTGAAGCTATCGCCTTTCGGGGGCATCCTTCCCAAGGCACCCATCAGGACAGACATGATTGCTATGAACGCGATAGGTTCCAGGAAGGCCCAGAGGTAGCCGCCCGGGCTGCGGCCATATCTTGTGGCCATCTCTCTGATGATGAACGCCGATACTACGCGCAAATGAGCTTTCAGGTAATACAAATCGCCGACTCCTCAGGGGGACCGTCTCATACCTCCCAGTTTGTGGCGGAATCAAGTAATGGCTTCACCGTTCGGCTCCCACATTAGTCACCGGTCACTTCGGTAGAGCGGCGATGGCGGCCGCCAGGGCGGCGGCCGAGGTGATAGGGGGAACCACCTCGACCGCCTGCTCGGTTTTTCATGCGCGCGCCGAGCAACTGATCTTGGAACTTATAGGGAGGTTTGATCAACGCCAACTTCGGTTGGTGCCCCCCTCAAATAAGAGGGGGTTTGTGCCGTACTGAGTATCTGAGGACTTGGTCACGCGAAAAGTGCGGAAAACGAAGAAGCGCGTGCATCCCCCAAGAGCACGCGCTTCTCGCTAAACCGAGGCTCTTCTGTGCTCGGTCGTTTGAATGGTACTTCAATGGCGTAACAGGGCAATTCCATCGAAAGATGTAGAGCGGGACTTCGAAGTCGTGACAGGTGGTCGAGTGGCACGCCCGAAGGAGATTGCCTTTCCCAAAGGTGGCGGCACACAAACGTGCTGGATCGTTTTCCCCGCGCCGGCCTGCAAGGCTGCCGGATACACCGGCAGGGTGCATTGAACGGAGAAGTCATAGCTCCCGATCAGGGTAAGCCGTTCGAGCCAAGATGGGGCGCAAAAATAGGCAGGGCCTTTGCCGTGTCGCTACCACTGGGGGCGGCTCGCTCGCCTAGCAGCAGTGCATCTTGCGCGAATTTCGCGAAGATAAGCCGCGCTTGCTCTGTAGGGAGACGACGTCGAAGAACCGCAGAACAGGCGTTACGCGCTGCGAGGTAGAGCGCGTCTCGCTCGCCGGCGAACCGGTTGGAGAGGAAAGAGAGGGCCTCTGCAGGGTTAGTGACCGCCTCCCGCCTGTATGAGCTTAGCCGCAAGACTATGGGAGCAGACCAGTCAGCCCAATGCGGGTCCACCACCGATAGATCCACTTTCCACTTCCGTCGCTGAGACATATTTCAAACCTCCGACCGCAGAGATCATGGAAACTGAAGCTTGTGCTAGGCTCGCTCACCTGCAGGTCGGGTTGTTCTAGTGGCTTTTTCTGACTTTGATCTCGCTCTCGTATGCCGCGAGGAAGAACATCTTAGCCGTCTCGTGGTCCGCCTCAAGGCGTAGTGCTGCGCAACAGATGCTGATCGCTCTGGAGCAGGCGGGGTTTGTGACCGTGAAGTTTTCTCTCATGTAGCGAACCGCCTCTGCCGGCCCAGTGATCTGGCGAACACGTGTCTTCTCAACAAGGTTCACCGGCGGGTGCCATCGTCCGTGAAACAGCACAGGAATAATCTGCGACATATCTTTCCCCCTTAGCTCATCTGTGTAAGCTCGAAAGGAATATTCCGCTTTTCTACAATGAACGCGAGTCTCGCCTGGCTACCTCTTTGGGTGGAGCGGGCGACCCGCAGGGCGACGGAGGGCGAAGGACGGTGGCTTAACAGATGCTGAAATGGTGCTGGTGACTGACGGCGTCACCGTCGCTCACGCGCGTGCCCAGGCGCTTGAAGAACCTCGGCCCTGGGGAGGTTGCTTACGTTCTGCGCACCGGGCGGCATGAACATTCGGGTAGTGCCGTGACCACAATGGCGGGGATCGTATAAAGCAAAGGAGAGCCACCCTGGCGGGGGTAGCTCTCCTTCAAGCCTCATTGGAGGTGAGGTTTGATAGCCGAACCGGTTGGGTGGTTGGCTGAAAACAAGATAGCTCGACCTCGCCATGCCGGGTATCGTTACAAACGCGGTACAGGCTACCTAAAAAGAAGAAGGGCCCGGCCGTTTTTCCCGCCTGAGCCCAAAGCTGTTTGATACGTCTTCAGGATGCATCATTCTGGAACGGTTGCAATCACCCATCTAGGTTAGAACCTTTGGGCTAATGCTCAGCTCGCCGACATCGGACTGCGGGTCAGTTCACCGTCTTGCCGGGCGCTTTCAGCACGGACGTGAACACCTTCGACACGTCCGGCGGCCGTTTCGGATCCGCGTTCCAGTCTGCGTCCATGCAGCACTGAGGACACGGCATGCCGGCGCCACCGCAGCCGCACGCCTTCGGGCCATTCCAAGGCTTGTTGGAATGCGTCTCACATACCCAGCCGGTGTCTCTGCAACGGTGACAGTTCGTCATCTGTGGCCTCACCAGCTCTCCTTAGCGACACCGGTATAGATCGCGTTGGCGGTGTCGTAGCTCCTACGAAGCGATCCGCACGTGGAGAAGGTCAAAGATGGGAGGTCATTTTACCGGATCAACGGGACCGGAACCAGAACATCAATGGAGCTAGACACCGTTGTGGCACTGATGAAGCGTGAAATGAGAAGCGAGGCGGATGGCAGGCCAGAATGATGAAGTGCTGCGCGCTCTGGGGCGGCTGGAGGAAAGCGTCCGATTGCTCCGTGAGGACTTCCAGGACGAGAAGTCCGCTGCTCGCGAAAGTCGCGCAGCGATCCACACACGGCTCGACAGACAGCAGGATGATCTTTCGCACCTTGAGACAACTGTCGTGCTGAGCGGCCAGACGGTGGCCCAGCAAAGAGACGTCATTGCCGGCCTAAAGGAGACAGTCGAAAAGGACATCCGGCCGACGATCGATGAGGTGAAAGATATCAAGCGTCTTGGTAGAACCGCCTCGATGATTTTCGTCAGTCTTGGATTTACGGCAGGCGGCGTGTTCTTCACGTTCTGGGACAGCGTGAGACCGTGGCTCGGCAAGCTCCTGATGCGCTAGCCGCGCTGGCCCTACCTCAAAAGGTGTAGTTGCATCATCCGTACGATTCCGTACATTTGTCCGCGGCGGACCATGTGGCGTATCAGCCCGCTGCGCCCAATTGGGTGCAGCGGGCTTTTTCATTCATAGCTTGGCAGCCCCCTGCCCTCCTTACAGAACATAGCCAGATCGCGGACCGATTGCGGACCGTTTGGGCTCTGAATAGCGGAACAAAGCCGGATCATACGCCCCTTCGAGTCCCGGAAAAGGTGGGTTTTCGCGAAGTAATCTCCGTTCGGGACGCGGGGGTCGCAAGGATTGTGTCCCAGACGTGGTGTAGCTTAGACGACCACGGTTCATCCGGGAGGGCCGGATGAATGTCGGATTTCTGCTGTCAGGCTGATGAGCGGACGATCGCTCACTTTGGCGATGGTTTCCAGCGTCATGTAGCGGGATCGCTGGATGGCCAATTCGTCGTTCTGTTCGAGTAGCAATGCACCGATCAGTCTGACGATTGCATTGACCTGCGCCTCGCGCATCGGGCGACGATCGTGAACGATTCCGAGCAGGAAGCCCACAAGCATTAGCCGGACCGCGACCTCCGGATCGATCCCTGGTCGTCCGCCCAGCTTCATCCGTGACCGACAGACGCCGGACCATGCCTACTTCAACGCGCTGGCACCAGTGATGGTCGCGGCCTAATCGAGGTGGAAATCCACGTAGCAAAACGCCCGAAATTGTTCAGACAAACCGAGCCACCTCTGATGGTCATAATACCAACATTACCCGTTAGCTGAGTGGGGGAGCATGTCCAGGCCTTTCAGAAGCTAAGTCAATTGCCCTCGATCGGCCTGGCCAGAAAGGCCTTCACCTTCTCGTCGACCTCCTCGCAGAGCCGCCATACCTGGCTATTGGAGATGCCACTCATGCCGATGGCCTTGCCGAGGTCGTCGACGGATCGGGTTGAAACGCTCTGGTATATGCCTCCTGGATCACCGCCGTCAGAGCCTTTTCCGCCATACGGCGCGGTTCAAGGAAGCTTGGAAAATAACTGCCGGTGCAAAACTGCTGGATGCGCAGTTCGACAGTGCCCGCCCGTGTCTCCCAGTCCCGGTCGCGATAACCGTTGCACTGGGCCAGTCGGAGACAATTTTTCGCCATAACCCGCGCCAGTCTTCGTGCCAACCTCCAGCGCCATCAGTTTCTCGGCAGCAAACCGATCATCTCACGGAGCAAATTAGCATCCGCGCTTCTCAACAAGCGAGCGCAGATTCTTCATGTCGTCGATCATCGGTGGTGTCCGTCAGGTTGGCTTTGAGCAGCCTGACCCTATCGGAAAACACTGGTGACCACCGCTACGCCGGCGCGGTTCCATGCCTCGACGCTGTCGTATAGCCGCCGCCGTCGGCTCGATAATCTGGCCGACGGTAATTATTGGTTGCGTCGACATTTCCGCCATAAGTGTGCCTTTCAGCGGGAGACGCTTGAATCGATGAGGCTTCGTGGTCAGCGCACCATCACGGCCCTGCCCTCCTGCCCTCTTTGCCCCGAGCAACGTTAGCCGCACCCAATGAATCACATCATCATCGGCGTTGATACCCGCAAAATCAGTCACCTATCGCCGTTGCAACCAACGTTCACGATGCTCGCCCGGGCCTAGGTACCAATGCTGGGCCACATCAAAGCAAGCTTTCGGCAACATTAGCAGCTAGATCAATCGGGCTTCGGCGAGCGCCAGTTGCTAAGAAGCCTCTGCAAAAACGGGCGGGGCTTTGATTTCGACCTGTTGAGCGCCCGTCGTGCAGACAAGAGTGCCCTGACGGACTCCCGCACGTATCGTTGTTCAGTTGTCTGTCCAGGGAGACGACCGGTGAGTAATTCGTCAACACGCTGGCACGCCGTGGGAACTATCAGATCGGGCGCTGTGTCACAGAACACATCACGGCGAATTCCTTTTGCTTTGCCAACGAGTTCATCGGCTGTAGCCAGCGCCTCTTTCAGGGCCCGCGCCAGATCTCTTGCTTCCGATACCACTAAACCGAGCTCATCTCGCCTGCGAAATTCGATTGAAGACAGATCAAATTTTTGCACACCTATCTTGTTGTGCGCCCATGGCTGGTACAGTACTACAGGTACCTCTGCATAAACGGCATCGAATATCGCACCAGAATAGTCGCTCAAAACCACGTCTGCGGCCTCAAGAAGCTTTCTCTGATCGTCGCCACCACCAAAAAGGTGTGAGATCCCTAAACTGGCGGCTTCGCGCCTCCAGTGTCTGCCACTGATCTCATTGTTATGATGCATCTTTATTACAACGTTGAAATCGCGGCGAAGTGTTGACAATGGCTCCAAGAGCTCGCTGAACGTCCCGAGCTCCCCGTAAGTCGGCATGTATAGCACCACGGGCAGAGATGGATCGAAGCCCAGGTCAATCTTGTTCTGCCGCAAAGCTTGTCTCTTGACCCGAGGGCTCCAACCAGAAAATTTCACATTTCCAACGGGGTAGCTTGGCGAAAAATGCGACACCTTCGATGCAGAGTAATCTCCATACATCAGATTCAGATCCGCAAGCGAACGCCATTCCCCGTAGTTGTGCCTTTCCTTAGCCAAGCCATATTGAACCGACACCAGTGGGA
This sequence comes from Neorhizobium turbinariae, assembly GCF_023223505.1. Lineage (NCBI taxonomy): Bacteria > Pseudomonadati > Pseudomonadota > Alphaproteobacteria > Hyphomicrobiales > Rhizobiaceae > Neorhizobium > Neorhizobium turbinariae. The sequence continues at coordinate 129,208 of NZ_JALPRY010000012.1, forward strand.
CGCCTTCAACTTCCTCGATTCCAGGAAATACTGTCTGGAAAAACAGGGCATCGAACTCAGATGCGCGAGCAGCGATAGAGGCACGAGAAACTACTGAAACGCGTATCGGGCATGACTCAAGATCCGTCCGAGAGAACTCATCCCAGAGCGTAGGCCTATCAACAAGTAAAATCTCCGCGCGTGTGTAACTGAACATCAACTCCCAGAAGTGAGCTAGCTGGAAACTGTTTTTAACCACAAAAGCCACCCGCGGAGAGCAGAACTTAAGCATAAGTCGCCGACGCAGCCCTAATTTCTGCGAGTATCTCTGTCGTAGAGATGCCCTCCGTTCTCGGTAGATAAATTACCTCGCAGAGGCTCTTGAATTCGTCAAACCGACCCATCCAGTCATCTCCCATGACCAAGATGTCAGCACCGTATTTCTTGATGTAGTCCCCCTTCTGCTCGAGCGAGTGCTCGAAGAAGACCTCATCCACGCCCGAAATCGACTTAACGATTTCGAGGCGGTCGAACTGAGAATATACAGTTTTTTTCTGCTTCTTTGAATAGTTCAACGCATCAGTTGAGATCCCCACTATTAGATGATCGCCTAGCGCCTTAGCGCGTTGTAAGATGCGAATGTGACCTACGTGCAAAACGTCAAAAGTACCGAAGGTGATAACTCGCTTCATAGTGGCTCCTTCGTCGTGGCAAGCGAAGCAGCGTTATGAATGTTTTGTAACATTCGAGCAAGAGGCGACCATAAGGTTCGGAAGGATTGGTACGATCGTGGCGCAAGACGTGGTGTAGCTTTGGCGGTCGCCGTGCCTTGTGGACAGAGCCGGAATTAATCAGCTTGCGGCTGGCAGGCTGATGAGCGGATCATCGCTGATCGGAGCGATTGTCTCAAGTGTCATGTAGCGGGACCGCTGGACGGCCCACTCATCATTCTGTTCGAGCAATAGCGCACCGACCAGGCGCACGATGGCATCATCCTTGGTAACCGGTTTAAGACCTTCGGTGCTGACGTTCTGCTGCAGTTTGAGAATTGCGGCGTATGCTGCGAGCATCCGGGACAGAGGCACCGGGAGCACGAAGGAGGGGGCAGGCCGATCAATTCGATGAGCTGTGAGCTCGTGTTAGTAGGTGGCCGTCGATGCGACTCTCGGTTGCGCCGAGAGCGCGAGTCCGAAGTTGTCGTGTCGCCCGTAACTCCCGTTGTTCAATCGACAGGAGAGGCTTATGCGACGGGTTATCGAAGTTGATATCCACCGAACGTTTGGTGAGGTAGTTTTCTGCGAAGACGGCCGGCTCCGCCATGGTGGGCGCGTCGACATGACGCGAACAGCTCTTGAGGGTTCGGCAAGACACTTACGCAACAGACGAGGTTGTCATCGAGGCGGCGGGAAACTGCATGGCAGTATCTCGCGTCCTTTCGCCGTCCGTGCGACGGGTCGCGATTGCCAATCCCCTGCAGGTGCAAGCGATCGCGCAGGCGCACGTCAAGACCGACAAGATCGATGCTGGCACACTGGCCAACCTTTATGCTGCTGGCTATCTGCCGGATATCTGGTCACTAGACGCCGCCACAGAACGCATGAGCAGGCTGGTGCCCCGTCGCCATCAGGTCGTGCATCACCGTACGCGGATTAAGAATAAGATCCATTCCATCTTGAATGCTCACTTGATCCCCAAGTGTCCACATGCCGACCTGTTCAACGGCCGTGGGCGTGAATGGCTTAAACGTCAGCCTCTGCCTGACGATGAGCAGTTCGCAATCGACCGGCATGTACGCGAACTCGACAAGCTCGGTGAAGATCTTGCGGTGCTCGATCGGCAAATTGCCGAAGGCACCATGGATGATCCCGCGTCAAACGGCTGCTCACGATCACAGTCGATCTCACCGTCGCGGTGGGATTAATGGCGGCCATCGGCAATATCAGCCGGTTTGAAAGCCCGCAGAAGCTGGTCAGCTACTTCGGGCTCAATCCGCGTGTTCGCCAGTCCTGGACTTGGCGCTGCTCATCACGACGTATCAGCAAGATCGGTCGCAGCCATGCGCGGGTCATGCTAGTGGGGGCAGCATGGGCGGCCAACACCGATTGATACGAGCTTCAATGGTAGGGTAATTCCCTCGCCAATCGACGGGCTTCAAAAGTAGAATTTCTCAGGCTTTATGATCGAGGAGATTTTTATGAAGACGAGGAGATTAAGCGAACCCCAAATCCTCGCCATTCTGCGTCAGGCAGAAGGCGGCGTTCCGGTGCCGAGTAATGCCGGGAACACGGGATGAGCACTGCTAGCTTTTACAAGTGGCGTTTGAAGTATGGCGGCATGGACGCTTCGATGATCCGCCAGATGAAGGCTCTGGAGGATGAGAACCGTCGGCTGAAGAAAATGTATGCCGAGATGAGCATGAGCAGAACTGCTGAAGGAAGCTTTGGGAAAAATAACACTGCCGTTTCAACGCCGACAACCTTACGGCGATGCAATCATTGCCTACCAACCAGTGGATGGCCGGGAAAGCAGTGGCGTTGCACGGGTGAGCATTGCGTTTGCCTGCCGTACCTTCGACGTCAGCGAGACTTGTTATCGTTACAGCGCCAAGCTGAACGACGAGAACCAGCAGATCGCCGATCTCCTCATCGGGCCGACGCGGTCAAAGAACACCTGGGGCTTTGGCCTGTGCTTCCTTTACCTGCGGTAATGTCCGAGGATATCGCTGGAACCACAAGCGCGTATACCGCATCTACCGCGAGCTGGAGTTGAACCTCAGGATCAAACCAAAGCGGCAAGCTCATCGAATGGGCAGCGAAACAAGAGATTGCTTTGAGCCACATCGAGCCCGGAAAGCCGCAGCAAAAACGCTTATGTCGAGCGCTACAACCGCACCGTCCGGCATGAATGGCTCGACCATACATCACTGAAAGTATCGAAGAGGCACAGGAATTCGCCACGCAGTGGCTATGGACCTACAACAATGAACGGCCCAATATTGGGATCGGCGGCGTCACACCCGCACAAAACTGAAAATGGCCGCGTGAATTGTACTGCGGAGCCCCGTTAAGAACGGCGGGATTACCGGATGAGCCACGTCATCCGCAACATCGTGAGGCCGTGGAGCCGCGTAGCGCGAGCTTCGGACCACTGCACATCGGAGGCGACATCATCAATGAGTGCGTTGATCAGGCTCGCGTGCCGCCAAGTTCTCCGAGAGAAAGAGGCCAGAGCGAACGTGACCGTGACCGCACCAGCCGCAGTCTATATCGGATGCTTACGGCGTGCATGTCCGACTGCAGGACCTATTCCACCAACGTCTACTCACCTCGAGGGGCGGCGACTGCCGCTCCTCGCTCAAGGGCCCAAGCTTCGGTTCCGACGCGGTCGTCTCATACAGCCTCTCCTGTTCGCGGCTTCGCGGAAGCCAGGCAGTAGTTGCCCCTACGTAGGCACGTGGATGTCCCAGCCGTCTGGTCGCAAACCGCTAGTTCCTGTCGCGGATGTTGTAATAGCCCATCACGGCAACGGCCCAAAGCAGCACCGATCCTAGCAGAACTAGCAACGAGCTCATGATCCGGTGAGGATATTGCGCAAACTCAGAGAGGGTAGGCTTGATGAAGACCGCGAGGTAGCGCTGCTTCGCAGCCGCTTCAACACGAGCCTTTTCCAAAGCCGCTAGTGATGAAGTATAAGCTCGCTCTGCGAATTCATTTTGAGTTTGCAGCCCCTCGTATTCCTGAATCCGCCCGGCAACATCGGCCATCTGTCCGGCGTTGCGACCCTGCTTCCCCGCCGTGCCACTGCCAAACCGCTGTCGTTCGCGCTGAAGTTGCTTCTCTAAGCTGGCGATCTGAGAGCGCAGCACCCTAACCCGCGGCGTATCTTCCCCCATCTGGGTAAGCGCAGTCGATAACTCTGTCTTCAACTGGACGAGCTGAGTTTCAATGGCGCCAACAAGCTGCGCGGCAAGCTTAGCACCCTCAACCGGATCCGCTTCCTGGGATTCGTCTCTGTAGTTTCTCAAAGCCGCTCTGGTCCTGTAGAGGCGGTCCTCAGCCGATGAGACTTCAGACTGCGCGACGCGGAGCGTTTCATTACGAGCAGTAATGGAAAGGTCGTTGATCAGTTTCTCGCCTTGAGTGACGACGAATTCCGCAACTCTTTGTGCTGTCTCTGGCTCGAACGCCTTGATCCGCAGGTTGATGATGCCGGAGGTGTGATCGAAATCCACCGTTACCATGCTGCGCCAGTAGGCCAGTTGGTCCTCAATAGGTTGATCGGCACCAAGCCCAAAAAAGAAGTCGCTTCCTCTCGGCGCAAAGATCCTTTCCAGGCCAAAAGCCTCGTCCACTATCTGTACCATGCGCTCACTCAGGATGTAATCGAGCAGCACGTAGGAGTCAGAGACAGTACTTCCACTCGTAGACTGGGAGAACATCCCCAGAATATCGGATGCTTGCACCGAATCGATGCTCCGCACCGAAAATGATGTCGAGCTGTGATATTGGTCTGCGGCAACGAAGGCCATGTAGACTGAGGTCACCATAGAAGGGATCGCCACGATTGCAAGGAAAGCGGCGCCGATCACCAAATGTCGTGTCTTGAACCGGCTAACCCAGCCACGCTTCTGTTCAGTTGTAGGCGCCTCGTCGAGCGTCCTTTCCGGCTGCGTAACCCCTTCCATCGCTGGCGCAGCTGCCGGTGTGTCCAGCAGCGCCTGAAGCAGGCGTAGGTTCCGCGGCGCAGGCGGTCGTTCGGCAGTCTGTTTCCCGCGCAGGACACCAGTGTCATTTGCGATTATCTTCGATGCCTGTTCCGTCACGGTCAACGCCTCTTCAAATTGCCTTCATGGGCGGCAATCGCTTCTTCGAGTTTATCATAGTAGGTTAGAGAGCCATCTTCTAGTACGACTCCAGCCTCGCAATAGTCCCGCAACGTGGATGGGCTATGAGAGACCATTACCACATCAGAATCGCTTAAGCGTTCCTTAAATGCCCTCTGAGATTTGCGTTTGAAGTTGGTATCGCCAACGGCGGTGATCTCGTCCACAAGGTAGTAGTCGAACTTGACGCCCATGCTGACGCCAAAAGCTAACCTCGCCTTCATACCCGATGAATAGGTGCGTACTGGCGCGCGAAAGAATTCCCCAAGTTCCGAGAACTCTGCTACGTAATCTACGAGTTCCTCGGTATCAACGCCATATATTCTAGCCACAAATCTAACGTTCTGCTCGCCCGACAAATTGCCCTGGAAGCTGCCGGCAAACCCCAGTGGCCATGATACTTTCGCTTTCCGGACTACGCGTCCTTTATCAAGGTCAAGCGTACCTGCAATGATCTGCAGAAGCGTCGATTTTCCAGCTCCATTGCGTCCTAATAATCCGATGCTCCTGCCCCGCGGAATAGTCATCGAGACGTCATTAATGATCGTTTTATTCACGCCTTTCATCCGAACGAACTTTGTAGCATTCTCCAGCCGGATCATCGTGCTCTCAGAGCTCCCTTGCACATCGTGAACAGAACGAAGCCGAAGAACAACGAGATTAGCGCAAATGAGCGTAGATAATCGGCATCGAAGCCCACCGCGCGATATTGGGAATAAAAGCCCATGCGAAACTGCATGACGAGATGGGCCAAGGGGTTCATCAAGATTATCTCCCTTGCGCCCGGCGGCAGCGAATCTGGAAGGTAAAAGATACCCGACACAAGGAAGAGCGGCCGGCTTACAATGCCGAAGACCTTCTCGTAGAGGGGAAACTTGACAAACAGCACGTTATTCGCGAGCCCGGTGCCGAGTGCGATCGTGCTTCCAGTCAGAGCGGCTTCAATCAAATGGTGAAACTGAATCGACAGCTGGATACGAGTAAGCGCAACAATTGGGCTCAGAACGCAGATACCCACAACGATCGTCGTAATGAGCTGAAGGATGTAACGCGCCCAGACCGTATCTATTGGCGCCACATTAGGGTAGCTCAACAGCGACTTGTTGGAACTGACTGCTGTGTTCAAGTAGCCGGCGCTAGCCTGATAGAACTGGAACCCGATGTAGCCCGTTGCGAAGAACATTGGAAAGCTCGTGCCTAAAGGAGGCGTATGAGCGATCGCCATGAAAATGACGGACAAAAACACAATATGCGCTATCGGGTCTAGCAGCGCCCAAAGGTAGCCGCCAGGCTTGCTGCCAAACCGCGTCGACATCTCGCGTATCAACAACGCGGCGACGACTCTGGCGTGCGTTCCAACGTAGTTCAATACTCTGATACCTCAACTCCAGTCAACGACATGCTCTGGTACCTAAATATGTCTTTTGCATGTGACACGCCAGTCCACCCTCGCTTCCGCTGCAGAGGTTCTCAGGGCCACCGGTTAAACGCATGCCCCGTTCCGACGACGCGCACTGTCTGAGCTTGATCTAGGACAAATAGGTGCGAATTTCGGGCAAAGACATGAAGCTTTCCTCTTTTTGCTCCGGTAAAGCATGGATATTCAGCGCCTCATGTTGGATTTCAGCCAAAGTCGGCGGAGACGAGATCTTTCGTGCACGTTCTGCTCCATCTTCATCTGTCCAAGCAGATCGAGCGCCTGCTCAAAAGTCAGCTCTTTCTTCAGAATTGGGTCGAAATATCTAGCGTAGAGGATGTAAGCCGCTGCAAAAATCTCTTCCACGGTTCGTCTTGCGGTGCGGCGGCGACATTCTTGTCGATCATCAGTAACACCCCAACCTGCGTAGAAAGGCATGCCTATGCAGGTAACCTTGATCCCGCGGATAAGCGCTTCGAAGCCGGAGAGTGAAGTAATCGTATATACGTGATCCACGGTCTCAAACGCGTCTGCCAATGCTATGTCCTGTTCAAGAAGTAGGCAAAGATGCCGAACATCGTAGGGGTTGGACTGTTTGGGCCGAGTTCCATGCAGGATCTCGGGGTGCGGCTTGTAGATGATCTGCGCATCGGGGTTTTCATCGAAAGCAATCCTTACGAGGTCATTGTTGTCGATTTTGCGGCTACATCCTTTCTCGATGGAAGCGTCCCCCTCCACTTGACCCACGACCAACACGCGCTTGCGGGTCTTCGGTCCGTAGATCTCGGAGATGTCCGCTGACTCTGACGTATTGTATTTAGACAAGCGAGAATTGATTAGCTTTTCAATGCCGCACCTCGCCCGCTGAAGGAGCGCAGGATCCGCCGCGAAATCATAGGTCTGAAGTAGATGTTCAAGGTCTGAAGGACAGGTCGCATCGAAATACATCCCTGACTGGTCAAAGCACAATGACAGAGGCGGGGTCCGTTTAGCGCCCAGTTTTACGGAGCGTATGAACCCGTCCTCAATTCGAATTAGAGGGATGGAATGACGGCGGCAGAACTCGTCTACGAACCGAGGAGCTTTGTAGCCCCACACATAAACCTTCGAGCCTGGCTGAGTGAGAATCAACGGGCCAATGATCGTGTGGAAGCGCCAACTCGTGATCCATCGACTGATACGCACAACCCTTTCATGAGGTAGCCAATAAACGATGAACTTCTTCCAAGGTCGCAACCCTATGACAAAGGCACGCGGCTGCAGGTCAACACCACGATGTTCAAACAAGGCTCTGAATCTTTCAACGATTGCGAGCATATCGAACCATGCGTCGAGACAATTCCGAGGGATTATGTTTAGCGCAAGAACGGGTGGATGCCGGCATCAGGTGCGCAACCGAACTACAGGCCACATGGTAAAGATGAAGAAGCCCATCGATATCACTGTGAGAGCCCACCAGAACAAGTAAGACATATCGAAGCCGTCCATCACGCTTGCGCCGTAAAACCCTTCCCGGAAGAGGATGACGATCTGCGTAATGGGACTAGCGAGGAGGATATCTTGGAACGGATGAGGCATCTGACTCGGGACGTAAAAGATCCCAGAAAGAAGGAATAAAGGCCGAGTGATAACGCCAAAGACCTTTTCGTAGAGCTTCGACCGCTCGAATAGCACCACATTCGTCAACGCTATCCCAGCCGCAAGCGTCCAGGCGAAGGCCGTGGCCTGCAGGAGAGCGCTCCAAATGATCTCGTGAGGAAAGGGATCCGTTAAATATGCCCCCCAAAGTACAATGATCGCCACCACCACCGAGGTTGCGGCCTGCAAGATCCCACGCCCAATGAAGGGGTCGATCGGCGCGACGAGCGGGTACTGCAGCAGGCTCTTGTTCGAACTTATGGCAGAGGAAAGGTATCCGACCATCCCGTTATACATGTTGTACGCGATATAGCCGGTCGCGAAGAACAGGGGAAACGAGGTGCCCACGGCCGGCGTTCGCGCGAGAGCACCGAAGAGAAGGCTCATCATACCCACATATGCGACAGGCTCGACAACGGCCCACAGATATCCGCCCGGACTCCTGCCGTAGCGCGAGGCGATTTCTCGTACGATGAAAGCGAAAACAACTCGAAGATGCGACGATAGGGTGAGCACGATCGACCTTTAGGTGGCTAACGCCGCGCCCTTAGCACACAGTTCCTCTGTTTGCACACGCTTATGTTTCGGACGCGGTGGGAAATTAGCACGCGGAGGTAACTATAAGGAGCATCCCGCTTCCGTCTGCCCTGGTTGGCCATTAAGTGCAACATTGATCGAAGCCGTCAGAACACTGGGTACGTCTTAGGCAGCCGTCAATGAAGATTACAGTCTGGACATGTTGCTTACTCTAGGACCGAATCATATCGTCAATTCCATACTTGCCGGCCGCTCAAACATGCGAGAGGCCGCATCTAGAATGAAGAAGCCACAGAGATTCACCTGCTCTTTGGGGAGCATCTTGCTAAAGCGGATTCTGTGAGGGTGTCACGAATGCAGTCGCAACTTCCGCAGATATCTCCCATATGCGCTGCTGCCGTAGGCCTTCGCCAAATCCGATAGCGCCCGCTGATCAATGAAGCCCTTGTAGTAAGCGATCTCCTCCGGGCAGCAGATCTTAGTGTCCTGCCGGCGCTCCAGCGTCGCAACGAAGTCTGCAGCGTCGAGAAGACTGTCTGGCGTACCGGTGTCGAGCCAGGCGTAACCGCGCCCGAGGATCTCGACATTGAGCAGACCTTTCTCGAGATAGGCGCGGTTTACGTCTGTAATCTCGAGTTCGCCTCGGGCAGAAGGCTTCAGGTTGGCGGCGATATCGACCACGCTGCTGTCGTAGAAATACAGGCCCGTTACCGCATAGCTGGAGCGCGGTTTGGCAGGCTTCTCTTCGATCGAAATGGCTTTCATCGAAGCGTCGAACTCGACCACACCATACCGCTCAGGATCCGCCACATGGTAGGCGAACACGGTGGCGCCTTGCAGGTTCGCAACAGCTCTTTCCAATGACTCCGTGATCCCGTGGCCATAGAAGATATTGTCGCCGAGGATCAGGCAGGACGGGCTATCTCCCACGAAATCGGCGCCGATGATATAGGCCTGTGCGAGACCGTCCGGGGAAGGCTGCACCGCGTAGCTGAGGTTGATGCCCCACTGAGAACCGTCGCCAAGGAGGCGCTCGAACAGCGGCATGTCCAGCGGCGTCGAGATGATGAGGATGTCTCGAATCCCGGCCAGCATCAGCGTCGACAGCGGATAATAGATCATCGGCTTGTCGTAGATCGGCATCAGCTGCTTCGAGATCACCTTCGTCATCGGGTGCAGCCGCGTTCCGCTGCCGCCGGCGAGGATAATGCCCTTCATTGTTGTCCATCCGTATGGTTGTGGTTGAGGAGCCGACCGACGACCTGAGCCGTCGAGTCCCGCCAATCCGGGATCCTGACGCCGTGGCGTGCGTTGAGGAGGGTGCAGTCGAGCCGTGAGTTGGCAGGTCGTTTCGCCGGTGTGGGATATTGCGCAGACAGTATGCCCTTGACGGCCGCGTGTGGACCGCCGTGAGCTTCAGATTGCGCAAAGATGGCGGTGGCAAACTCGGCCCAGTTGCATTCGCCGGTTCCGGTGATGTGGAAGATCCCGCGCAAATCAGGTGCATCCGAGCGCAGAAGATTTTGCGCCACCTGAAGCACCGCATCAGCGATATCGAGTGCCGAGGTCGGATTGCCGATCTGGTCGTTCACAACGTTCAGGCTGTCGCGGCTTTCCGCCAGCTTCAACATGGTCTTCAGGAAGTTCTTCCCGAAGGGGCTGTAGACCCAGGCGGTGCGCAGGATCGCATGATCGCTGCTAGCCGCTGCCACCGCGCGCTCACCGGCGAGCTTGGAGCGCCCATAGGCGCCAATCGGTGCGACGGGATCGGTCTCGACATACGGCGCCAGCTTGCTTCCGTCGAATACATAGTCGGTCGAAAGGTGGATCATGGGAACGCCAAGCGCTGCCGCCGTTTCTGCGATCTTGCCTGCCGCAACACCGTTGACGACCGTCGCCGCTTCCTCATCCGTTTCGGCCTGGTCAACCGCCGTATAGGCTGCAGCCGAGACAATGACATCCGGTTCTGCGGCACGCAAAACGGCGTCTATCACATCGGGCCGTGACAGATCGAGCTCGGGCCGGCCGAGCGTGATGATCTCGAACGGACCATTTTGCCCTCGCTCCAGCAGCGACTGCACGACCTGACCCTGCCGGCCGGTCACCACCATACGCTTCCTGGTCGAGGTCATGCGGCGCCCGTCTTCTTATCTGAGTTCAGCAGACCGAGCCTGTCGCCGCTATAGCCTTGCCGCAGCGGCTGCCACCACCACTCGTTCTCCAGATACCAGCGAACCGTCTTCTCGATGCCGGTGTCGAAGTTTTCCTGCGCCCTCCAGCCAAGCTCGGTCTCAAGCTTTGTTGCGTCGATCGCATAACGCGCATCATGGCCCGGGCGGTCGGCGACATAGGTGATGAGCGAGGCATGCGAAACGGGCTTGGGCGCCAGGGCATCCATCAGTTCGCAGATGCGGGTGACGACATCGATGTTGCGCCGCTCGTTGCGTCCGCCGACATTGTAGGTCTCGCCGACACGCCCGCGCTCGGCAATAAGATCAAGCGCACGCGCGTGATCTTCCACATAAAGCCAGTCACGAATATTGGCGCCATTGCCATAGACCGGAAGCGGCTTGCCCTCCATGGCGTTGAGGATCGTCAGCGGGATGAGCTTTTCTGGAAAATGATAGGGGCCGTAGTTGTTCGAGCAATTCGAAACCACGACCGGCAGGCCGTATGTGCGCTCCCATGCCTTGGCGAGATGGTCCGAGGCTGCCTTCGACGCGGAATAAGGAGAGCTTGGATCGTAAGGCGTCGTCTCCTCGAACAGGCCATCGGCGCCAAGCGAGCCGTAGACTTCATCTGTCGACACATGAAGGAAGCGGAAGGCCGCCTTGCTCTCCGCCTCAAGCTCCATCCAGTAATGCCGGGCGCATTCCAGCATGTTGAAGGTGCCCATGACATTCGTTTCGACGAAATCGCGCGCACCGGTGATCGAACGGTCGACATGGCTTTCGGCCGCCAGATGCATGATGCGGTCCGGGCGGAAGCTTAAGAGCGCCTCCGAGATTGCCGAACGGTCGCAGATATCGGCCTTCAGGAAGCGATAGCCCGGCCGGTTGCCGATTGCGTTCAGCGAGGTTTGCGTTCCCGCATAGGTGAGCTTGTCGACATTGAGGACTTCATAGTCTTTGTCGAGCACAAGATGACGCACAACGGCTGAGCCGATGAAACCCGCACCGCCCGTGACCAGAACACGCATATTCATCCTTCCAATATCAAGCCAGCATTCAGAGTGGTTTAGTAACGGAAGACCTCACCGAGGTCAGCAAGCTTCGGCTGTTTCTTATCCTTATCAGACAATACGGCCTTCTCGGCCGCGACCGGCCAATCGATCCCGAGTGCCGGGTCATTCCACAGCAGTCCTCGATCATGTTCCGCGCTATAGTAGTCGGTTACCTTGTAGCTGATCTCGGTATTCGGAACGAGCGTGCAGAAGCCGTGGGCAAACCCCGGCGGCACCCAAAGCTGCCGCCCGTTTTCCGCCGAAAGCTCCTCGGCCACGAACTTACCATAGGTGGGAGATCCGGTACGGATATCGACTGCGACATCCAGCAATGCGCCCGTGGTGCAGGACACGAGCTTGCCTTGCGCCTTCGGCTCGAGCTGAAAATGCAGGCCACGGACTGTGCCAACGGCCGCAGACATGGAGCGATTGTCTTGGACAAACTGGACATCCGCAACATTCTGCGTGAACAGGTCCTGCCGGAATGTCTCCGAAAAATACCCGCGCGCATCGCCGAAGCGCTTAGGCTCGATAAGGACAATCTCAGGGATTTGGGTAACTTTGAAGAGCATCGATGTGCCGAAACTGCCTTGGTGCCAGATACGATCGTGTTGATTGTCAGGCCGCAAAACCAGTCCATGGGAATCAACGCCTTTTCCATAGTACAGGAAAGGCGCCGACGCTTCATTTCCGAGCACAGATAGACGAAAGTCGGGCGACGCGTCTCCGCACGCCCGCATCTGCGCCATGTGAGGCCTGAGATCGAACTGCATAAAATGGCTGGGGCGCCAGGATTCGAACCTGGGAATGCCGGTACCAAAAACCGGTGCCTTACCGCTTGGCGACGCCCCAACATGCATTTGGGCGCCCGTAGCAACGGCCCGCCCTCGCAAGTGTGGCCTGCTCTAGCAAAGCTTTTTCATCCTCTCAACGGTTAAGTTCATCGCCCGGCACTTTTCCCGGTTCCTCGCCCGCGCTCCATCACTCGGGCAGCTTCGGGTAGGCATGGCCGCATCAGCAGTGCTAAGAGGCACTGCACCGGAAGACGAAAGAGCCCATGGCAGACGACATCGATTTTGACCTGCAGTTTTCTCCCTCGCATGGCGTGCCCGTGCCGGTCGCGCAGGGAGTGGAGCGGCTCACCGTCAACAACCCCTCCCCGTTCACCTTCCACGGCACCAATAGCTATATTGTCGGCAAATCGACGGTTGCGGTGATTGATCCGGGGCCTGAAGATGAAGCGCATTTTGAAGCGCTGATGCGGGCACTCGAAGGGCGGAGGGTCAGCCATATCTTCGTCAGCCACACCCACAAGGACCATTCGCCGCTTGCCAGGCGTTTGCAGGAAGCGACCGGTGCGATCACGGTGGCGGAAGGTTCGCACCGCGCTTCGCGGCCGCTTCACGAGGGTGAGACAAACCCGTTTGCGGAGAGCTCCGACTCCGAGTTTTCGCCTGACCTCGCGCTTGCCGACGGCGAAACCGTGGAAGGTGACGGCTGGGCGCTGACGGCGGTGCATACGCCGGGCCATACGGCCAATCACAGCGCCTTTGCGCTGGAAGGCACTGGCGTGCTGTTTTCCGCCGATCATGTCATGGCCTGGGCGACGACGATCGTCGCGCCGCCCGATGGCTCCATGGCCGATTTCATGGCCTCACTCGACAAACTGCTGTTGCGTGATGACCGGATCTTCTTTCCAGGCCATGGCGGACCGGTGCGGGAGCCCGCCTCCTTCATGCGCGGCTTGAGGACGCATCGGCGAATGCGCGAACGCGCGGTGCTGGAGCGGGTCAAGGCAGGCGACCGGAAGATCCCCGACATGGTCAAGGTCATCTATGCCACGACGGATCCGCGGCTGCATGGCGCAGCCGCGCTCTCCGTGCTGGCGCATCTGGAGGATTTGGTAGGCAAGGGCATTGTCGCCACGAACGCTGCGCCGTCGCTCACCGGCGAATACTGGATTGCCTGAGGGTTCAGCCGCCGGCGATGCCGAGCAGTTCGGCATCCAGCCGGTCGAGGAAATCTTCGGCAATCGATTCCGACAGGCCAAGGTCATGCGGTCCGTAACGCGAGGCAACGCGCATATCGACCGAGGTCGTGTCATCGTCTTCGCGCAGGCGAATGACGACGTCGAAGCGCAGTCCCAGCACCAGCGTGCGCGCTTCCCCCTGCAGGAGCACATCGCCTGACGTGCCGAAGACAGGAGCGAGCGAAAGCTCCGGCCGCGGCAGCGGAATGGGCGCAACATCCGGCACCGGCGCCTGTTCATCCTCACGCGCTGGACGTTCGGAAATATCCGGTTCGACGAGCTCGACGCCTTCCTTGTGGGTGATGCCGATCTGCGCCGACGTCGCAGCGCGGGTAACGCCTTGGTAGACGCGGTCGATCGCGCCTTCGTAACGCCGGCCGGTGAGGCCAGGATAGGCCGCAAACTGGAGGCGCCGTTCCACCGGGGTCACGCCAAGCGGCCGCGGCAGCCATTGCTGGTTTGCCTGCGGTTCGGCAATCCATGGCGGCGGATCGGCAAGGTCGGTGGAAACGTCGTAGATGCGCGGCAAGGTATGGTAATAGAAGGTACCGGTTGCGACGAGAGCGAGCGGAATACAGGCTGCAAGAAGGCCCTTTGTGGCTGCCACGCCGCCCTCGGCGCCAACCTGCCACAGCCGTGCCAGGCCGATGATGGCAAGCGGTACGGAAACCGCCCCGATGCCGGCGGCGACCAGAACCAGCACGATGAAATCGGGCGTGGTGAGCGGGCCGAAACGATGTGCCGCCGTTGCCAGCAGGAAGAGGATCAGCGCGGAGTAGCCCAGCCGGCGGGCGACATAAGCCGATTGGGAAACAGGCCGGACAAAACGGACGGTCATCGGATGACGGCAATGCTCCGTGGCAAACTGGTGCTCCTTGTGTAGAACAGCTTGATCGGGAATGGAATCACGGATTGCCCAGATCAGCAGAAAGGGAAGATCATGACCTTCCACCGCCTCCTGCCCATCGCCTCGGTTGCCTTGATGGCGGCCTTGCTCTCGGCCTGCCAGACCATGTCTTCGCAGGAACGACGGGCCGCGGACGAGAACACCTGCGCCGGATATGGTTTCCGCCGCGGATCGGAGGCCATGGCGCGTTGCCTGCTGGAGCTTGAGCTTGATCGACGGGCGGAGACGCGCGCTGTGCATGCCCGCCTGGATTCCATGATGTGGCCGCCCCTGGTGGTCGAGCGCCGCGTCATCGTGGAGCGCCGCTAGGCCAGGAACCTCGCTCAGGAGGCCTGGGGTGATCGGCGCTTGGCGATTGCCGCCTGTGCTGCCGCCAGCCGGGCGATCGGCACGCGGAACGGCGAGCAGGACACGTAGTCAAGCCCGGCATCCTCGCAGAACCATATCGAGGCGGGATCGCCGCCATGCTCGCCGCAGATGCCGAGCTTCAGGTCGTTGCGGGTGCACCGACCTCGTTCCGCGGCGATCTGGATCAGTTCTCCGACGCCATCGAAATCGAGCGAGATGAAGGGATCATGCTCGATAATCCCCTTGCGCTGGTACGTGGGAATGAAGGCGGCGGCATCATCGCGTGACATGCCAAAGGTGGTCTGGGTGAGGTCGTTGGTGCCGAACGAGAAGAAATCCGCAGTTTCGGCAATGACATGGGCACGAATGGCGGCCCGCGGCAGTTCGATCATCGTGCCGGCGAGATAGTTGATGGAGGTTCCAGTTTCGGCGGCCACATCCGCTGCAACCTGGTCAATTACGCCCTTCACGTAATCGAGCTCGGTGCGCAGGCTGACGAGCGGCACCAGAATTTCAAGCTCGACCGGCTCGCCGGTTTCCTTCGCGGCGGCGACTGCTGCCTCGAAGATGGCGCGGGCCTGCATCTCGGCGATCTCCGGATAAGAGATCGCCAGCCGGCACCCGCGATGCCCGAGCATCGGGTTGAATTCGTGGATCGCATCGATGCGGCGGGCGAGGAATGCCGGCGGCATGCCCATGGCTTTTGCCACATCGGCGATTTCGGTTTCGGTTTTTGGCAGGAATTCATGCAGCGGCGGATCAAGAAGGCGGATCGTCACCGGCAGGCCGTGCATGATGGAGAAGAGCTCGGTGAAGTCGGAGCGCTGCATGGGCAGGAGCTTTGCCAGCGCCTCGCGCCTGCCCTGCTCGTCCTCGGCCAGGATCATCTCGCGCATGACATGGATGCGCTCGCCTTCGAAGAACATGTGTTCGGTGCGGCAAAGGCCGATGCCTTCTGCCCCGAAAGAGCGCGCGGCGCGGGCATCCTGCGGGGTGTCTGCGTTGGTGCGCACCGTCATGCGGCGGTTGCGGTCAGCCCACTGCATCAGCTTGCCGAAATCGCCCGAGAGCTCCGGCTGCATCATCGGCACGGCACCCTTCAGCACGTGGCCGGAGGATCCATCAACCGTAATGACTTCACCGCGGCGCAGCGACACGCCGCCGGAGCCGATCAGGACCTCGTTGCGGGCGTCAACGCGCATCGAGCCCGCACCAACTACGCAGGGGATGCCCATGCCGCGCGCCACCACAGCCGCGTGGCTGGTCATGCCGCCGCGGGTGGTGAGGATTGCTTCCGCGGCATGCATCCCGTGAATGTCTTCCGGGCTCGTTTCAATGCGTACCAGAATGACCTTGCGGCCTTCCGCTTCGGCGGCCACTGCCTCTTCCGAGGTGAAGACGATCTCGCCGGTTGCCGCGCCCGGCGATGCGGGGAGGCCGGAGCCCAGAACCTGGCGTTCAACCTGGGGATCAATGGTCGGGTGTAGAAGCTGGTCGAGCGATGGCGGCTCAATGCGGCTCACCGCCTCCTCTTCCGTAATCAGCCCCTCTTCCACCATGTCGACCGCGATCTTCAACGCAGCGCGCGTCGTGCGCTTGCCGCAGCGCGTCTGCAGCATCCACAGCTTGCCGCGCTCGATGGTGAACTCCATGTCCTGCATGTCGCAGTAGTGCTTTTCCAGCCGTTCGCAGATCGCCTTGAACTCTGCGAAAGCCTCCGGCATCAGCTTTTCCATCGACGGCTTCTCGGAGCCGGAGGCAAGCCGCCCCTCCTCCGTGATGGATTGCGGGGTGCGGATGCCGGCGACGACATCCTCGCCCTGGGCATTCACCAGGAACTCGCCGTAAAGCGCCTTCTCACCGGTGGACGGGTTGCGGGTGAAGGCAACGCCGGTGGCCGAGGTGGAGCCGAGATTGCCAAAGACCATGGCCTGGACATTGACCGCCGTCCCCCATTCTTCCGGAATGCGGTGGAGGGTGCGGTAGGTCTTGGCGCGCGGGTTCATCCAACTCGAGAAGACGGCAGAGATTGCGCCCCACAACTGGACATGCGGGTCCTGCGGAAAAACCTCTTCCAGTTCCTCCTCGATCACCTGCTTGTAGAGCGTCACGACATGCTGCCATTCCACGGCGGACAGATCGGTGTCGTATTCGTGGCCAAGCCTTGCCTTCTCGTCTTCCAGGATTTCCTCGAAGACCTCATGGTCGAGGCCCATGACCACATCGCCATACATCTGGATGAAGCGGCGGTAGCTATCCCAGGCAAAACGTGCGTCGCCGGCGTCATGGCCGAGCGCCTGCACCGTATCGTCATTGAGGCCCAGGTTGAGGACGGTATCCATCATGCCCGGCATGGAAGCGCGTCCACCGGAGCGAACGGAAAGCAGCAGCGGCTTGGATTTCCCGCCGAAGACACGGCCGGTCAGTTCTTCCATGGCGGCAATGCCGTCGAGCACCTGCGATTGCAGGCCATCGGGAAGCTGGCGCCCATTCTCGAAATAGTGGGTGCAGGCATCGGTGACGATGGTCAGCCCCGGAGGCACCGGCAGGCCAAGTGCCGCCATCTCTGCCAAGTTGGCACCCTTGCCGCCAAGGCGGACGCTGTCTGTCGCCCTGCCTTCCGCCTCGCCTCCACCGAAGCGATAGACCCATTTCGACATGCTGCTCTCCACCCAAACGCAGTCAGTTTCAACTTGTTAGCGCGTTTGAGGCGGTTTGGGAACGGATGGCGGCAGGATTATGTTGCGCCGCAACAAGAATGGATGCGCAGGAGTGTGGTGGAAAATAAAGCTTTGCGGGGCCGGATCACAGGCGGCCCCGCAAAGCTTTCCGCTCGGGACAGGAAACCCGAACGGGGGGTAGGAATTTCTGGAGCGGCTGGAGGGCCCGCCCTCCACTCGTCATCGAATGTTCACAACAAAACACCTTTAGCGTGTTTTTTGCATCCCCCAAATGGGTGATTCGACGTATGTAACTACCGAGATGGTTCGTTCTAGCTCGCTTCACGCATCAGTTCTGCCGTCTGAAGATCAACCGAGACCAGTTGCGACACGCCCTGCTCCGCCATCGTCACGCCGAACAGGCGGTTCATGCGGGCCATGGTGATCGGGTTGTGGGTGATGATGATGAACCGCGTTTCCGTGGAAGCAGCCATCTCGTCCATCAGGTTGCAGTAACGCTCGACATTGTGGTCATCGAGCGGTGCGTCCACCTCGTCCAGCACGCAGATGGGTGCCGGATTGGTGAGGAAGACCGCGAAAATGAGCGCCATCGCCGTCAGCGCCTGCTCACCGCCGGAAAGCAGCGTCATGGTCTGCGGCTTCTTGCCGGGCGGGCGCGCGAGGATTTCGAGACCTGCTTCGAGCGGGTCGTCTGATTCGATCAGCTGAAGCTCGGCCGTGCCACCGTTAAACAGGTGGGTGAAGAGGCGCTGGAACTGCGTGTTGACGACATCAAAGGCGGCGATCAGCCGTTCGCGGCCTTCGCGGTTCAGGCTCTGGATCGCGCCGCGCAGCTTGCGGATCGCGTCGATCACGTCGGCGCGCTCGCGCAACAGGATCTCGAGCTTGTCGGAAAGCTCCTTCTGCTCTTCTTCGGCGCGAAGGTTGACCGCGCCCAGCCGCTCGCGCTCCATGCGCAACCGGTCGAGCTCACGCTCGATGTCGCGGATATCCGGCATGGCGGCATCGGGCTTATGCCCCGCGACGCGCAGAACCTCATGCGGCGGAACACCCAGCGCTTCGCGGATGCGCTCTTCCGTTTCATGGCGTTTTTCGGCCGCAGACACGAGGCGTTCTTCAGCACGGCCGCGCTTTTCGCGGGCTTCGGCCAGTTCCGACAAGGCGGTCGCGGCGACACGATCCACCTCTCGCTGGCGCTTTTCCGCTTCCACCAGCCGGTCGGCTGCCTCGCGGCGCACCTCTTCGGCCTTCTGCAACTCGTTGACCAGTGTCCGGCGCTTTTCGTCGAACTCTTCCGGTGCGGCTTCAAGCTCGACGATCTCGTCGCGCGCTTCTTCCTCGCGCTCGCGCAGGCTTTCGATATGGCTTGCGGCACTTGCCGCACGCGCGGTCCAGGACGCCCGCTCC
This sequence comes from Neorhizobium turbinariae, assembly GCF_023223505.1. Classification (NCBI taxonomy): domain Bacteria; kingdom Pseudomonadati; phylum Pseudomonadota; class Alphaproteobacteria; order Hyphomicrobiales; family Rhizobiaceae; genus Neorhizobium; species Neorhizobium turbinariae. The sequence continues at coordinate 148,256 of NZ_JALPRY010000012.1, forward strand.
TGGGCGATCGCCGACAACCGCCGCCGACGTGCTTCGGTTTCGCGGCTGAGGCCTTCGAAGCGGGCCCGGGCTTCGGCAAGGTAACCGCGATCGGTCGCGACCACCATCTGCTGTTCGCGAAGTCGGTTGTCGAGGTCAGAAAGATCTGGCGCGTCTTCAAGCTCGACGCGGGCATTCTCCTCCTGCACGCCAAGATCTTCGATCTGCGCATTCAACTGATGCACGGCTTCAGTGACGACATCGCGGCGGCGCATCAGGTCGGCGGAAGCTCGTTCCGCGGCCGTCAGCGCCTCGCGGGCATCGGCTAGCTGGCGGGCGGCAAGCCGGGCGCGATCGCGGGCTTCCCCAAGCTGGCGCTCGTGGGCTGCGGTGCGGGCCGCGGCCGCCGTCATTTCCGCTTCGCTTTCGGAAAGGGCGATGCGTGCCTCGTCGATCTCCGCTTCAAGCTCCGACAAGCGATTCTTTTGCGAAAGGCGAAGTGCGGCGGCACCCGGCGCCTCCGACCCGGTCACGTGCCCATCCCAGCGATACACGGCGCCTTCGCGCGTCACCAGCCGCTGGCCGGGCTTGAGCAGCGGCATGAGCTTGGGAGCGTCCGCATCCGCGATGATACCGATCTGCCCAAGCGCGCGCAGAAGCTCCGGCGGAGCGGTGACATGCGCGGCGAGCGGCTCCACCCCTTCCGGCAGGGCGGGATCATCGGCGGGCGAGCCATTCAGCGACCAGTAGGTCGGGGCACTTCTATCCACCGGGCTTTCCAGATCGTCTCCGAGGGCGGCGCCAAGGGCTGACTCGAACCCGCGATCGACGCGGATCATCTCCGCGACTGCGGTAAACTCGCCCGGCGTCGCGCCGGCGGCCAGCATGCGACCGATGGTGCGCGCTTCCGTTTCCAATGCATTCAACGCTGAACGCGCCGCTTCGACAGGGGCGCGCGCCTCATGCTCCTGCGACCGAGCCGAGGCTAGTGCGGCTTCGGCATCCTCGACGGCGATGGCTGCATCCTCGACAGCAATCTCGGCCGCTTCTGCGGCCTCGCGCTTTTCGTGCGGATCATCGAGCCCGGCAAGCTTACCGTCGATTGCGGCAAGTTCGGCATCGGCGTCCGCCAGTTGCCGCTCCAGACGGCCGCGGCGATCACCGAGGTCACGGATCAGCCGCTCCAGCTGGTTGCGCCCGGCAGCGGCTTCGGCGCGTTCTGCGGTGAGATCGGCGAACAGCTTTTCGCTGGCGGCAAGGCTTTCGGTCGCGGCGTCGAAGGCAGCCTGCAACTCTTCGGCTTCGGCACCTGCGTCGGCGAGGATCTCCTGAAGCTCCGCTTCTTCCTGGTCCAGCCGCTTGAGGAACGTCGTGTTCTCAGCGGCGAGCTGCTCTTCGCGGCGAATATCCTCCCCGAGCTGGACAAGGCGGCGGGAAAGTTCGTCGCGCCGTTTCAGGAGGCGGTTGGCTTCCTCCTCCAGCTGCCCCCGGGCGATCTGCAGGCGCTGCAGGGTGGCGCCTGCCTTGGCTTCTTCTTCGCGCAGTTCCGGCAGCTTCAGGCCAGCCACCGCCTGATTCTTGGCGGCTTCCATCTGCGCCTGCGCCTTTTCGGCGACGACCATGGTTGCCTGGTTCAGCGCGCTCTCGGCCTCGCCCTCGGCCTCCTTGGCCTGCACCCAGCGGATATGCAGAAGCAGCGCCTCACGCGCGCGGATATCCGCCGACAGCATCTTGAAGCGGTTCGCCTGCCGCGCCTGGCGCTTCAGGCTCTCGATCTGGCTTTCCAGTTGGGCGAGCACGTCGTCGAGGCGTTCGAGATTGCCTTCGGCCGCCCTCAGCCTCAATTCGGCTTCGTGGCGACGCGAATGCAGGCCGGAAATGCCGGCCGCTTCTTCCAGAAGCTGGCGACGAGCCTGGGGCTTTGCCTGGATGAGCTCGCCGATACGTCCCTGCCCCACCATGGAGGGCGAGCGGGCGCCGGTGGAGGCGTCTGCGAACAGAAGCTGGACATCCTTGGCGCGCGCTTCCTTGCCGTTGATGCGGTAGACGGAACCGTTCTCACGCTCGATGCGGCGCGTAACCTGGATCTCGTCGGCATCATTGAAAGCGGCCGGCGCCGTGCGATCGGAATTGTCGAGGTGAAGGCCGACTTCGGCCGTGTTGCGGGCCGGACGGTTTCCCGAGCCCGAAAAGATAACGTCGTCCATGCCGGACGCACGCATGTTCTTGTAGGAGTTCTCGCCCATCACCCAGCGGAGCGCTTCCACAAGGTTGGACTTGCCGCAGCCATTGGGGCCAACGACGCCGGTCAGCCCCCGCTCGATGATGAACTCGGTCGGCTCGACAAAGGATTTGAAACCGACGAGGCGCAGCTTGTTGAATTTCATGCCGCGCCCCTCGCTTCACCCGTTCGGGGAGAAACGTCCTTATGCCAGGCTGTCGAAAAGCTTCGACATGGACTCAACCGAAATATCTCCAGTGTACTTCTTCCCGTTGATCAGGAAGGTCGGCGTGGAATTGACGCCGAATTCATCAGCCCCGCGTTTTGTTACCGCGTTCACATCATCGAGAAGCTTCTGGTTCGTCAAGCAGGCTTCGAAACTCTGCTGTGAGTAACCTGCAAGCTTGACCGCCTGAAGCAGGGCGTTGCGGACATTGCCGTCAGCCGGGGCGGCCCATGCGCGCTGCTGCTTGAACAGCATCGAGATCATGGCGAAGTACTGCTGCGGTGCCGCCATCTGCTGGGTGTCCTGCGGGTTGCAGCGGGCCAGCATGAAGGCTGCGGTCGCAACCGGATCGAACGGGAACTCGCGCACCGTGAAGCGCACCTTGCCGGTGTCGATATACTTGGTCTTGATTGCTTCGAACGTCTTGTTGTGGAAGTTCGCGCAATGCGGGCACGTCATGGACATGTATTCGATGACCTGGATCGGCGCGTTTTCTTCACCGAGCGTCATATCCGGCAACGAACCCGGCTTCAGCGCCGCCGCCATGTCGACATCACCCTGGGCTTCCGGCAGTTCCTGCGCGAAAGCCTGGCTGGCGCCCAGCGGCAGCGCGAGGCACAGCGTCATTGCAGCCACTCCACCGAGAAGTGCGCGCCTGGTCGTCGTCATATCGTTCATCTGCATGGAACACCCGTGTGCAAGAGATATAAAATTACCTGACAATCCCGTATCGCGGCGCCCGAGCGCGAACAAGCTGCCGGAAGCCAACTTCCTTCAAAGAATTGTGACAAATCCGAGGTTGCAGGACTGCCGGCCAGAAATCAGCGCCGCTTCTTCTGGAGAACCGCAGTACCCAGCCGCTCCACCGCCTTGCGCAGTGCCTCGCTTTCGATGCCATCCATCATATCCTCCAGACGCCGTGCTGCCTCGCCCTTCAGCGGCGGCGGCTTGCGCGGATGCTTGAAGGTCTGCGACACCGGTTTCTGGACGATGCGTATCTGCCGCACTGCCGGGAAGCCGAAGAACCCGTTGATGCGGGCGATCAGCTCGCCCTGCGCATGGCTTAGAAAGAGAGCGCGCGCGCCCTCGCAGGCAATCGTCAGCACGCCCGGCTGGTAACCGCCGCCGCTGCTGCTCATGCCTTCGTCACGGCTCAATCCACCTCTGGGCCATGTAATCTTTTCGGGGCGCGTGCAATCAGCAAAGTCTTCGCCGGCGATCTCGTCCCAGGATCCGAGCAGCGAGGTGGAAATGCCGGCGCGGCGCGCCAGCACCGGATCAACGATGCCGTTCGCCACTTCGGAGATCTGCATCTCCCGCTTTTTCGGGTGGTTCATGATCGTCACCAAATACTCATAGCCTGCGGCCGTGCCGGTTCTTGATGCCGGCGCATTCCACTTCCAGATATAGGTGATCTCCTATAACGGCAAATGATGCTGCAGAATTCTCCCAAACCACATGCCGAACTGATCCTGGCCTGGTACGACCGCCACCACCGGGAATTGCCGTGGCGCGTCAGTCCCTCCTCTGCCAAGGCCGGCAAGTCGGCTGACCCATACCATATCTGGCTGTCGGAAGTGATGCTGCAGCAAACGACGGTGCAGGCGGTCAAACCCTACTTCAACAAGTTCCTGTCGCTCTGGCCCTCCGTCAACGATCTCGCCGCAGCACCGGTCGAAGATGTCATGGCCGCCTGGGCTGGCCTTGGTTATTATGCGCGCGCCCGCAACCTGAAGAAATGCGCCGAAGCCGTCGCGGCCGGGCACGGCGGCAAATTTCCGGACACCGAAGCGGGGCTGCGGGCGCTTCCGGGGATTGGCGATTATACGGCAGCGGCCGTGGCGGCGATTGCCTTCAAACGCCAGGCTGCGGTGATGGACGGCAATATCGAGCGCGTCGTCTCCCGCCTTTACGCCATCGACGCGCCGTTGCCCGGTTCCAAGCCGTTGATGAAGGCCAAGGTGGTGGAACTGACGCCGCCGGATCGGCCGGGTGATTTTGCCCAGGCGATGATGGATCTCGGTGCCACGATCTGCACGCCGAAGCGGCCGACCTGCGCCCTCTGCCCCTTCCGTGATGTCTGCCTTGCCTTTGCCGAACATGATCCGGAACGGTTCCCCGTGAAGGCGGCGAAGAAGGAAAAACCGGTGCGCCAGGGCGCGGCCTTCGTGGCCGTCACGCCCGATGGCGAGGTCCTGTTGCGCCGGCGCGTCAACAGCGGCTTGCTTGGCGGCATGACCGAGGTGCCGACCACGGCCTGGACATCGCGGCTTGACGGCGGCACCACGACCCAACACGCGCCATTCGCCGCCGCCTGGGAGCCTTGCGGCACGGTAGTCCATGTGTTCACCCACTTCGAACTGCGCCTCAGCGTCTTCCGCGCAAGGACATCGAGGGTAGAAAGTACCGACGGATGGTGGGAGCCGGTAACCAGCCTCGACGCACAGGCCTTGCCGACGGTGATGAAAAAGGCGATCAGCCAAGCCGTTCCACTGGCATTTGCGCCAGCCAAACCCTGATTGAGCCTCAAGGACCGACATGCCCCAACAGATCGACCACATCGTCTTCGACATCGGCAGGGTGCTGATCCACTACGATCCGAACCTGCCCTATAGCCGCATCATTTCCGATGAGGCGGAGCGCAAGTGGTTCTTCGAGAATGTCTGCACCCATGACTGGAACCTGGAGCAGGACCGCGGCCGCGGCTGGGCGGAAGCCGAAGCGCTGCTGATCGAGCGTCATCCGGACCGGGAAGAGCATATCCGCGCCTTCCGCAAGCATTGGCACGAAATGGTCTCGCATGCCTATGAAGACAGCGTCGCCATTATGGAAGCGCTGATCGCGCAGGGACGCGACGTGACGATGCTCACCAACTTTGCCGCAGACACCTTTGTCGAAGCGCGCAAGATGTTTCCGTTCCTCAACAAGCCGGGCGGCGTGACCGTTTCCGGCGAGATCTTCCTGATCAAGCCGGATGTGGCGATCTACGAGAAACATGCCCGTGACTTCAACCTGACGCCGCAGGCGACGCTGTTCATCGATGACAGCTATCCGAACGTCGAAGGGGCGCGCGCTGCCGGCAGGCATGCGGTGCATTTCATCGATGCACCGACGCTGCGCAAGGATCTGGCGGAATACGGCATCGCGCTGCCATAAAACGGATCCCGCCTAGCCAACGTCCGGGAACCGCACCCGGCCGACAACCTGAAGGCGGGCCACGCCCGCCTTCTTGATCCGCTTCGGCGGATAGGCCTCGGCTTTCTCCGCCAACAGCTCGACGCTGCCATTGTCCATCCGGCGTACGCGCCGGATGAAGCGGTTTTCCTCCAGATCGACGACATAAACTGCGCCATCGGTGAGCTCGCGATCGCCGATATCCACGAAGACCGGCGAGCCTTTTGGTATGGCGGGCTCCATCGCAGCATCCGGGGCGATCACCGGCAGCACCTGCTTCGGCTCCAGGCTGAGCTGGCTCCGGTACCACGGAAACAGCGCCGAGGTGGTGAGCTCGTCCGGCTCGGCAAATCCTTGCGGACGCGCCACATCATCATAACCCGGCACATAGGCGACCGGCGGGTCGTCATATCGCGCGGCTGGCCTGGGCTCGTCGGAGATCGTGCCGTCCGCGTCAAGGAACCGCAGATCCTGGCCTTCGAAGATCCACCGGCTCGTCAGCGCCGACAGCGGCAGGTCGACATGCTCCAGCAGCGTCGCCAATACCCTGTGCTTCGGCTCGCGGCTGCCATGGCGATAGTTGTCGATGGTATTGTCGGATACATCGAGTGCGGCCGCAGCCTTGTCCCGCCCACCGGCCATTTCGCAGAGGATCACCATCTTGGCGGCGATATCGCGGCGCTGCTCCGAAAGCTCGCGCCATTTCCGGCTGAACTTTTCGAGCCTCTTGGTGATCGCTTCGGCGACGTCCTCCTCAAGCTTCATGGCACCCGCATCCAATTAGCAGGCCATTTACAAGTGAATGTTTTTGGACTAGTTCTGCCATTGCAATCACCAGTTACATATATCGAGCGTACTCGCGCAGCCGCAGCATCAGGACGAGCCACAACCGGAAATAGACGACGGATCGCAGATAGCTCGATAAAGAGTCAACAGAAATCGCCTTGCCGCGATTGCGGCGTGCTACGGCCTGCAATCTCGATGGATGAACGCACTTTCCTGCACCCCGAAAACGCGCTGTCCGGTGAAACGAGCATCGATGAGACGGATTTCGTGCGGGTGTTTTCGTTTGCCATCGAACAGGATCTGGGGAAGGTCGTCAGCCTCTCGCGCAACGGTCGCTCGGTGAAGGTGGTCATCCGCTATATCCAGACAGAAACCGCTGATGAAACCGAGGAGAGTTTCGAGGCGGACGGTCCGATGTCGCTGGTGGAAGCGGTCAGCGGCATCTACTTGACGAGCAGTTGTGCGCTGCTGTCGGATCGCGTGAGGCTTCGCCGGACACGCTTTTTCTGATGACGATGCAAGTCTCGAAGGAAAATGACGCCCGGGGTCAGCCCCCGGGCGTCAATTTCCTCGTCCGGGACTAGAGGTACAAAACCGGACAAGGAATTCGTGACCTGGCAGAACCGGTGGATCAGTCCATCTTCGCCATGTCGTTTCGGATCACTGCGCGAAGATCATCGATCGGCCGCAGGCTCTTGCCGTCGTCGAAATGCCAGAAGGTCCAGCCGTTGCAGGCATCAAAACCTTGCACCTTGGCGCCGAGGCGATGGATCGATCCCGCCTCCCCGTTCGCGGCAAGCGTGCCGTCGGCGCGCACGATGGCGCTGTAGCGACGCTTGGCGTCCGTCAGGACCTGGCCGGGCTTAACGAGCCCGCTTTCCACCAGCACGTTGAAGGCAACCCGCGGCTCGGCCTTCTTGCCGGTCATTACGACCAGTTCGGCCTTGCCGAGCGGCTCGACCGCAGCGATGCGGGCGGAAGCCGCATCGATGTAATCCTGTTCGCGCTCAATGCCGACGAAGTTGCGGCCAAGGCGCTTGGCAACAGCACCGGTGGTGCCGGAGCCGAAGAAGGGATCGAGAACCACGTCGCCCGGCTTGGTGCAGGACATGATGACGCGCGCCAGCAGCGCCTCGGGCTTCTGGGTCGGGTGGATCTTCTTGCCGTCGTTGCCCTTCAAGCGCTCGCCACCCGAGCAGATCGGGAACAGCCAGTCGGAGCGCATCTGGACGTCGTCATTGGCGGCCTTCAGGGCGTCGTAGTTGAAGGTATAACCCTTCGACTTCGCGTCGCGGCTCGCCCAGATCATCGTCTCATGAGCGTTCTGGAACCGACGGCCCTTGAAGTTCGGCATCGGGTTGGTCTTGCGCCAGACGATGTCGTTGAGGAGCCAGAAGTTCAGGTCCTGCATGATCGCGCCGACGCGGAAGATATTGTGGTAGGAGCCTATCACCCAGATCGTGCCATTCGGCTTCAACACGCGGCGGCAGGCAAGCAGCCAGGCGCGGGTGAAGGCGTCATAGGCATCAAAGGAAGCGAACTGGTCCCACTCATCGTCCACGGCATCGACCAGTGACTGGTCCGGCCGGTGCAGGCTTCCGCCGAGCTGGAGGTTGTATGGCGGGTCCGCGAAGATCGCATCCACGGAGTGGTCCGGAAGGGCTTCAAGGGCGGCAACACAGTCGCCCTTGATAATGGTGTTGATCCAGGTCGCCGGGCGAACCTGCTTTTTCAGATCAGCCAGAGGAAGAACTGCCGCCATTGGTTACTCGCTACGCTATACTCGTTTACTGGCTGTTATGGTTACCTACTTTGGTTACCAAAGCCTGAAGCCGTGTCCGATTTCGCGAAAAATGTGCCCGCTGGCATGACGGCCCAAAGCGCGCTACATTCAAGGGCATGAAGAAGGAAGAAGCGCTCGACAAACTCAAACAGCGCGCTGAGGCCGTGCGGGCGCTCGGCGCGACGTCGCTTTACCTTTTCGGCTCGGTTGCCCGCGACGAGGCAGGCCCAGACAGCGACCTCGACCTGTTTATCGACTATGACCCGCAGAGCCGCTTCAACGCCTTCGATCTGGTTGGCATCAAGCTGTTTCTGGAGGACGAACTGGATCTGTCTGTCGACGTGACGACCCGCGACAGCCTCCATCCGATCCTCAAGAACCGCATCGAGAGTTCTGCTCTGAAGGTCTTCTGATGTCGCGAGAGTTTCGGCACTTCCTCTACGACATCCGTGAGGCGATCACGATCATCGAGCGTGCAACGGACGCTGTGACATTCGCCGATTACCAGAACAATGCGATCCTGCGACTAGGGCTGGAGCGAGCCGTCGAGATCATCTCTGAGGCAAGCCGCAGGATCCCAGATGACCTCAAGGCCTCTCGTCCCGAAGTTCCATGGCCGAAGGTCAAGGGAATCGGCAACGTCTTGAGACACGAATATCATGGTCTGTCGGACACGATCATCTGGGGCGTGATCGTGGACGAGATACCGCGACTTCGCATCGCCATCGACGCTATCTTGCGCGACTTGGGAGACCGTAGCTAACCCGCATGCACCTCCCGATTATCGACCGGCGCCTCTGCCCGTTCAATCATGCCATAGTCCCGCACGATGTGGCCGATGCGCAGGCTATAGTCGGCAAAGATGCTGCCCCGGCCCGCCTTCTGCGCCGCCCGATGCGCCTCGACATTGCGCCAGGCGCGCACCGCTTCCTCGTCACGCCAGAAACTCAAGGACAGCAGTTTGCCGCGCGTCGTCAGGCTTTCGAAGCGTTCAATGGAGATAAAGCCGTCGATCGTCTCGAGCTCGGCGCGCAATTCGCCCGCAAGATCAAGGTAGCGATGCCGCTCGCCGAGGTAAGGCAAGACTTCGAAGATGACCGCGATCATGGCTGGGTCCTTTCGAGGTGTGGGGTGGAAAGGTTCTTGAGAAAGATCCGGTCCTCCTTGAGGATGAAGCGTTCACGCTGGGCGAAAACGTGGTTTTCCTTGCCCAAGGGGTCGGCCGACAGACGCTGCCGATAAGCCTCATAGGCGGCGAGGCTTTCGATGTTGTAGACGCCGTAAGCCGTGGTGGCCGAACCCTCATGTGGCCCGAAATAACCGATGAGATCGGCACCGCATCGCGGAATGCACTGCCCCCAGTTGCGGGAATAGTCTGCAAAAGCCGGGCGCTTGAACGGGTCGATTTCGTAGCGGATGAAACAGGTGATCATGGTCTTCACTCCTTCGTGCGACCCCGTTCTCGCACATTGCCGAACGTGAATGCTTCGGTTAAGATCGAAGTATGAAGGAAGGCCCGGACATCGCCCGTATCGGCACATTGATTGGCGACCCCGCCCGCGCCAACATGCTCACCGCATTGATGGGTGGCCAGGCGCTGACCGCAACGGAGCTGGCGCAAGCGGCCAGCGTCTCGCTGCAGACCGCAAGTTCGCACCTCTCCAAGCTGCAGGACGGCGGGCTGATCACCCAACGCAAGCAGGGCCGGCACAGGTATTTTGCCCTGGCGGATTCGGCGGCAGGCAGCCTGCTCGAAAGCATCATGGGTTTTGCCGCCAGCCGTGGACACCTGCGCCAACGGCCGGGTCCCAAGGATCCGGCTCTGCGCAAGGCGCGCGTCTGCTACGATCACCTTGCCGGAGACTACGGCGTACGGATCCTTGACAGCTTCATCGCCCGGGAAGTGATCGAAACGGATGGCGAGAACCTGGCGGTGACGAGTAGCGGACGGCAGGCCATCAGCGAGCTCGGCATAGACCTGGAGAAGCTTGCGCCAAGTCGCAGGCCACTCTGCAAGTCATGCCTCGATTGGAGCGAAAGGCGGTCGCATCTCGCCGGCACGCTCGGCAAGGCGCTGTTCCAGCACTTCCTCGACAACGGCTGGGCGCGGCGCAGCAGCGAAAGCCGTGCAGTGCTGTTCACGCCCGAAGGCGAACGTCGCTTCCTTTCGCTGTTTCCCCTCTAGAACCGGCCCCTCGCCCCGCTACCAGCAGCCATGCAGGACTGTCGATTGAGCTTTGGCGGCCGGCGGTATAAGAGGCCCGTGACCAATTTCCAGGACAAGGCATCTTCCATGAGCGGTTTCGACCTCATCATCTTCGACTGTGACGGCGTGCTCGTCGATTCCGAAATCATTGCGGCCCAGGTCGAATCCCGGCTGCTGACGGAGGCGGGTTATCCGATCAGCGTCGAGGAAATGGGCGAGCGCTTTGCCGGCATGACCTGGAAGAACATCCTGCTGCAGGTGGAAAAGGAAGCGAACATCCCGCTGTCGGCCTCGCTGCTGGACAAGTCGGAAAAGCTGCTCGACGCAAGGCTGGCGCGAGACGTGAAGATCATTGACGGCGTCAAGTTCGCGCTGTCGCGGCTCACCACCCCGCGCTGCATCTGCTCGAACTCAAGCTCGCACCGCCTCGACATGATGCTGGAAAAGGTCGGCTTGAAGCCATATTTCGCGCCGCATGTGTTTTCCGCCAAGGATCTCGGCGCCGATCGCGTGAAACCGAAGCCGGACATCTTCCTGCATGGTGCAAAGCAGTTCGGCGTGTCACCGGACAAGTGCCTGGTGGTCGAGGATTCGGTGCACGGCATCCATGGTGCAAGGGCGGCCGGCATGCGCGTCGTCGGCTTTACCGGCGCGTCACATACCTATCCCAGCCATGCCGACCGGCTGACCGATGCCGGCGCCGAAACCGTGATTTCGCGCATGAGCGACCTGCCGGCGGTGGTTTCCGCGCTGGTGGAATGGGAAGGCGCGCTCTGACCGCGGTCAGAAATCGACGCTGAAATTGGCCTTGAGCGCATGAACGGCGAGATCGCCGGCGAACTCGCCGCTATAGGTGAACTTCAATCGTGCGGTTCTCGACAATTGCGCGCTGACGCCCGCCTCAACGACGGCGCTGTCGCGCGCCAGGGTCACGCCTTCGATCATGAACGGGCTTGCGCCTGCGAAGGCTAGCGCCGTTGATGGCGCCAGGTCACCGACGCCACGGCGCCATCCGAACATGCCGGAGAAGGTCGCCGGAAGTTCACCCGGAATATCAGCCGACCAGCGCAGGCCAAGCGTCGCAAGGCCAATCCCCTCGCTGCCGCCCCGTCCGGTCAAGGCCGCTGCGCCACCGCTTTCGGTAAAGCGGTCGGTATCGAGGTGGATATAAGCGAGATTGGCAAAGGGCTGCAGCACGACATCGCCAGCCGGTACGGTCCAGGCGAGATCGCCAAACACCTGCGCCGTGCGGCTGTCGTAATTGGCCTTCAGGCGATCGGAGAAGTTACCGAAATCGATGGAGCGGTCCGTCGAGACCTGATTCCAGGCATAAAGCGCGCCGCCTGTGAAGGTCAGCGGCTGCCAGTCGGCAACGGCGTAGAGGCCGGCATGGTAGCTCTCGACATCTGCCTCGCGCCCTGCCCAAGTTTGGCTGTAGCCCAAGAGACCGCCAAGTCGAAGACGATCAACAACTTCGCCATCCGCACCTGCCACCAAGCCACCGGTCCGGCCGGTAAAGCCAGAGGCATTGCCGTCGCTCCCGAAACGGGAGGTGGCGCCGAAAGTCGCGAACCACAGGCTGCCACCGCCAAGTTCAACTGTTGGCGCAGCACCGGTAGCGCGGTCGATGATCGTGCCGCGCAGGAAGCGGCTATCCTGGAACAGCGCGCTCTTCAGTGATGCATGGGTCTCGCCGCTGAGCTGGCTGAAGGCCGTACGGGCGGTGCCGGCGTCGAGCGGCAGGATCGAACTGAACAGCGGATTGGCAGGGTCCAGCGCCTCGACTGCAGCGGCGGTGGAGCGGCCATTGGCGGTATCGGCGACATCGGCAAAGGCGACACTATTGCGCTCGATTTCGAGCGAAACGTCGCCTGCCCCATAGGTCACCGTGGGAGACAGGAAGGCGAGATCAGTCGTCACCGCGTCAAATTCGCCAGAAACGCTGCTGCCGGTCAGCAGAGTGTAGATCGTGGTCGGCGCGTAGCTGCCGCTTGCGGCGAGGATTTGGAGCGTGCCACCGTCGATGGTCACGGCGCCGGTTGCGTCAATGCGATCGGAGAGACCCGAAGGATCGATATCGGCGCGGTAGGTGGAGTCAGCCTCGAAGGTGACGTCACCGGTAACGCTGATCGTCGCGAAACCCGGTCCCGGCGAAACGACGCCCCCTGCCCCGACGGTCAGCCCGCCGGTGGACCCCGTGCCCGCCAGGATGCCGCCGGTATAGATCGCGACCGTGCCCGAGACCGTGCCGTCGTTCACCAGCGTGCCGCCTGTTACGGTGGCTGCGCCCGTAATCGTGCCAGTGTTGGCAAAACCGCCGCCCGTAATGGTGAGTGAGGCCATTGTCCCGTCGTTCGAGCCCGCACCGGCATTGCTCACGGCACCGGCGTTACCGGCGGAATTGTTAACGAAGGTGCCGCCTGCCGCGACGTCCACGTCCGCCATCGCCGAATTGTTCGTCACCGTGCCGCCGGTGACGGTGGTGGTTCCGGTGATGGTGCCGCCCGCATTGTTGCTGAAGGTGCCACCGGTATTCGTCAGTGCCGCGACCGTCCCGGCATTCGAGGCGGTGCCGGCATTGGTGACGACACTGGCCGTCGCGCCGAGATTGTTGACGAATTCAGCGGCCTCCGCAACGTCGACATCCGTCACTACGAAGTTGTTGGTGACCGTGCCCCCCGTGACCGTGGTCGTGCCCGTGAGGGTACCGCCGTTGTTGTTGGTGAACGATCCGCCGGTATTATCGAGCGAGGCGATCGTGCCGCCGTTCGAGCTTGTCCCGGCATTGGTGACCGCTCCGGCAGTTGCACCCGCATTGTTGATGAAGGCGGCGGCTTCCGCGACGTCGACATCCGTCACCAAGAAGTTGTTGGTGACCGTGCCACCGGCGACAGTCGTGTTGCCGGTGATGGTCCCGCCCGAGCCGTTGGTGAATGAACCGCTGGTATTGTTGAGCGAGGAGACGCTGCCGGCGTTGGATGCCGTCCCTGCATTCGTCACGGCGCCGGCAGATGCGCCGCTGTTGTTGGTGAAGATGCCGGCGGAGCCGACATCGATGGCATTCAGCGCACCGTTGTTGGTCAGGGATCCGTTCTCGACACCGGTCGTACCCGTCACGGTGGCCGTCGCATTGTTGGTGACGATGCCGCCCGACGTGATGCCGAGATCCCGGAGCGTCCCGTTGTTGGTGAGGGTGCCGCCGTTGATCCCGGCCTGGCCGTCGACAGTGCCATCGTTGATGAAGGTGCCGCCGGAGCCGTTCACATCGCCAGTCAACGTGCCGGAGACGCCAAGATAACCGCCCGTCAAGCCGACATTGGAGTTCAATTCGCCACCGGTCGAAACCTCGACGCGGCCCGTGCCGGAGATCTGGGTGCCATCCGAGACGGTCAGGTCTGCATCAACCTTCAGCGTGCCGCCGGAGACATCAAGCGTGCGCACTTCGGCGCTGCTGCCGGCGATGGGCGTACCGGACGGAATGACCGCGGCATCACCGGCGCCGGGCGCCGCCGGGGCAGTATCCCAGTTGGTGCCATCGGAAAAATCACTGCCGCCGGCGCCGGTCCAAGTGGATTGCGCCACGGCCGTCAAGGGAGGAAGGACAGCGAGCGACAGGAGCGCGGAATAAAGGCGCAGCCGTGGTCTCGCGCCCGATTCCTTCGCCTCAGCCATTGCTTCATTCCCTAACGTCAGAAGACGCCGAGGGCTCGAAGCCCTCCGCGATATATTCGTCAGGGTAGGAATTTATGGTTAATCAGGCTTTAACGCCGCGCGTTAATGCGGCGTCAAGCCAACCATCAGCCGCGGCGGTTCGGGCGCTTGGTCGTGGTGCCGGTGTCGAAGCCAAGGCGAACGCGGGTGAAGCGCGAGGCGCCACCCTGGCTGTTCGGGATCTGCACGTCCGGCTTGTTGAAGATGAACTGCGTGGCACCGGCTGGAATATCCACCGGGAAGGCAACCTTCTGGGAGGAAACGACGGTGTCGCCATCCAGCACTTCGACCAGGACCGGCAGCGTCACGGGACCGGGTGATCCAGCCGGGCCCTGCACGAGACGGCCCTGCGCGACCACGTTGATCGTCATGGTGGTTTCGTTTGCCGTGCACTGGCGCGTCGCATCGACGAGCGAGGCCTGGTAGAGAAGCTTTTCCGGGGTCTTTTCGCCACCGCGGGCATAAGCCTGGTAGATCGCCGTCTGCTCAAGCATGACGACCTGCGGGCAATAGGCCTGGACAACGGGGGTTGCGGCCGGCTGGGCGGATGCCTGGGCCGTGGGGGCAAGACCTTCGGTTGGGGAAGAAGAGTTGCAGCCTGCAAGAGCCGCTACCAGGGAAACCGCCAGAAGACCACGCGAAAACTTGCCAGACACGCTACTCAACCCTCTTCCATCCCAGTGATGACCTTCGATACGGTCATGGTTCTTGGCGAACCGGAGCGTCATAATCCGGTCTTTCACCGCCCATTTCGATGGTCTATATCAGCGGCGCGAATAAAAATCGATTGGGGATTGAAGGTCGTGGACTACATTTCTACCCGGGGCGAAGCTCCAGCCCTCGGATTTCGTGATGCGCTTCTGGCGGGCCTTGCCCGGGACGGCGGTCTTTATGTGCCTCGTGAATGGCCGACCCTCTCGAAGAAGGAGATCCGCGGCTTCCGCGGCAAGTCGTACCAGGACGTCGCTTTTGAAGTCCTGAAGCATTTCGTGGACGGCGAGATCCCCGACGACAAGCTCAAGGACATGATCAGCGAAGCCTATGCCACCTTCCGGCACCCGGCCGTGGCGCCGCTCGTGCAGGTCGGGCCGAACGACTTCGTGCTTGAGCTCTTCCATGGCACGACGCTGGCGTTCAAGGACGTTGCCATGCAGTTGCTTGCGCGGCTGATGGACTACGTGCTTGCCGAGCGCGGCGAACGGGCAACCATCGTCGGGGCCACCTCGGGCGATACCGGTGGCGCGGCGATCGATGCCTTCGCGGGCCGCGAGCGCACCGACATCTTCATCCTTTTCCCGCATGGCAAGGTGTCCCCTGTCCAGCAGCGCCAGATGACGACCTCGAAGGCCGGCAACGTCCATGCGCTCGCCATCGAGGGTAATTTCGACGACTGCCAGAACCTCGTAAAGGAGATGTTCAACGACGTCGCCTTCCGCGAGCGCGTCAGCCTGTCGGGCGTCAACTCCATCAACTGGGCGCGCATCATGGCGCAGGTGGTCTATTACTTCACCTCGGCCGTGGCGCTCGGCGCACCGGACCGCAAGGTCTCCTTCACCGTGCCGACCGGCAATTTCGGCGACATCTTCGCTGGCTATGTGGCGAAGAAAATGGGCCTGCCGATCGACCGGCTGGTGATTGCCACCAACGACAACGACATCCTGGCGCGCACGCTGAAGACCGGCCGTTACGAGATGAAGGGCGTCAAGGCGACGACTTCGCCCTCCATGGACATCCAGATCTCGTCCAACTTCGAACGCCTGCTGTTTGAATCCTACGGTCGCGATGCCGCCGCCGTGCGCTCGTCCATGGCGAGCCTGAAACAGTCTGGCGCCTTCGAGATCAAGCCGGACACGCTGAAGGCGATCAAGCGCGAGTTCCGCGCCGGCCGCGCCACCGAACGCCAAGTTGCCGCGACCATTCGCGAAACGCTCGACGCCACCGGCTACCTTCTCGACCCCCATACGGCCACCGGTGTCTTCGTGGCGCAGAAGAACGCCCGCCCGCTGAGCCCGATGGTGACGCTTGCTACCGCGCATCCGGCCAAATTCCCGGCCGCGGTAAAATCCGCTTGCGGAATTGATCCACCCCTTCCATCATGGCTTGCTGATCTTATGCAAAGGGAGGAGCGCTTCGATATCTTGGAGCCTGAGCTTAAGGCCGTCGAGTCCTTCATCGACCAGCATGCCCGCGCTTGAGTGCTAAGTATCGGCGGCGCCGGAAAGAAAAGATATGACTGTAGAAATCACTCGGCTCGCCTCCGGCCTGACTGTCGTCACCGAAAACATGCCGCATCTGGAGAGCGTCGCGCTGGGTGTCTGGATCAAGTCGGGATCGCGCAACGAGACGGAAGATGAGCACGGCATCGCCCATCTTCTGGAACACATGGCCTTCAAGGGCACCAGTCGCCGAAGCGCCCGCGACATCGCCGAAGAGATCGAAAACGTCGGCGGCGAACTCAACGCCGCCACCTCGACCGAAACCACTTCCTATTATGCCCGCGTCCTGAAAGACCATGTGCCGCTGGCCGTCGATATCCTGGCCGACATCCTCACCGAGTCGGAATTCGACGAGGAGGAACTGCGCCGCGAAAAACACGTGATCCTGCAGGAAATCGGCGCGGCAAACGACACGCCGGACGACGTGATCTTCGACCGCTTCTCCGAGGTCGCCTACCGCGACCAGACGCTCGGGCGCCCGATTCTGGGAACGCCGGAAACTGTGAAGAGCTTCACGCCGAACCAGATCCGCAACTACCTGTCCCGCAACTACACCACCGACCGCATGTTCGTGGTGGCCGCCGGCGCCGTTGATCACGATGCTTTCGTGAAGCAGGTGGAAACGCGGTTCGCCAAGCTGCCGACCAAGCCGAGCGCCCAGCCGGTCCTTGATGTCGCCCGTTATGTCGGCGGCGAGGTCCGCGAGGTCCGCGACCTCATGGATGCGCAGGTGCTGATCGGCTTTGAGGGCAAGGCCTACCACATGCGCGACTTCTATTGTTCGCAGCTTCTGGCGAACATCCTGGGCGGCGGCATGTCCTCGCGCCTCTTCCAGGAAGTGCGCGAAAACCGTGGCCTCTGCTACTCGGTTTACGCTTTCCACTGGGGTTTCTCCGATACGGGCATCTTCGGCATCCATGCCGCGACCGGCGCCGATGACCTTCCGAAACTCGTGCCGGTGATCCTCGATGAACTGCGCAAGTGCTCGGAAACGGTGCACCAGCAGGAAATCGACCGGGCCCGCGCCCAGATCCGCGCCCAGCTTCTGATGGGACAGGAAAGCCCGGCCGCACGCGCCGGACAGATCGCCCGGCAGATGATGCTCTATGGCCGCCCGATCCCCAATGACGAGATGATGGAGCGGCTCGCAGGGCTCACCACCGAGCGCCTGACGGACCTTGCCGGACGGCTGTTTTTCGATACAGTTCCGACATTGTCAGCGGTCGGTCCGATCGAACAACTGGCGCCATTGGCGGAGATTACCGCAGCGCTGTCTTCGCCGGGCATCGAGACCAAGAAGGCTGCCGGTTAATCCGGCAACACCTGCCCGGAGCGCAGCAGAATGTCGAAGTCGGTGTTTCGGTTTCTTTCGCGACAGCCGGAAACGCCCGAGCTTCTTGGCGAAAACCATCTGCTCCGCCTCCCCCGTTATGGCGACTACAAGCAGTGGCAGCGGCTGCGCTCCGAAAGCCGCAACTTCCTGCAGCCGTGGGAGCCGATCTGGCGCAGTGACGAGCTGACCGAAAGCGCCTTTCGCGCCCGTGTCGTGCGCAGCGGCCAGGAATATTCCTCCGGGCTCGCCGTACCGCTTCTTGTCTTCCGGCGAGAGGATGAGATCCTCGTTGGGGGACTGACGATCGGCTACATCCGCCGCGGTGCTGCACAGAGTTGCATGATCGGATACTGGATGGGCGAGCGATATGCCGGTCAGGGCCATATGTTGGCCGCATTGCAGGTGGCTATCCCCTACATCTATACCGGACTTCAGTTGCACCGGATCGAGGCAGCCTGTATTCCGGAAAACTGGAAAAGCATCCGGCTTCTCGAGAAGGCCGGCTTCGAACGGGAAGGTCTTTTGCGCAAATACCTCAAAATCAATGGCGAATGGCGCGATCACGTGATGTTCTCCCGCTTGTCCGAAGACGGTGATCCGAGGAAGCTCCAAAAGCCATGACCATGCGCAGATCCCGCCTTGCATCGCTGGTTCGCCTGTTTCCAGCGATCGTCGTCATTCTTTTGCCGTTGATTGCGCTGCTCGCACCTTCGAGCACATCGGCCGCAGAGCCGGTTAAAATCTCCCGGGACGACACGGCGCTCGATCTTACCCGCACCACCGACATCTACACCAACCAGGGCGAGGCCTTTCAGGTCTCGACCGCCGCCGGTTCGGACGGCATTCGCCGGCGTATCGAAGTGCGCGCAAGCTCGCCTGGCCACCAGGGCGACTGGGCCGTTTTTGCGCTCTCCAACGTCTCCGAAGAACAGCTGGAACGGGTGATTGTCGCGCCGCATTTTCGGCTGGTGAACTCCAAGATGTTCTGGCCGGACCTCGGGTCGCAGCGCATCATCTCGATCACGCCGTCGGAAGGTTTCGCGCTGGACCGCGAGCCGAGCCCGGATGCCGACGTCTTCAGCATCACGCTCAATCCCGGCGCGACCATTACCTTTGTTGCCGAACTCACGTCGCCGTCACTGCCGCAGATCTATCTCTGGCAGCCGGACGCCTACAAGGACACGGTCAACGCCTTTACGCTTTATCGCGGCATCGTGCTCGGCATCGCCGGCTTGCTTGCCGTGTTCCTGACCATCCTTTTCGTGGTCAAGGGCACCTCGATGCTGCCGGCCGCGGCGGCGCTCGCCTGGGCGGTGCTCGCCTATATCTGCGTCGATTTCGGTTTCCTCGACAAGCTCATCACCATCACCTCGAGCGACCAGCGCATCTGGCGGGCGGGCGCGGAAGTGGCGCTCGCCTCCTCATTGGTGATCTTCCTCTTCACCTACCTGAACCTCAACCGCTGGCACGTGCACCTTGGTTACGCGACGCTCGCCTGGATCGTCGGGCTGGTGCTGCTTGGCGGTGTCGCGGTTTATGATCCGTCCGTCGCCTCCGGCATCGCGCGCATCTCCTTTGCGCTGACGGGTACGGCGGGCATCCTGCTCATCATCTATCTCGGCTTCAACCGCTACGATCGGGCGATCCTGCTCGTGCCGACCTGGGCACTGATCCTGGTGTGGCTGTTCGGCGGCTGGCTGACCGTGATGGGCAAGCTCGACAACGACATCATCCAGCCGGCGCTCGGCGGTGGCCTCGTGCTGATCGTGCTCCTGATCGGCTTCACCGTCATGCAGCATGCCTTTGCCGGCGGCGCCTACCAGCAGGGGCTGTTCTCGGATCTCGAGCGGCAATCGCTGGCGCTGACCGGCAGCGGCGACACGGTCTGGGATTGGGACGTGGCGCGCGACCGCGTCGTCACCACACCGGATATCTCGCTACGGCTCGGCCTTGCGCCAGGCTCCATGGACGGCGCGGTACGCAACTGGGTGCCGCGGCTGCATCCGGATGACCGGGACCGTTTCCGGGCGACGCTCGACGTGTTGCTTGAGCATCGCCGCGGCCGCCTGCACCACGAATTCCGGGTGCGTGCCGAGGATGGTCATTTCCACTGGCTGCAGATTCGCGCGCGTCCGGTGCTTGGCTCGAACGGCGAAATCATTCGCTGCGTCGGCACCATCGTTGACGTGACCGAACAGAAGAATTCCGTCGAGCGGCTGCTGCAGGATGCCCTGCACGACAACCTCACCGGCCTGCCGAACCGCCAGCTTTTCCTTGACCGTCTGCAGGCCGTGCTGGCCCTCGCACCGGGTGGCGAGACCGTTCGCCCGACGGTGATGTCGGTCGATATCGACCGCTACAAGCAGGTGAACGACAGCCTCGGCATTGCTGCCGGCGACAATATCCTCATCGCGCTGACGCGGCGCCTGCGCCGCCTGCTGAAGCCGCAGGATACGCTTGCGCGGCTCGCCGGCGACCAATTCGGCCTGATCCTGGTTTCGGAACGCGATCCAGCCAAGGTTGCGGAGTTCGCCGACGCCGTCTCCAAGGCGATCATGGTGCCGATCAATTTCGCCAACCGCGAGATCATCCTTACCGCCTCGATCGGCCTTGCCTCCTGGGTGGACCAGCAGGAAAGCGCTGTCGGCATGCTGGCCGATGCGGAACTTGCCATGTATCGCGCCAAGCGCAGCGGCGGCAATCGAGTCGAACCTTTCCGCCCTGCCTTCCGCTCCGCCGGAACCGACAAGCTGCAGATCGAGACCGATCTTCGCCGCGCCATCGAGCGCAAGGAACTGTCGCTCGCCTACCAGCCAATCATCCGGCTGAAGGACGGCGAGATCGCCGGCTTCGAAGCACTGATGCGCTGGGACCACCCGAAGCGCGGGCCAATTCCGCCATCGGAATTTATCCCCATCGCGGAAACTTCTGATCTCATCGGACCGCTCGGGCTGTTTGCCATGGACCGGGCCGCAACCGACCTGATGAACTGGCAGCGGCAGACGGGTGATCTTCCCGTCTTCGTATCGGTCAATCTCTCGAGCGCCCAGCTTCTCAACGCCGATCTCTACAATGACGTGCGAACGCTGCTGCAGAAGACGCAGATCGACCCGCACCAGTTGAAGCTGGAACTGACTGAATCCCTGATGATGGAAAACCCGGAACAGGCGCGGCTTGTTCTTGGAAAGCTGAAGGAAACGGGCTTGAGCCTTGCGCTCGACGATTTCGGCACCGGCTACTCATCGCTCGCCTGCCTCACGCAGTTCCCGTTCGATACGATCAAGCTCGACAAGGAACTGGTCGGCGGCGGTGCGGAAAAGCGCACGATCCTGCTGCGCTCGGTCATCGCCATGGCCCGCGCGCTCGACATGACCGTGGTGGCGGAGGGCATCGAGACCGACGACGATGCGGCAGATCTCGCCAAAATGGGTTGCCATTTCGGCCAGAGCTTCCTGTTCGGCCCGCCCGCCCCGGCCGATGCAGTCATCAAGCTCCTGAAGGAGCGCTTTCCGCTGACGAAGCGGGCGTGACCGCTCCCGGCGCCTGATGCGCCGAATGGATCAGTTGGTGGATGAACTCAAGCTTCTCCACCACCGCCGGCGTCAGGATGAAGGGATAAAGGTCCGGGACACCCATGGACCGGTGCAGGCTGTTGATCGCCACGCTGAACGGGATCCAGGCCGAGACAAGCTGCTCGGCGCTCTTTGCATTATACGGGTTGAAGGCGACCTCGGCGGCAAGCTCCTCATGCCGGCGCGGCTCGATCGACATGCCGTAGGCGCGCGCCGTCTCCAGTGTATCAACGATGTGGAGATAGTGCGCGAAGCTTTCGGCGAAATCTTCCCAGGGATGGGTGCTGGCATAGGTGCTGATATGGAACTGCTGCCACTCCGGCGGCGGGCCTTCTTCATAGTTGCGCCGTAGCGCCTCACCGTAATCAGCCTGCTCGTCGCCGAAGACGGCGCGGAATTCTTCGATCTTGCCGCCGTCGCGCACCAGCTTGTCCCAGATGTAATGTCCGGTCTCGTGCCGGAAGTGCCCGAGCATCGTGCGGTACGGCTCGTTCATCGAGACCCGAACCTGCTCGCGCGTCAGGTCATCGGCTTCGGCCGCACGAATGGCAATGAGGCCGTCTTCGTAGCCTGTCATCGCGGGCACGACCGAGCCATCCTCCTTGACCTCGTCGACGAGGAAATCGAACACCAGGCCGCCTTCCGGATCCTCTTCCCGGTTGGTGCGCGGCAGGTTCCAGCGCATCAGGGAATAAAAGAGATGCCGCTGCGCCTGGCTGATGCGCCGCCACTGACTGAGCCCCTCCTCCGTCGATGCATCGGGCACGAGGCGATTGTGGCGGCAGGCTGGGCAGAACGGGTTCGGATCATCGGCAAGAACCGTCCAGTTGCAGACGTCCATGGCCGCGTTTGCGCAAAGCCGCACCTTGTGCTCCGGCTTGGCGATGAGATGCCATGTGCCCTCCGCCCCGTCCTCCTGTTCCAGCGCATGCATGGCAAGCTGTTCGGGAACGAAGGCAAGCCGATGACCGCAGTTCACGCAGGAGCGGTTGTCGAAAAAGATCGGTTGGCCGCAATGATCACAGTCGTAGAGGCGCATCGGTGAGATCCATTCTGGCTTGCCCATACAGAAAACCTGCTCCAGCCGAACCGGAACAGGTTTTTGAAAGAGAATGCAGTTGTGACCGTTAGGCGCGGTCTACAACATCCTTGGCGGCCTGCTTCAGATTGCCCTTGGCCTGCTGTGCGTGACCCTTGGCTTCCTGGCCGGCACCCTTTGCCTTCAGGCTGTGGTCGTCGGTCATGTCGCCTGCAGCCTGCTTGACCTTGCCAGCCAGTTCATTGGCCTTCCCGGACATCTTGTCGCTGGTGCTTCCCATAACGTAACTCCTCATTTTTGCGGCGCTTTCTCGCGCCTTGCCAGAAGAGAACGCGGGTCCGGAGTCTTCGTTCCGCTCTTGTCGAAATAAGCGTTGGGTCGCGTCAGGCGTGGCCAGCTTCACTGGAGAGCATCTCCGGGCTGACGCCAAGGAGAGCCAGCGCCCGCTCGTATTTCTCCTCGAGAGCAGTGTCGAAAATCAGCTCATCCGTCGACGGGCAGTTGAGCCAGCCATTGGCGGCAATTTCCATCTCCAGCTGTCCGGGGCCCCATCCGGCATAACCGAGCAGCATGGTCGCGCGTGCCGGGCCACGCCCGTCGCAGATAGCGCGGATGACATCCAGCGTTGCCGTTAATGAAATATCCTCGCTCACCGGCACGGAGGACTCGCTGGTGAAGTCATCCGAATGAAGCACGAAGCCACGACCGGTTTCCACCGGACCACCGGCAAGGATCGGAATGTCGCGGGTTGGCTGAGGCAGCATGATCGTGTCTGCCTCCTCCATGAGCTTCAGGTGCAGGAGGACGTCCGTAAAGGAGATTTCCTGGGCGCGATTGATGATGAAGCCCATCGCGCCGGCATCGGAATGGGCGCAGATATAGACCACTGCGCGCGCAAAATTGCCGTCCTGCATGCCGGGCATGGCAATGAGGAACTGGCCGTCCAGGAAGCCGCGCTCCCTATCGTGCTTGAGGGTCGACAAAACCATACTGCCTCCGGCCACGCTCGCTGCCTCTACTCTTTATTCATCAAGCTTATATCAAAAAACGATAATGGACATGGGGCACCCGACATATCCAATCAACGGAATATGATTGCGATGGTTGCGTCGTGACTCGCCTCGGCCTGCCTCTTGCGTTACATGCAACGCAATGACGCACTCCTGGTTGAAAAACCTCATGAAACTGGCGCCCGCCGCCCTCGTCGCCGGTTCTCTTGGCTTGGCCGGCGTTTGCCATGCGGAAATTTCACCCTGGGCCACCAATGAAGGCGGGCGGATGCGCATCGTCGCCATGCCGCCGGAGCCCGACGGGACAGTGCGCGGCGCGTTGCAGATCGAGCCGCGGCCCGGCTGGATCACCTATTGGCGTGAGCCGGGTGATGCGGGCATTCCGCCGCAGATCATGCTGCCCGAGGCGGATGGTGCGACACTGACGCGTGTCTCCTACCCGGTTCCGAAGCGGATCGACAATGGCGAGCTTCGCGATCTTGGCTACGACCATCCGGTATCGCTGCCGTTCGAGCTCAAGGTGCGCCAACCCGGCCAGCCCCTGGACCTGACGGCGTCGGCATTCGTCGGCCTCTGCCGCAATATCTGCATTCCGTTCCAGGCGGATTTTACGCTGAAGCTTGAGGCCGTGGGCGGCACGCCGGTGCAGGAAGCGATGATCCTCAACGCCGCCGCGTCCAAGATCCCTGAAGCGCCGTCCGACGAGTTCGCAGTCGCCGACCATTCCATCAGCGAGAACAACGACGTGCTGTCGCTGAAGCTCAAGTTGCCGCCGGGTTCGACCACGCCGCCGCAGGTGATCGTGACGGGACCGGAAGGGCATGTGCTGTTTGATGGTCAGAACGCCACCCAGGACGGCGACAGCTATTCGCTCGACATGCCGGTCGGCAAGCTGCCCAAGAACTACGACATCAAGGGCAAGCAATGGGGCGTGCTGGTGATTGCCGGCAAGCGCGCCATGGAAAGCTCGCTCAGCTTCCGCTAAGCCAGCTTGCCTTGCATGGGAGCCGCATTATAGTCCCCTCACCCTGCCGGACCGATACCGCGTCCGCACAACCGAGGAGAGCCTGATGACGATTGCAGTCGGCGACAAACTGCCTGCCGCCACCTTCAAAGAAAAGACCGCCGACGGCCCGGTCGAGATCACCACGTCGCAGCTCTTCGACGGCAAGAAGGTCATTCTCTTTGCCGTGCCGGGCGCGTTCACGCCGACCTGCACGCTGAACCACCTGCCGGGCTTCCTGGAAAACCGCGATGCGTTTCTTGCCAAGGGAATCGATGACATTGCCGTTGTTGCCGTAAACGACTGGCACGTGATGGGGGCCTGGGCGCAGCATACCGGCGGCATGGGCAAGATCCACTTCCTCGCCGACTGGGACGGTGCCTTCACCAAGGCTCTCGGCCTGGATGCCGACCTTTCCGGCGGCGGGCTCGGCGTGCGCTCCAAGCGTTATTCCATGCTGGTCGAAAACGGCGTGGTGAAGTCGCTAAACGTCGAGGAAAGCCCGGGCCAGGCAACGGTTTCCGGCGCCGCAGCTATGCTTGAAGCGCTCTGACGTCTCTGCAGTGTTGATTTGAGAGCGCCTGCGGGCGCTCTTTTCATATCTCCAGGTCGAACACCAGAAGACCGGAAACGCCACCATCGGCGGAGGCAACGATCCGTTCGCCAACCGCAAGGTGATCAGGGTGGACGAGATAGGCGTCACGCGACTCTGGGCTGTCGAAGGTGACGATGAAGCCATCGCGGAAACCGCCGTCCAGGCCTTCGCGGGAGATGTTCGGACCGTATTTGATGTCGAGGATGCCGGGCGTGACCTCCTTGAGGGCGACGATCGCGTCATAGAGCGACTGCTTGTCGGCAGCCTGCAGCGACGACTTGAACCGTGCGAAGACGCAATGCAGGATCATGTGACCTCCCAACCCTCTCTCGATCGACACGCAGAAACTAGCGCCACAGCTGCGAAGTGCAAGCCGCCGTCACGCAAGCTGCTAGATGGCGATCCCGCTACTTCTTCTTGAACGGCGCCATGCCGAGCCGCGCCAGTTCATCGGCACGTTCGTTTTCAGGGTGGCCGGCATGACCCTTGACCCAATGGAGCGTCACCTTGTGGCGGTTGCGCGCTTCTTCCAACTGCTGCCAGAGCTCGACATTCTTCACCGGCTTGTTGTCAGCGGTCTTCCAGCCCTTCTTCTTCCAGCCAAAGATCCACTTGGTAATGCCGTCCTTGACGTAGGAACTGTCGGTGTAAAGCTCGACTTCGCAGGGCGTCTTCAGCGCATTGAGCGCCTGGATGGCCGCCATCAACTCCATCTGGTTATTGGTGGTTTCCGCCTCGCCGCCGAACAACTCTTTCTCGGTCTCCCCGTAGCGCAGGATCGCACCCCAGCCACCGGGACCGGGATTGCCCGAGCAGGCGCCATCGGTGAAGATTTCGACCTGTTTCATGCAGACAATCCATATTCAGTGGCGGAACGTACCTGGCGGTGGAACCGCAGCTTGCGCAGATATTCGAGCGGGTCCTTCTTCACGACAAGCGCGCCGGCCGGCGTTGTCAGCCAGTCGTAAAGGCGGGTCAGGAAGAACCGCAGCGCCGAACCCCTTGCGAGAACCGGGAGTGCTGCGACTTCATCCGGGGAAAGCGGCCGGACGCTCGCGTAGCCGTCCAGCATCGCGCTTCCCTTGGTCACGTTATAGGAGCCATCCTTCTCGAAGCACCAGGCGTTGAGGCAGATCGCCACATCGTAAGCCAGCAGGTCATTGCAGGCGAAATAGAAGTCGATCAGGCCCGAAAGGTTGTCGCCGAGGAAAAAGACGTTGTCCTGGAAAAGATCCGCATGGATGACGCCGGCCGGAAGATCCTTCGGCCAATGAGCCTCGAGATATTCGAGTTCCGCGGTCACCTCGTCCTGCAGCCCCGTTTCCACCTCGTCGGCGCGATCGGCAGACTTGGCCCAGAGCGTTTTCCAACCCTCGAGCGACAGCGCGTTAGGGCGGACGATCTCGAAGCCCTCGCCCGCCAGATGCATTTCAGCGAGTGCGCGTCCGACCTCGCGGCAATGCCGAGCCTCGGGCTTGCGCAGCCACATGCCCTCCAAAAAGGAGATCAATGCGGCCGGGCGGCCGGAAAGCTCGCCGAGCAACTGCCCGTCGCGGCGCGGCAGAGGCAGCGGGCAGGACAGCCCCTTGGCGGAAAGATGCTGCATCAGGCCAAGGAAGAACGGCAGATCTGCCTTCTCCACGCGCTTTTCATAAAGCGTCAGGATCAACGGATCTCGCGTGGTGTGGAGCAGGAAGTTCGAGTTCTCGACCCCTTCGGCGATGCCCTTGTAGGAGGTCAGTTCGCCGACGTCATATTCGGTCAGAAAACGCTTCAGGTCGTCTTCGGTAATGTCAGTGTAAACGGCCAAGATCTATCCCGCGATGTGTCAGCCGCAGACGCGGCACTCCGCCTCTTCCTAACCGCTCGCCATCGCCTCCGCTAGGGCCGAAGACCGCAGATCGGAGGCGTGATTCACAGGATCAGTCAGGTCAGGCTGGGACGCTCTTGCGGCCGTTGACCCATTCCATGTCTTCGTGCGTCAGAGGAACGTCGCGCAGCTCGCGGTTGACGAGGAAGTTTTCGGTTTCCTCGGCGGTGATCGCAAGCTCGATCTGCGCATCGAAGCGTTCCTTGAACGCCGCGATGATCTCATCGACGATGACTTCCGGCGCAGACGCTCCGGCGGAGATGCCGAGCGTACGGACCGGGCCGATCTCGTCCCAGTTCAGTTCGGCCGCGCGCTGCACCAGCAGCGAGCGCTTGGCGCCGGCCCGCAGCGCGACTTCCACCAGCCGCTTCGAGTTCGAGGAATTCGGTGCGCCGACCACGAGGAAAAGGTCACAGCCGGGGGCTGCTTCCTTCACCGCCACCTGCCGGTTGGTGGTCGCGTAACAAATGGAATCGGCCGCCGGTGCCATCAGGTTCGGAAAGCGCTCCTGAAGCTTGGCGATCACGCCAGCCGTATCATCCACCGAAAGCGTCGTCTGGGTCACGTAACCGAGATTGTCAGGGTCAGGCGGCATATAGGCTTCCGCATCGGCGATGGTATCGACGAGCGATACGGAGCCCGGCGGCAGTTGCCCCATGGTGCCGATCACTTCCGGATGGCCGGCATGGCCGATGAGCACCACATGGCGGCCGAGCCGCTGGTGGCGCATGGCCTGCTTGTGGACCTTCGAAACCAACGGGCATGTGGCGTCGAGGTAAAACAGATTACGCGCCTGCGCATCTTCCGGAACCGACTTCGGCACACCGTGGGCGGAGAAGACTACCGGTTGCTGGCGATGTTCTTCCGGGATCTCGTTAAGTTCCTCGATGAAGATCGCACCCTTGGCTTCCAGCCCCTCCACCACATAGCGGTTGTGGACGATCTCGTGGCGCACATAAACCGGCGCGCCATAGGCCTTCAGCGCCAGCACGACGATCTGGATCGCGCGGTCGACGCCGGCGCAGAAGCCACGCGGGCCACAGAGACGGATCGTCAGCGGGCTTTTGTCGGAAACGGGAAATGCCATCAATCAGAACGCCAGAAGGGTCAGGACAAGAGCGATCATGGCGGGACCGCCCTGAACAAGCAGGATGCGCGGCTTGACCGACCATGCGCCATATATAGCGGCTACAATCACGCACACAAGGAAGAAGAGTTTCAACTGATAGGCGATGGCGGGATCCGGATGCAGCAGCGACCAGACAAGGCCGGCGGCGAGGAACCCGTTGTAGAGGCCCTGGTTGGCAGCGAGCACCTTTGTCGCAGCCGCCTGCTCGGCCGACATGCGGAAGGTCTTGCGGCCAAACGGCTTTGTCCAGAAAAACATCTCGAGGACGAGGAAACCGAGGTGGAGAAGCGCTGTCAACGCCACGAAGAAAGTTGCCAGGATCGCCATGCCTCACCCCCTATTGAGGTGGCGAGCATAACCTGCTCCTCAACGCGGCACCATTACCCTTACGCTGTTACCCTTGGCGATGTCAGCCCTGGCTTCGCCGGCCGCGAAACCACATGCCGATGACCACCGCCACCAAGGCTGCCGCCAGGCCATACCAGGTAACGGCATATTGCAGGTGGCTGTTCGGCAGGTCGAACTGCGTGACGCCGCCACGTGGCCAGCCGCCGGCGTTTTCCACCGAGGCGTCAACATCAACGAAGAACGGCAGCACCTGCGATGCCTCCAGCCCCGTCGTCGACACCATGGCCGACAGATCCTTCCAGTAGAAGATGTTCTTCCCGAGGTCATTATCCGGCACGATGGCCGAGGGCTTCTCGTCCAGCCGCGTACGGGCAAAACCGGTGACGGTCTGCACGCCTGACACTTCGCCCGCCTCGCGCGTCGAGCGGTCCTTCATCTCATAGGGCACGAAGCCGCGGTTGACGAAGAGCACCCGCCCGTCTGCCAAGGTCATCGGGGTGTAAACATAGAAGCCGGTCTGGCCCTGGAACGTCGCGAAGAAGTGCCGCTCCTTGTCGTGGTCAAAGGTCCCCGTCACCGAGACCCGTCGGTATTCGATGTCGCCGCCGTCACGCTCGATTGCCTCGACCTCGGCCAACGGGACCGGGTCTGCCGCGCGACGCTCGGCAATATCGGCCAGCAGCGCCTCCTTCCAGTGGAGGCGCTCCACCTGCCAGGTGCCGAGCGACAGCAAGACCGCCAGCGTGACGAGGATGCCGACAACCGTTGCAACGGTACGTACCGTGCTGCGCGGCCGGCCGGTGCTTATTTCTTCGTGCTGCGGCGTCGTGGCCATGGTCAAATCCCGCTTGAAACGCAGAAGGGCGGCTTTCGCCGCCCCTCCTCATGAAATGCCTGGCTCTTAGTGAGCGACCGGTGCGCCCCAGCCACCCCAGATGTAGATGGCGAAGAACAGGAACAGCCAGACCACGTCAACGAAGTGCCAGTACCAGGCAGCGGCTTCGAAGCCGAAGTGGCGGGTCGGCGTGAAGCCACCGGCCATCGCCCGGATAAGGCAGACGAGGAGGAAGATCGTGCCGATCAGGACGTGGAAGCCGTGGAAGCCGGTCGCCATGAAGAAGGTCGCGCCATAGATCGAGTTCGAGAATTCGAAGGGAGCGTGAGCGTATTCATAGGCCTGGACGAACGAGAACAGGATGCCGAGTGCCACTGTGAGCGCCAGGCCGTTGACGAGGCCCTTGCGGTCGTTGTGCAGCAGCGCGTGGTGTGCCCAGGTTACGCAGGTGCCCGAAAGCAGCAGGATAACCGTGTTGTAGAGCGGCAGGTGCCACGGATCAAGCACTTCAACGCCCTTCGGAGGCCATTGGCCGCCGAGGAATTCGGTGCGCGAGGCCTGGATCGCTTCGTTGGCGTAAAGGCTTGCATCGAAGAAGGCCCAGAACCAGGCGGCAAAGAACATCACTTCCGAAGCGATGAACATGATCATGCCGTAGCGAAGGTGCAGCGACACGACCCGCGTATGGGCGCCGGAATTGCCTTCCTTGATGGTGTCCGACCACCAGCCGATCATCGTGTAGATGACGATGGCGAGACCAATGAAGAAGACCCAGGGGGTCGCCCAGTTGATCCCGAACATGTTGAACGCACCACCATTCAGGTAGCGCATGTAGCCAACGCCGCCGAAAGTCAGGACGAATGCGCCGAGCGAAGCCAGGATAGGCCACGGGCTCGGATCGATGATGTGGTAGTCGTGATTTTTCTGATGCGCGTCGGCCATGTCAGAATCCCCGGATATTGCCTTGCTACGCCGGAAAACCCGGCGACCCTCTTAAAGTTTCCCTTCCCCGACCGTCTCACCCTTTGGCAGAGCGGCGACCGGCTGGGCCTTCTCGCTCGGATAAAAGGTGTAGGACAGGGTAATCGTTTTTATGTTCTTCGTTTCAGGTGCCTTGGCGATTTCCGGATCAACAAAGAACACCACGGGCATGGTGATCGATTGACCCGGCTCCAAGGTCTGCTCGGTAAAGCAGAAGCACTGC
The DNA here is from genome assembly GCF_023223505.1 of Neorhizobium turbinariae. Classification (NCBI taxonomy): domain Bacteria; kingdom Pseudomonadati; phylum Pseudomonadota; class Alphaproteobacteria; order Hyphomicrobiales; family Rhizobiaceae; genus Neorhizobium; species Neorhizobium turbinariae. Next base: position 178,496 of record NZ_JALPRY010000012.1, read on the forward strand.
ACCTTGTTGAAGTAGGCACCCGCTTCCATCGGCGTCACGTTAAACACGGCCGTGCCGGTGGAGGCAGTCGACGACCTGTTGGTCGCCGTATATTCGACCTGGACCGTCTCGCCGATCTTCGGGTTAACGGTCTTGGCTGGCTTGAACTCCCAGTTCAACCCCGAGGACACGTTTGCGTCAAACGTCACCTGGATCGGTTTCTGGAGGATCGTTTCGGAATACTGCTCGACGCGCTGCGTCGTGCCGCCGTAACCGGTGACCTGGCAGAACAGGCGATAGAGCGGAACGGAAGCATAGGCCGCACCCACCATGCAGCCGACGAACACGGCGCAGCCTGCGAAGATCGCGCCATTGCTGACACGCTTCTGGCCGCCCGGCGCCATCTGGTTGGTGGTTTCCGGCTTAGACATTCAGACCACCGATCTTCACCAGGGTCATGATGTAGAAGAGCACGACCAGCGCCGCCAGAACGAGCCCAAGGGCGATGTTGCGGTTGCGGCGCGACTTCTTCTGCGCTTCGTTGAGTTCGATTTTGTCGATCATCAAGCGGCTCCCAAGAGCTTGGAAACGCCGCCGATCCAATGATCCGCGAGAAGCGCCGAGAAGATCGCAAAAAGATAAACGATCGAATAAGCGAACATCTTCTTGGCCGGAACCATCTTCTCGTCACCGTCCGGCATGCGCCATACGGCGACCGAACAGTAGAGGAAGATCGCACCAAGCACGGCGGCAAAGATGCCGTAGCCGATGCCGGCAAGGCCGGTCGCAGTGGGCGCAACAGCCACGGCAATCGTCAGGATGGTGTAGAGGACGATCTGGTTCTTGGTCGAAGCTTCGCCTGCAACGTTCGGCATCATCGGTACGCCGACGGAGCCATAGTCGCGCATCTTGAAGAGCGCGAGCGCCCAGAAATGCGCCGGCGTCCAGAGGAAGATGATCAGGAACAGGATGATGCTGTCGATCGACACGCCGCCCGTCACGCAGGCCCAGCCGATCATCGGCGGGAATGCGCCGGATGCGCCGCCGATGACGATGTTCTGCGGCGTCGAGCGCTTCAGCCACATCGTGTAGATGACGGCATAGAAGAAAATGGTGAATGCCAGAAGGCCGGCTGCGAACCAGTTGACCGCAAGGCCAAGGATGGCAACCGAGAAGACCGACAGTGTCAGGCCGAAGGCAAGCGCCTCCCGCGGCTGAACCCGTCCGTCCGGAATGGGACGTTTTGCGGTACGGCTCATCACCGCGTCGATGTCGGCATCGTACCACATGTTGAGTGCACCGGAGGCGCCAGCGCCCACCGCGATGCAGAGAATGGAAATGGCACCGAGGATCGGGTTGATCTCGCCGGGCGCCAGGATCAGGCCGGCAAAGGCGGTGAAGACGACGAGCGACATCACGCGCGGCTTCAGCAGCTCGAAGAAATCGCGCGCATTCGCTTCCGAAAGGCGCAAGCCTTCCTCGGAGCCAAGTACGTCGTGATTGTCGATAACTGTCATTGAACCGTCCTGTCTGCAATTTCAGGGCATCGCGGCAACCGCGATGCCCTTGATCTTCGTCCGCTTAGCGGATGCGGGGCAACTGCTCCCACTGGTGGTATGGCGGCGGCGAAGACAGCTGCCATTCCAGCGTGGTTGCACCTTCACCCCACGGGTTGTCGCCGGCAATACGCTTCTTCGAGAAGGCTTCCCAAACACCGTAAAGGAAGATCAGGACGCCGACGAAGGAGATGTAGGAGCCGATCGAGGAGACATAGTTCCAGCCGACATATGCATCCGGATAGTCGATGTAACGGCGCGGCATGCCTGCAAGACCGAGGAAGTGCTGCGGGAAGAACACGAGGTTCACGCCGATGAACATGACCCAGAAGTGCAGGTTGCCGATGGCTGAGCTGTACATGTAGCCGAACATCTTCGGGAACCAGTAGTACCAGGCCGCGAAGATCGCGAAGACGGCACCGAGCGACAGAACGTAGTGGAAGTGAGCCACGACGTAGTAGGTGTCATGCAGTGCGCGGTCGAGACCGGCGTTGGCAAGCTGGACGCCCGTAACGCCACCGACGGTGAACAGGAAGATGAACCCGATCGCCCAGATCATCGGCGTGGTGAAGCGCAGCGAGCCGCCCCACATCGTCGCGATCCAGGAGAAGATCTTGATGCCGGTGGGGATGGCGATAACCATCGTCGCAAAGACGAAGTAACGCTGTGCGTCGAGCGACAAGCCGACTGTGTACATGTGGTGCGCCCACACGACGAAGCCGACGGCACCGATGGCGACCATGGCGTAGGCCATGCCGAGGTAACCGAAGATCGGCTTGCGCGAGAAGGTGGACACGATGTGGCTGATGATGCCGAAGCCGGGCAGGATCAGGATGTACACTTCCGGGTGACCGAAGAACCAGAACAGGTGCTGGTAGAGGATCGGGTCACCGCCGCCTTCCGGCGCGAAGAAGGTCGTGCCGAAGTTACGGTCGGTCAGCAGCATGGTGATGGCGCCAGCCAGAACCGGCAGTGACAGCAGCAGCAGGAAGGCAGTGATCAGAACAGCCCAGGCGAAGAGCGGCATCTTGTGCAGCGTCATGCCCGGCGCGCGCATGTTCAGGATCGTGGTGATGAAGTTGATCGCACCGAGGATCGAGGACGCACCAGCGACGTGCAGCGAGAAGATCGCCAGGTCAACGGCCGGCCCCGGATGCCCCATGGTCGCCAGCGGCGGATACATCGTCCAGCCGCCACCGACGCCGAACGCCCCTGCCGGACCTTCCACGAACATGGAAAGCAGCAACAGCACGAATGCCGGCACGATGAGCCAGAAGGAGATGTTGTTCAGACGCGGGAACGCCATGTCCGGCGCACCGATCATGATCGGCACCATCCAGTTGGCGAAGCCGCCGATCATCGCGGGCATGACCATGAAGAAGATCATGATCAGCGCGTGGCCGGTGGTGAAGACGTTGTACATGTGCTTGCCGCCGTCGATGGCAGCATCACCTTCGAAGCCATAAACCATGGACGCCAGACCGTGGAAGATCTGGATGCCAGGCTCCTGCAACTCCATGCGCATGGCAACGGAAAGCAGGCCACCAACGATACCGGCAATGATCGCGAAGATCAGGTAGAGGGTGCCGATGTCCTTGTGGTTGGTCGAGAAGAACCAACGCGCGGCAAAGCCGGGCGTGTGGGAATGATTGTGGTCGTCATGGGCATGCGCATCATGAGAGGTGCGAGCATGAGCGTGATCGTCGTGAGCGGAATGTCCAGCCATTGTCCTCACTCCTCTTTATTACTTGGAAACGTTCGCAGCGACGGCAAGGCCGTCTACAGGCTTATCGGCCTGAGCGACGAGACCCTTGAACGCGCCCGGGAGATCGGTTGCAGCCTGAGCAAGCCAGGCATCATACTTTTCCTGCGACACGACGTGGATCGCGATCGGCATGAAGGCGTGGTCCTTGCCGCAAAGCTCGGAGCACTGACCGTAGTACATACCTTCCTTTTCGGCGATGAACCAGGTTTCGTTCAGACGGCCCGGAACAGCGTCGATCTTCAGGCCGAAGGCCGGCAGAGCGAAGGCGTGAATGACGTCGGACGGAGCAGCGGTCACGAGAAGACGAACCGTCTTGCCAACCGGCACGACCATTTCGTTATCGACGGCAAGCAGGCGCGGGTAACGGGCCATGTCGGTCTTGCCGGTCGAGTCGCGGTCGGTTTCCTTCAGCATGAAGCTGTCGAATGCGATCGGCGCCGAAGCACCTTCATATTCGTAGTTCCACTGCCACTGGGTGGCGGTTGCCTTCACCGTCAGGTCAGACTCGGGAATTTCGAGCTGGGCATTGAGAAGGTTGAACGATGGAATAGCCAGAAAGAAGAGGATCAGGACCGGACCAATGGTCCAGATGATCTCGATCATCGTGTTGTGGCTGGTGCGCGACGGCACCGGATTGGCGCTGGCGCGGAACTTCATCACCACGATGACCAGCAGGACGAGAACGAGCAGCGTCACGGGCACGATGAACCAGAGCGTATAATGCTCGAACCAGCGCACCTGGTGCATGATCGGCGAAGCAGGCGCCTGAAGATCGATTTGCCACGGATGTGGCTGATCCGCATAACCTGCGGATGCGAAGAGCAGACAGATGAGCCCCGTCATCGCTGCATAAGCTCTAGTCATCACAACAATTCTCCCCATGCGTCTGATCTGGATCAAACCGAACGCAGAATCCAAGCCATATGGTGTGCTTCAATCACAGTTTGCCTGCCGCCGCAATATCTGCCGGGAAAAGCCTGTGCGGCATTTTGCGCCTTCCCATGCCCGTGGATTTCATCGGGCACGGTGGGCGCTGGCTGGCAGGCTTGCGGCGGCGATTCCGGCATCTAAATCACCTGTTGATAATAAAGTGTGCGTAAACCTGCGCCATGCGACGAAGCCGTTTACAATTCGGTTCGAAAACGCCGTCGACGGGCAGCATCATCTTCAGTCCCAACTTTCGCCGCAGTCGGCTGAAAATAGGGCGGGTCTTTTCATTTTGCCGGCCGAGCGACAAGAATAGCCGCACTGATTCGTCTACCAGAGGTTTCCATGGGTCGTCCCTCCCTGCTCCGCGCCGGTCTGGCTGTTATGCTTGCGGCAGCTACGTCTATCCCATCGCTTGCGCAGCAGCCGGCCCCGACACCTGCGGCGCCCGCAGATCAGGGTGCGAGCCAGCAGCCGGTGCCGCCGACGCCGCAACCGCCCAAGCCCGGCCAGCAGGCACAGCAGCCTGGCAACGTGCGTGAAAACCATGGCGCCTGGTCGATCATCTGCGACAGGCCGGCCGGCGCTTCGGCCGAGCAGTGCGCGCTGATGCAGAACGTGATTGCCGAAGACAGGCCGGAAGTGGGCCTGTCGGTCGTGGTCCTGAAGACCGCCGACCGCAAGGCGAAGATCCTGCGCATCCTGGCGCCGCTCGGCGTGCTGCTGAAGGACGGCATGGAGCTTTACGTCGACAACAACAATATCGGCCGCGCCTATTTCACCCGCTGCTTCTCCGAAGGCTGCTATGTCGAGGTCGAGATCGATGACGAGCTGATGCGCATCCTGCGCGCCGGCAAGAGCGCGGTCTTTGCACTGCGCGAGTCGGCCGACCAGGACCGGGTCGGCATTCCGATCGAGCTGACGGGTTTTGCACCGGGCTACGACGCCCTCCCCTGACCGGCTTATATATAATGTCGAGGTCCCGGAGTGGGTGATGCTCCGGGATCCGATCGCCGCGGCGCTTGCTTACTCGCCTGCCCGGACCTACATCGGCTCCAACAGCTTTCCATGCCGCTCCCCGCGTGAAAGCAATCCAAGGAGCCTTTTCCATGAACACCGACCTTCTTTCCCTATTCGACCGCGACGAGACGAAGCTGCGGTCGATCCTGTCCGATGCACTGACCGGGGCGGATGACGGGGAACTGTATGTCGAGCATGCACAGGCGGAATCGCTGACCTTTGATAACGGGCGCCTGAAGGGCGGCTCCTTCAACACGGACCAGGGTTTCGGGCTGCGTGCCGTGGCGGGCGAAGCCGTGGGCTATGCCCATTCCGGCGAACTTTCCGCCGCAGCGTTATCGCGCGCGTCGGATGCGGTTCGTGCCGTGACCGCCGGCTATTCCGGGTCCTACGCAGCAGCGCCCCAGCGCACCAACAAGAAATATTACGGCGACGAAAACCCGATCGGCTCCCCTAGCTTCGAAGAAAAGGTCAAACTCCTGACCGACATCGACGCCTATCTGCGCAACAAGGACGACAAGGTCCGGCAGGTGACGGCAACGATTTCCGCCAGCTGGCAGGTCGTGGATATCCTGCGCGCCGATGGGCATCGGGTGCAGGACATCCGGCCGATGACACGCATCAACGTCTCCGTCGTGGTTGGTGATGGCGACCGCCAGGAAAGCGGCTCGTTCGGCACCGGCGGCCGCGTCGGCTTCGGCGACTTCGTAACAGGCGGCAACTGGCAGACGGGTGCCGACGAGGCGCTTCGCCAGGCGCTCGTCAACCTGACGGCGATCGATGCACCCGCCGGCACGATGGACGTTGTGCTCGGCTCGGGCTGGCCGGGCGTGATGCTGCACGAGGCGGTTGGCCACGGGCTAGAGGGTGACTTCAACCGCAAGAAGACATCCGCCTTCGCCGGACTGATGGGCGAAATGGTCGCTGCTCCCGGTGTTACGGTCGTTGACGACGGCACGATCGACAATCGCCGCGGCTCGCTCACCATCGATGATGAAGGCACGCCGTCCGGCTACAACGTGCTGATCGAGAACGGCAAGCTCGTCGGCTACATGCAGGACCGGCAGAACGCCCGGCTGATGGGCGTCAAGCCGACCGGCAATGGCCGGCGCCAGGGTTACGCCTATACGCCGATGCCGCGCATGACCAACACCTACATGCTGGGCGGCGACAAGAGCCCCGAAGAAATCATCGCCTCCGTCAAGAAGGGCATCTATGCCGTTTCCTTTGGCGGCGGTCAGGTGGACATCACATCGGGCAAGTTCGTGTTCGGCTGCACCGAGGCCTACATGATCGAGAACGGCAAGATCGGCCCGGCCATCAAGGGCGCCATGCTGATCGGCAATGGACCGGAAGCGATGAAGCGCGTCTCCATGGTCGGCAACGACATGAAGCTCGACACCGGGATCGGCAATTGCGGCAAGGGCGGTCAATGGGTTCCTGTTGGCGTCGGCCAGCCGCATCTACGGATGGACCAGGTGACGGTCGGCGGCACCAAGGCTTGACGCGACGGCGATCTTGAAAGGGGGGCTCCGAAGAGGCTTACCCCTTCCTGCCTTGTGCCGATACCTTCCGAGCCACCTCCTCGCTTCTTCAGCAAGGTTTAAGGGTCGGGACGTAGGCTTGGGACGACGGAACACGTTGGGGCGGGTCGATATCCATGAGTACGCGGTTGAAGGCGCTGTTGAAGCGCCGAGGCAAGCGGTGGGCGATTGCCGGCGCACTTGAAGCGGCAGCGCTCGTTTCACGGGCGGGCGTGCTGGGCAGCGCCCGAGGCCGCGGCGCGATCTTGACGCTGCACCATGTCCGGCCGGCAACGAGACTGGGCTTTGCGGCCAATCGGCACCTGGAAGTCACGCCCGAATTTCTCCACCAAGCAATCACCCAGCTTCACGCGGACGGTTACGAGTTCATTCCCCTGGATGAGGTGCCGTCGCGGCTGCGTTCACCCCAAACACGTCCGTTCGCGGTGTTCACGCTGGACGACGGCTATCGCAACAATGTGGAGCACGCGTTGCCGGTCTTCGAGCGCCACGGTGTCCCCTTCACCATCTTCTTCACCCGTGGATTTTGCGAGCGCACGCATTCGCTCTGGTGGGAGACGCTGGGTGTTCTGCTTGATCAGTCAGACAGGCTGCTGTTCGATTTCGGCCATGGCGAAGAAGATCTCGACGTCTCCACTGAGGCGCTGAAGCTGCAGGCCTTCGACCGTTTTGCGGGTTTCGTCGCCAGCCAGCCCGAGGATGTCGCCGTTCAACGCATCGACGCACTCGCCCGCGACCATGGAATCGATCCGTTGAAGATCACGGAAGATCTCGTGATGGATTGCAACGAGCTTCGGCAGCTCGCCGCGCATCCCCTCGCCTCTGCCGGTGCTCACACGCTCAGTCATCGAAATGTTGCTCGCCTGTCCGCCGACGAAGCCCGGCGCGAGATGGGGCAATCAGCGGATTGGCTCGAAACGCTGACGGGCAAGCGTCCGAAGACCCTCGCCTACCCTTACGGCTTTCGGGCAGCCGTCAGCCAGCGGGACATCGACATCGCGCGGGACTTAGAGTTCGAGGTCGCGGTGACGACGCAGCCCGGAACGATCGACGAAAACTGGACGAACCGCCTGACCGGGCTGCCGCGGATCTCGCTGAACGGGCACTTCCAGCAGCGCCGTTATGTGTCGGCGCTGGCGTCCGGCATCCCGTTCAAGCTGATGCGGTAGGCTTAGGGATACATCCGCACCTTTTCCCAGGCCCCGTCGGGCTCGGCGCGTCGGAACTCGATGCGGTCGTGCAGGCGGAACTGCCGGTCGTGCCAGAACTCGATCGACACCGGCTTGATGCGGAAGCCCGACCAGTAAGGCGGGCGCGAAATGTCGCCGATGGCGTAGCGGGCCGTGTATTCGGCAACCGCCTTTTCCAGCGCAAAACGACCCTCCAGCGGGCGAGACTGTTTTGATGCCCAGGCGCCGATCCGGCTGCCGCGAGCACGTGACTGGTAATAGGCGTCAGCTTCCGCGTCACTCACGACCTCCACATGCCCGCGCAGCCGCACCTGCCGGCGCAGCGACTTCCAATGGAAACACATGGCGGCCTTCTTCTGGCCGAGGATTTCCCGACCTTTCTGGCTCTCGAAGTTGGTGTAGAACACGAAGCCGTTCTCGTCATAACCCTTCAGCAGGACCATGCGAACATTGGGCATGCCATGTTCGTCGACGGTCGCGACGGCCACCGCATTCGGATCGTTCAATTCCGTGGATTCTGCATCCTTCAGCCATGAACCGAACAAGGCGAAGGGCTCATTCTCCTCGGTGAAGTCACCGGTTGTTAACCTGCTTTCAGACATATTAGCTAAAATACTCCATAAGAGTGCCCCGATACCCAGTTCGAACAGGACGCCTGGTGGAAGTGATAGCAAAACCAAAGAGCCCGACAAAGAGGCCGCTTGACGTCATCGCACGTGTGACCGTCGTTTCAGTTCTGGTGGGTGTGCTTACTGGCTGCACGAGCAGCCTCGATCTCTTCGGTGACTCGGCCAAGGTCGACCGCTCGATCTCCACGGGAACAGTGTCCGGTCGCAAGCAGCAGGAGCCCAATGCGGTATCCGACGAGGCGACGGTGCGCAACGCAGTCACCTCTGCGGACCTCACCAAGGTTGGCACGGCATCCGTGCCGTGGGCGAATGCCGCGACAGGCAGTGCCGGCGTCGTTTCCAACATCCGCGAGGCACGCAGCGAAGGCAATGTCTGCCGCGACTTCATGACGACACGCCATTCCTACGAAGGCATCGCCATGTTTTCCGGCAAGGCCTGCATGACGGGCAGCGGCGATTGGATGCTGACCGCCTTCGACCGCCAGTAGACGCTTCGTTTACCCTATTCCATCGCGATTGCTTAGCTGTAACCACTGATTCACGAGTCGCGACCTAGCTTTGTTCCACACAGGCAACCCTTGTGCCGCGGCATGATGAAACGGCGGGGGACGTCAGTATCGTCACGGGCACAAGGCCATGAGCATTCGGCCGGCTGCTTTAGGTAAACTGGGTGGTCCGACAATGCGTGATCCCTATTCTGTTCTTGGCGTCAAGCGCAATGCCGATGCCGACGAGATCAAAGCGGCCTGGCGTACCAAGGCGAAAAGCGTGCATCCCGATGCCAATCAGGATGATCCGCTCGCGACCACGCGCTTTGCCGAAATAGGCCAGGCATACGAGGTCCTAAAGGATCCGGAGCGCCGCAAGCGATACGACACCGCTGCCGAAATGCACCAGACGATCATGGAGCAGCGCAATGCCGCCCGCGCGGCTGCCGAGCGTGCCCGGGCTGCCAAGGCCAATGCAGAAAAGGTGATGGAAGAGCTCGCACAGGCGGAAGCCCAGCGTGCTCAGGCACAAGGACGGTCGCGTTCGCAGGGCGCTGGCCAAGCCATGCCTGGCGCTGAAACGCCCGAAGATGTCATCGACCGTATCTTCGGCGCCGGCACCAGCGAACAGGCCAAGGCACAGGCCCGGAGCGCCAGCGGTGAGACCGAGCAGGCCAAGACCGACGCGCCTGCGGAAAAGCCTCCCCTGCCGCTTCTCGGGGTCGAACTGATCGCATCGCTCATCCGTCGCTTCCGCAATCCGTCCTCCGCGACGGAGAAGGCGCCGGACATGTTCACCGAGGCGACCGTCAAGCTCGAGGACCTGCTGAAGCAGAACTGGGTGACCCACAAGCTGGCGGACGAGCGCGAGGTGCGCTTTCCCCTGGAGAAGGGCATGACCGATGGCTACGTCCTGCGGCTGAAGGGCCAGGGCCTGAGGGTCAACGGCATGAAACCGGGTGATCTCGTCGTCACCATCAAGGCGGCGCGCGACCCGCAGTTCCGTATCGAGGGCTTCAACCTCCACACCTCGCTGCCGATCTCGCTCGAAGATGCCGTGCTCGGCACCGAAACCACTGTGGACACGCCGGAAGGCCCTCGCACCGTCACCGTCGCGCCCTGGTCGGGTTCCGACCAGACCATCAAGCTCGAGGGTCTTGGCCTTCATGACGATGCCGGCGGTCGTGGTGACCTGGTCGTGGAGTTGCGCGTCCTGTTGTGGGAAAAGCCCAACGAGAAGGTGACCGATCTCATGCGGCACATGCGCCACGGGCTTTATGTCTAGGGAATAGGCAACCTTTTAGCGCTTATGCACCCTTGATTGCAGCCTTTAACACGAGATGATCTGCGCCAGCTTGAACCCTCGTGCTGCCTATGCCATAGGCAGCGCTCGACGAAAGTTTGAGGGGACTAGGTATGGTTCAGGCTTCAGGCCTCATGGCAGGCAAACGCGGTCTCATCATGGGCGTGGCCAACAACCGCTCCATCGCCTGGGGCATTGCAAAGGCAATCCACAGCCACGGCGGTGAAGTCGCGTTCACCTATCAGGGCGAAGCGCTGAAAAAGCGTGTTGAACCTCTCGCAGCTGAACTTGGCGCCTTCATGGCAGGCCATTGCGACGTTGCCGATGAGGCCACGATCGATGAGGTTTTCAGCAACCTGGAGAAGCATTGGGGCAAGATCGACTTCCTAGTCCACGCGATCGGTTTTTCCGACAAGGACGAGCTGACCGGCCGTTATGTCGACACCACGGCTGACAACTTCGCCAAGACCATGCAGATCTCGGTTTACTCCTTCACGTCGGTTGCCCGTCGCGCCGAAAAGCTGATGACCGACGGCGGCTCGATGCTGACCCTCACCTATTATGGTGCCGAGAAGGTCATGCCGAACTACAACGTCATGGGTGTTGCCAAGGCCGCGCTCGAGGCAAGCGTGAAGTATCTGGCGGTCGACCTTGGCCCGAAGAACATCCGCGTCAACGCCATCTCCGCCGGCCCGATCAAGACGCTCGCAGCTTCCGGCATCGGTGATTTCCGCTACATCCTCAAGTGGAACGAATACAACGCTCCGCTGCGCCGCACGGTGACGATCGAGGAAGTCGGCGATGTCGGCCTCTACATGCTGTCCGACCTGTCGCGCTCCGTCACCGGCGAAACGCACCACGCCGACAGCGGCTACCATGTCGTTGGCATGAAGGCGGTCGACGCTCCGGATATTTCCGTCGTCAAGGAATAAGGCGCCTGAAGGACGTTCGACCGTGCTCATCTATGTGATCCGCCACGGTCAGACGGACTGGAATGCCGAAGGCCGCTTGCAAGGCCAGAAGGACATTCCGCTCAACGCGCTCGGCCGCTCCCAGGCCGCCCGCAACGGCGAGCGGCTGCGTGACCTGATCGGCGATGCAGCCGGCTATTCCTTTGTCGCCAGCCCGCTTTCGCGCACCCGCGCCACGATGGAACTGCTGCGGCAGGCGATGGGGCTTGATCCCCTCGCCTATGAGACCGATCGCCGGCTGGTGGAAGTCTCCTTCGGCGACTGGGAAGGACATACCCTCCCCGAGATCGAGGCGATTGCGCCGGAGAGGCTTGCGGCCCGCATCGAAGACAAATGGAGCTTCATCCCGCCGGGCGAGGCTGCCGAAAGTTATGAGATCCTGTGCTGGCGCATCGGCGCATGGCTGGAATCGGTCAACCAGCGGACCGTCTGCGTCTGCCACGGCGGGGTCATCCGCGCGCTTTACCGCCTCGTCGGCCAGATGTCGGAAGATGAAGCCGCGGTTGCACCGACGCCACAGGACCGGATCCTGCGCCTCGACAAGCAGGCGGGGACGTTTGAGTGGCTTTAGCCCCTTAACCGCGGGACCGGCAGATCAGCGAACGATCTCGAGATCGTCCACCACCCGGCTGCCATCAACGACCGTGTAGAACACGAGCACCTTCACGCCGGCATTCAACCCTTCGAAGTTGAACTCTTCCGGCAGCTTGTAGACCTTGCCGTCATCCAGCGTCAGGCTTAGGGAATCCACGTCGACGGCCTTGATCGTGGCCTCGACGTCAACGCTCTGCGCCCAACTGTTCAGGGGCGAAAACACGCTGGCCGTGGCCAACAAGGCGGCGATGAGGATACGCATTTCCGGCACCTGCAGGGGAATCTGTTGCTTCGTTTCGAGACACAGTTAGCCGGTGGATTGTGGCGAAATTTGCCCGCAGGAGAGGCATTAACGTGCCGCTATGAGCGCTATGGTTAACCCTTGGTTTCCAGCTCTTGGGGCTGCTCCAATCTGCATTAACGCCTTGGAAACCTTAGGCTCTATTTTTCGCCCAATAATTTATGGGGTATTTCATGGATGTTCCCAAAAGAGGAAATTAACTTGCGGTTCCTAGGGTCTCTTCTCACAGCCAGAAGTGTTTACGAGAAGGTCCGCGCATTTGAATACCCGACTGCCGTCCGCTCTGACATCTTTACGCCTCCTCCGCCGCGCCAATGCCCCCACTGTCATCGCCGCCCTGATCACGCTGGTCGTCGTCTCCATCGGCGTCATCATTGACCGCAACCATACGGAAAACTACCGGGGCGAGGTTCGTGTCACGACGGAACGGGTGGTTGGACTGCTGATACGGCGGATTGCGTCACGCCTCGACAGCGACATGGCCGCGGCAGACCACCTTGTTCACACCTTTCATTTTGATGCTGAGTCGACGGAAGCCTTCAAGGCGGCCGCGAAACGGACGCTCGCGGATTACCCACACTTCCATGGCATCGCCATCGCGCCGGACTTCCAGCTTGCCGGCACCGTGACCCGCGACGGCATGCATCATGCTGCGCTGGGCGCGGCCGACAAGATCAACCTTGGCCAGTTGGCGAAAGACCTCGCATCCGTGCGCGGCACATCCGCCATGTCGGTTCTGACCGGCACCCAGGAAGACTATGTCACGCTTGTTGTTCCGGTTCACGAGGACGACGCGACTGCCAAGCCCAAAGGGGCCATCGCCATCCTGATCGACAAGCTTGCGCTGCTTGAACCCTCGGGCGTTGCCTTCCAGCTTCAGGAAAAGGAAAACCGCGCTCTGATCGATCGCAGCTGGCTCAATGTTACGTTGCGCGATGCCGCAAAGCCGGGCTTCTTTGCGTTTTACGGCGAGGACACGATCGAAGCGCAGGATCCAATGCTGTGGCCGCTCGGCTTCCGCGGCGTGAACTGGACCCTGTTCGCCGCGCCGCGCGCTGGCTGGGACGTGATGCCGCCGGATCGCTGGACGTTCCGTCTCCTTGTCTCTATGGCCGGCCTTGCGATCATCGTTCCGGTTCTCATCACCACTTCGCTTGTCACGGAGCGCAACAAGAACATCGCCGCGCTGAAGCTGCGGAAGGCCAACCTGCTGGAACTCTCCCAGCGCTTTTCGCTTGCGATGGAAGCCTCGAATATCGGGATTTGGGAAATTACCGGCGAGGATCAGCTGTTCTGGGACAAGCGCGCGGCAAGCCTGCTCGGGAAATCATCCGGTGAGGCCTCGCATCCCCTGAGCGACTGGATCTCGTCGGTCTGTCCCGAGGACCAGGCCGCGGTCGAGATGCATTTCCACAACTGCACCCGCAGCTCCGCACCCTGCACTGAAGTCTACCGCATCCAGCAGCCGGACGGCACGTTCCGGCACCTGCGCTCCGCCGGCGCGAGCTATCGCAATGCCGACGGTACCCGACGCACCACCGGCATCGTCTGGGATGTGACCGCCGACGTGGTGATGACGCAGACACTGAGGAGCTCCAAGGAAAACGCTGAGATCAAGAACGCCGAGCTGGAACTGGCACTCGACGAGCTTTCGAACCGTGAGCAGGAACTGGAAGAGCTGTCGACCAAGCTCGACCTGGCGCTCGCTTCCTCCAATTGCGGCATCTGGGAGTCAAACCCCGTTACCCATGTCGAGATGTGGGACGAGCGGATGTGCCAGCTGCACGGCGTCCCCTTCACCGACGGCAAAATCAGCGCGGAGCAGTGGCTGGCGCTCGTGCATCCGGAGGACCAGGAGCTTGCCCGCAGGAGCTCCCATCACTTCATCGAGGATTTTACCGAACATTCACTCGTGGTGCGGATCCCGCAACCGGACGGCTCGGAACGCTACATCCGCTCAATCGGCAAGCTGCACACGACCCGCGATGGGTCGCAGAAGGTCGTAGGCATTGCCTTTGACGTAACCCAGGATGCCGTGCTCGCCCAGAAGCTGAAGGCAGCAAAGGATGAGGCGGACGCCAAGAATGCGGAACTAGAGGCTGCCAAGAGCCGGATCGAGCATAACTCGCTGCATGACCCGCTGACGCTGCTGGCAAACCGCCGCAAGCTCGACCTCGAACTCGACCGGCTGTCGCGCGCCAGCCAGAAGGAACGCCAGACCTTCTCGATCCTGCATCTCGACCTCGACCGCTTCAAGCAGATCAACGATACGCTGGGCCATGCGGCAGGCGACGCCATGCTGGTGCATGCTTCGCGCATCCTTGCCAGCGGTGTGCGCACCGGCGACATCGTGGCGCGCATCGGCGGCGACGAGTTCGTCATCGTCATGCTCGACAGTTCGAGCACCGACCAGATGGCTGAGCTTGCACAGCGGATCATCGCCGAGTTCCACCAGCCGCTCGACTTCGACGGCTTCTCCTGCCGCTGTGGCATCTCGATCGGCATTGCGCATGTGAGCGGCCTCAACATCGATGCACGCCGTACCCTGGTGAATGCCGACATGGCGCTTTACCGAGCCAAAAGCCTCGGCCGGAACCGCTACGAGTTCTTTACCCAGAACCTGCAGGCGGAGATCGTCAGCCACAAGCGGACAGCAGACGAAGTGCTTGCCGGCATCGACAACCACGAGTTCACCACCTTCTACCAGCCACAGTTCGATGCGCGCACGCATGAACTGACGGGTGTGGAGGCGCTTATCCGCTGGAACCACCCGCATCACGGAATCCTGGCGCCCGACCGCTTCCTGAAAATCGCCGAGGACCTCAATGTTTCGGCCGCGCTGGACCAGATCGTTCTGGAGCGGGTGTTGCAGGACAAGATGCGTTGGGCGGCGCTCGGCATCCGGCTACCAAAGGTATCGGTCAACGTGTCGTCCAAGCGGCTTCACGACGAGCGGCTCATCGACACGCTGCGCAACCTGCAGATCGTGCCGGGCGAGATCTCCTTCGAACTGGTGGAGTCGATCTTCCTCGACGAAAGCGAAGACGCGGCAACCAGCAACCTCGACCGCATCAAGGAACTCGGCATCGACATCGAGATCGATGACTTCGGCACCGGCCATACCTCGATCGTCAGCCTGCTGAAACTGAAGCCGAAGCGGCTGAAGATCGACCGCCAGCTCGTGATGCCGATCCTGACATCGCCGCAGGAACGCTCGCTCGTCCGCTCGATCATCGATATCGCCCGCTCGCTTGGCGTAGAGACGATTGCGGAAGGCGTGGAAACGATGAAGCATGCCGACATGCTGCGCGAGATGGGCTGCGACCTCCTGCAGGGCTATGCCTTCGCCCGTCCCCTCTCCTTCGCGGATTTCACGCAAGCGGCGGACAGCGGCTGGCGCCGAGCCGCGGCCTGAGCGACGCAGTGTTCACTTCCTGAGGTCAAAATCCGGATGGAAAAGGCTTGTTCGCCGAGAGCCTTTTCCATAAGAAACCCGCGACAGGAGCTGGCAGCTTGGCCACAGCTCCGCCAGACCCGGACGCCGTGAATGTCGCATAATACTTTCGGTCATCTTTTCCGCGTCACCACCTGGGGCGAAAGCCACGGGCCTTCGCTCGGCTGCGTCGTCGACGGCTGCCCTCCGGGCCTCCGGTTCACCCAGGCAGAGATCCAGGCATGGATGGACAAGCGCAAGCCGGGCCAGTCCCGCTTCGTGACTCAGCGCCGGGAAGAGGATTTCGTGAAGGTGCTGTCCGGCGTGATGCTGGATGAAGACGGTACGACGATGATCTCGACCGGCACGCCGATCTCGATGCTGATCGAGAACACCGACCAGCGCTCCAAGGATTACGGCGAGATCGCAAGGCGTTATCGTCCGGGCCACGCCGACTACACCTACGACCTGAAATACGGCATCCGCGACTATCGCGGCGGCGGACGGTCGTCCGCGCGTGAAACGGCAGCGCGCGTCGCGGCCGGCGCGATTGCGCGCAAGGTCGTTCCGGGCGTCACCGTGCGCGGCGCGCTGATCCAGATCGGCAAGCACAAGATCAACCGCAACAACTGGGACTGGGCGCAGGTCGACCAGAACCCGTTCTTTGCGCCTGACCCGGAAATCGTCCATGTCTGGGAAGAGTATCTCGATGGCATCCGCAAGTCCGGCTCCTCGGTCGGCGCGGTTGTCGAGGTCATCGCGGAAGGCGTTCCTGCAGGTCTCGGCGCGCCGATCTACGGCAAGCTCGATCAGGACATCGCTAGCCTGCTGATGTCGATCAACGCCGTGAAGGGTGTCGAGATCGGAAACGGCTTTGGTGCCGCGGAACTTTCCGGCGAAGAAAACGCCGACGAAATGCGGATGGGCAATGACGGCAAGCCGCTCTTCCTGTCCAACCATGCCGGCGGCATCCTTGGTGGCATCTCCACCGGCCAGCCCGTTATTGCGCGCTTCGCGATCAAGCCGACCTCCTCGATCCTCACCGAGCGTCAGTCCATTGACGCCGACGGCAACAATGTCGAGGTTCGCACCAAGGGTCGCCATGACCCGTGCGTCGGCATTCGCGCCGTTCCGATTGGCGAGGCCATGGTCGCCTGCGCCATCGCCGACCATTTCCTTCGACACCGCGGTCAGACCGGTCAAAGCATCTAGGATTTCCCATGGCATATGATCAAAAACGCGTCGTTGACGCGATCCGCGCATTCGAAGCCGGCGAGATTGTCGTTGTCACCGATGACGATGACCGCGAGAACGAGGGCGACCTCATCGTCGCCGCCGTGCATTGCACGCCCGACAAGATGGCCTTCATCGTCCGCCATACGTCCGGCATCGTCTGCGCGCCCATGCCGCGCGAGGAGGCCAAGCGCCTCAACCTCAATGCCATGGTGGCGGAAAACGACAGCGCCCACACCACCGCCTTTACGGTGACGGTGGACTTCAAGCACGGCACGACCACCGGCATTTCCGCCGAAGACCGCACGCTGACGGTGCGCAACCTCGCCAACCCGAATGTCGGCCCCGCGGATTTCGTGCGTCCGGGCCACATCTTCCCGCTGATTGCCCGCGAAGGCGGCGTGCTGATGCGCTCCGGCCATACCGAAGCCGCCGTTGACCTCTGCAAGCTCGCCAATCTTCCGCCGATCGGCGTCATCTGCGAACTGGTCAACGACGACGGCACCGTGACCCGCGGGCAGCAGGTGGCGGATTTCGCCCAGAAGCACGGGCTGAAGCAGGTTTCTGTGGCGGACCTCATTGCCTACCGCCAGCGCAAGGAAACGCTGATCGAACTGCATGCAAGCTTCGATGTCGAGACGCCGCATGGCAAGGCGAAGGCACATGCGTATTCGCTGCCCTGGGACCCGATGCAGCATGTCGCGCTTATCTTCGGCGACATCCGCGACGGTGTGGACATTCCTGTGCGGCTGCATCTTGAAAACGTCGCGCGTGACGTGTTTGGCGCCGACCGCTCGGTCGACCGGTACATGGCCAAGATTGCCGAAGAGGGTCGCGGCATCGTGATCTACCTTCGCGAAGGTTCAGTCGGCGTCGGCCAGACCGACAACGGCCGCAAGATCCGCAAGGGTTTCGAAGCGCATGCCGAGGCGCAGGCGCGCGAAAGCGAATGGCTGGAAATCGGCCTGGGCGCGCAGATCCTCAAGGACCTCGGCGTTTCGTCGATCAAGCTGCTCACCCGCAGCGAGCGGCACTATGTCGGCCTTGAAGGTTTCGGCATCAAGATCGCCGAGACGGTGTTCTGCTGATCGTCAGCGACTGGCGGTAAGGATCGCATCGATGAACCGGTGCGCCTTCAGTGCATCCTCGCCGGTGACGCGCAGCGGCGTGCCCTTCCGGATCGCATCCACGAAATCCTGAAGCAGGGCGCGGTGCATCTCGTGGCCGAAGGCCATGGGATCGGCGCCCGCCCCGCTCCCTGATTTTTCGCCGCCGACGCTTTCGCGGGTGCCGTCCATGAAGACTACCTCCAGCGTGTCGCCATTGAAGACGGCCGTTCCGCGGGTGCCGATCAGTTCGATGCGGTCCGGCAGGCCGGGATAAGCGCAGGTCGTGGCATTGAGCGTGCCGATTGCGCCGTTCTCGAAGGCGAAGGTCGCCGTCACCAGATCCTCAGTCTCCATCCGGTGCATGGCCGTGGTGCGTCCATAAGACGCTACCTCGACCGGCGTGCCGGCCAGGCTCAACAGCAGATCGATCATGTGGATGCCTTGGGTGAGCAGCACGCCGCCGCCATCGCGCGCCCGCGTCCCCCTCCCCTCGACATCATAATAACTCTGCGGCCGCCAGTTGCGGATCGCGACAGACGCTTCGACCAGATCGCCAAGCCGGCCCGAGCGGACGATCGTATCCAGTTGCAGTGCGGCGGTTCGGAACCGGTTCTGCAGCGCCACGCCAAGCAGGACGCCAGCCTCCTCCGTCACCCGAACAATGTGCTCGGAGCGATCGAGCGAGATGTCGAGCGGCTTTTCCAGGAGGATATGCTTGAGGGCGGACGCAGCACGTTCAACGAGCTCGAGATGACTGTTTGGCGGCGTCAGGATCAGCACCGCGTCAATTTTCGTGTTCGAAAAGATCGCGTCGAGATCACCGCTGGTCGGGATCGCCGGATATTGCGTGGCAAAGGCGTGCCGCCTGGCTTCGGTCTGGCTGAAGGCCGCGACACACTCCACCTGATCGGCAAGATCAAGCAGCGCCCGCGCATGGTGCCCTGCCGCCATGCCAAGGCCGATCATCGCCACCCGAAGCTTTTCCATGCATTTCCTCCCGCATCCCACTTGTCACGCAAACTACACCACAGGCGCGCCGCCGCCAGAGGAACATCCGCGCCAACACCTAGTTTTGGTGGGGCAAGGACACAGGGCGGAGAAAGACATGGATCGCAGTATCAAGATCGCAGCCTCGGATGTCGGTGCGGCACCCTCGAACGCCACGGTTCCGGCCAGTGGGATGACGGTCGAGCCGATTACCTTCCTGCCGAGCGACTGGGTGCCGAACCATCCCCAGCTCCCCGCCCTCGTTTACCGTTGCGCCATTGCACCTGAAGGCGAGATGGCACCGAAGTTCGAGCAGCGGTTCCGGGAGAATGGCTGGCAGGGCATCTGGCGGGATGGCGTTTTTGACTACCAGCACTACCACACAGGCGCCCACGAGGTGCTCGGCATTGCCGGCGGCCGGGCCCGGTTGCTGATCGGCGGACCGGGCGGAGCAGAACTGAGCGTCGTCGCTGGTGATTGTCTCGTGCTTCCCGCAGGCACTGGGCATATGCGCATCGATGCCAGTCGCGACTTCCTTGTCGTCGGCGCTTATCCGCCCGGGCAGGAGGCGGATATCCAGACCGGCCCGGCAAGTCAGGATCAGTTGCAGAAGATCGCCACGCTGCCGATCCCGGCGACCGATCCGCTGGGCGGCACAGGCGGGTCTTTGTCCCGCTTCTGGTCGCGCAAGTAGATCGCTGGAGTTGGCTGCTGATCCTGCCGGTCGTGCCCGAAGCTTTTCATCGGAACCACACGCACCGTCTGACAGTTAGTCGCCCGAACTCTGCCCGAAAATCCAAGGCAAGGCCAAACCGATGAACACGCGCCCCCAATTCGCTTCTCGGATCTCGCTGTCGCAGGTGCCTCCCCAGATCTACTACGTTCATCCGCTGATGCTGAGGGGCATCGAAGCCTGGCAGGAACTCTTCGCGCATGTCCGCGATCTCGGCTTTGACACCGTGTTGAGCGCCCCGCTTTACCAGCGTGGCCGCAATGCCAGCGTCTTCGTCACGGGCGACTTTGATCGGCTCGACCCCGAGCTCGGCCTTGGCGACAATATCGAGGACGGCATCCGTTCGCTGGTGGAGGCCGCGCGCGCTGCCAACATCAAGCTGATGTTCGACCTCGTGGTGGACCAGGTGGCGACCGATGACGCGCATCCGCGGCCGGTGGTCGCCGATCCACGCAAGCCGCCGCAGGAGAACGAAAGCCGCAGGATCGACTTCATGCAGGAGTCGCGCCACATCGAGGATTGGCACGGCCGCCTCAAGTGGCTGACGGGCCTCGGCGTCGCCGGCTTCCGCTGCATGGGTATCGGCCGCATTGCACCCGAAGCCTGGTACGCGCTGATTGCCTCGACGCGCAGTGCCGCACCCGAAACCACCTTCATCGCCTGGACGCCTGGCACCGCTTTCGAGGAGCGCAAGGCGCTTCAGGGTGCCGGCTTCGACGGCAGCTTCTCGTCATTTGCTTGGTGGAACCTCGAAGAACGCTGGATCATGGACGAGTACCAGATCCAGCGCGAACTGGGATACCAGATCACCTTCCCGGAAGCGCCCTTCGCAAAGCGCCTGGCGCACGGCACCGACAGCTGCGAGGTGCTGGAGCGCAAGGCCGTGCGGGCGCTGCGGCTGGCCTCCACCTTTGCCAGCGGGCTGATGATCCCGATGGGCTTTGAATTTGGCGCCGGCGTGCCGCTCGATCCGCTGCATGGCGACGGTCTGGGCCTGCGCGGCTTGCGCGATCGCGGCTCGTTCGACCTGTCGAGCGACATCCGCGCCATCAACGCGTCGACCAACAAGACCGCCGCCGGGTTTGCTCGCCAGCCGCTGCGGGTGATTTCGCCGAGCCAGTCGCCGGCAGTCGCGCTGCTGCAGACGGACCAGGAGGACATCCGCACATCGCAGAAAGTCCGCGTGGTGGTGCTCAACCGCGACCTGCGCCGCGCAACGCGTGCGCCTTACAATGTACTGCGCGAGGCCGCCGCTCCCTTCCTGCCTTTGACGGGGATGGACGACGAGAACGACATCTTCACCAGCGAATTGACGCTGAAGCCCGGCGAACTTCGCATCTTCGAAGGCCGTGCGTCGGCGCCGATCGTCAATGCGGTTGCCGTTCCCTCGGCTTCGGAAGCGGCCGCTACTCCGCGCCTCGCAATCGAGAAGGTCACCCCCGCCGTCGACGAGGGCCGGTTCATGGTCAAGCGGGTGGTGGGTGACATCGTTAAGGTCGAAGCCGATATCTTCGCCGATGGCCATGACCCACTTGCGGCAGCGCTGCGCTGGCGTGCCGCCGACGAGACGGACTGGCAGGAAGTTCCGATGCAGCTGATCCTCAATGATCGGTGGCAGGCAGAGTTTCCGCTGAAGCGGCTGGGGCGTCACGAGTTCGTCGTCGAGGCCTGGAAGAACCCGTTCCAGATCTTCCGCTATGAGTTCGGCAAGAAGTACGAGGCGCGGCTCGACCTGCGCCTGGAGATCCAGGAGGGCATCAACCTGGTTCTCGACGCGCTCGACCATGCGGAAGGCACGCTGAAGACCCAACTTAAGGTGCTGTTCGACAAGCTGACCGGGCAGCAGGACCAGCAGCGCGTCGAAACGCTGCTTGCGCCCGCGACCGCCGAACTGATGGCGGAAGCCGACCGCCGTCCGCACAAGGCACGCTCGACTGTCATTCCGGTCGATGCCGAGCGCATTGCCGCTTCCTTTGCCAGCTGGTACCAGGTATTCCCGCGCTCCCAGAGCGGCGACGCGAACCGTCACGGCACCTTCGATGATGTGATCCGTCGCCTGCCAGCGATCCGCGAGATGGGCTTCGACGTCCTTTATTTCCCCCCGATCCACCCGATCGGCAAGACCAACCGCAAGGGCAAGAACAACGCCCTGACGGCGGGGCCGAACGATCCCGGCAGCCCATACGCTATAGGCTCGGAGGATGGCGGCCACGATGCGATCCATCCTGAGCTTGGGACGTTCGAAGATTTCCGGCGCCTGGTGGAGGCGGCGAGCCGAGAAGGCCTGGAGATCGCCCTTGACCTTGCCATCCAGGCCTCGCCGGACCATCCATGGTTGAAGGAACATCCCGGCTGGTTCGACTGGCGCCCGGACGGCACGATCCGTTATGCGGAAAACCCGCCGAAGAAATACGAGGATATCGTCAACGTCGACTTCTACGCCCGCGACGCCGTGCCGTCGCTGTGGATCGAGCTGCGCGATGTGGTCCAGAAGTGGGTCGACAACGGCGTCAAGCTGTTCCGCGTCGACAACCCCCACACCAAGCCCTTTCCGTTCTGGGAGTGGCTGATCGCCGACATCCGTTCGCGCCATCCGGAAGTGGTGTTCCTGTCGGAAGCCTTCACCAAGCCGAAGGTCATGTACCGGCTGGCAAAGGTCGGCTTCTCGCAGTCCTACACCTACTTCACCTGGCGCAATGCGAAGTGGGAGCTCGAGCAGTACATGCGCGAGATCACCACTGAAGAACCGAAGGAGTTCTTCCGGCCGCACTTCTTCGTCAACACGCACGACATCAATCCGGACTTCCTGCAGAACGCGCCGCGCCCCGCCTATCTGATCCGTGCAGCATTGGCGGCCACGCTGTCCGGGCTCTGGGGTGTCTATAACGGGTTCGAGCTTTGCGAAGGCCGGCCGGACGCCAAGCGCAAAGAATATGCCGACTCCGAGAAATACGAGATTCGTGCCTGGGACTATGACCGCCCCGGCAACATCAAGGGCGAGATCGCGATGCTGAACCGGATCCGCCGCGAGAACCCGGCGCTCCACTCGCATCTGGGCCTGCAGCTCCTGACGGCTTGGAACGACAATATCATGTTCTTCGAGAAGACCAGCGCAGGCCGCGAAAACGCGATTCTGATCGCCGTGAACCTCGACCCGTACAATGCCCACGAGGCGGATGTCGAAATTCCGCTCTGGTCATGGAACCTCCCCGACCACGGATCGCTTGATCTGGAAGACGTTGTGGGCGGCAACCGCTTCACGCTGACCGGCAAGGTGCAGCGGATCCGGCTCGACCCGCATGGTGGCCTGCCATTCTTGATCTGGCGCGTGCGATAAGAGAGGAAGATAGATGGACATGACGAGCAGCCGTGGCCAAGCCGAGGGGCAGACCCAGCCGTTGAACGACGATCCGCTGTGGTTCAAGGACGCCATCATCTACCAGTTGCACGTCAAGTCCTTCTACGACGCGAATGGCGACGGGATCGGCGACTTCCAGGGCCTGCACGAGAAGCTGGATCACATCGCCTCGCTGGGCGCGAATACGATCTGGCTGTTGCCGTTCTTCCCAAGCCCGCGCCGAGACGACGGGTACGACATTGCCGACTATACCAATGTCAGCCCGGACTACGGCACCGTGGACGAGTTCAAGGCTTTCGTTGCAGCGGCCCACGAACGCGGGCTCCGGGTGGTCATCGAGCTCGTCATCAACCACACGTCGGACCAGCATCCGTGGTTCCAGCGGGCGCGAAACGCACCTCCCGGCTCGCCGGAGCGGGACTTCTATGTCTGGTCGGACACCGACCAGAAGTTTCCCGAAACCCGCATCATCTTCCTTGATACGGAGAAGTCCAACTGGACCTGGGATCCGGTCGCCGGCGCCTACTACTGGCACCGCTTCTATTCGCACCAGCCGGACCTCAATTTCGATAACCCGATGGTTCTCGAAGAACTGCTCGGCGTCATGCGCTTCTGGCTGGAAACCGGGATCGATGGCTTCCGGCTGGATGCCATCCCCTACCTCATCGAGCGCGAAGGCACGATCAACGAGAACCTGCCAGAAACCCACGAGATCCTGAAGAAGATCCGGGCCGCGCTCGACAGCAGCCACCCGGGCAAGATGCTCCTTGCCGAGGCCAACCAGTGGCCGGAAGACACCAGCGAATATTTTGGCGACGGCGACGAATGCAACATGGCGTTCCACTTCCCGCTGATGCCGCGCATGTACATGGCGATCGCCAAGGAAGACCGTTTTCCGATCACCGACATCATGCGGCAGACGCCGGAAATCCCGGACAACTGCCAGTGGGCGATCTTCCTGCGCAACCATGACGAGCTGACGCTTGAAATGGTCACTGACGAGGAGCGCGATTACCTCTGGAACACCTACGCCGCCGATCGTCGCGCGCGCATCAATCTTGGCATCCGCCGCCGGCTGGCGCCGCTTATGGAGCGAGACCGCCGCCGTGTCGAGCTGATGAATGCGCTGCTGCTTTCGATGCCCGGCACCCCCGTCATCTATTACGGTGACGAGATCGGCATGGGCGACAACATCTATCTCGGCGACCGCGACGGCGTGCGCACGCCGATGCAATGGTCGCCGGACCGCAACGGCGGTTTCTCCAAGGCTGACCCCGCCCGGCTGGTACTGCCGCCGGTGATGGACCCGCTCTACGGCTACGAGGCGGTCAATGTCGAAGCGCAGGGTGCGGATGCACATTCGCTCTTGAACTGGACGCGCCGCATGCTGGCGCTTCGCAACAAGCATCCGGCCTTCGGGCGTGGCACGCAGCGGTTCCTGACCCCGGGCAACCGCAAGATCCTGGCCTATCTGCGCGAATACGAAGGCGAGACGATCCTCTGCGTTGCAAACCTTTCGCGCCTGCCGCAGGCAGTCGAGCTTGATCTGGCGCAGTTCGCGGGTCGGGTACCGATCGAGCTCACCGGCATGTCGCCCTTCCCGCCGATCGGCCAGCTTACCTATCTGCTGACGCTGCCGCCCTATGGCTTCTTCTGGTTCCAGCTGGCGGAAGAATCCGATGGCCCGGTCTGGCGCACCGAGCCCCCGGAACAGATGCAGGACATGGTGACCATGGTGGTGCGCCGCGACCTGCAGGACCTCGTCAACGAGCCGCGGCTGGCAAACTCGTTCTCGAACGACGTGCTACCGCCCTATCTTGCCAAGCGGCGCTGGTTTGGCTCGAAAAGCGAGGTGCTGATCAGCGCGCGTCTGGCTGCCGCAACCCCGGTGGCGTTTGCCAACAACGTGCTGCTTTGCGAGCTCGAGGTTGATCTCAGCGGCCGCAAGGACACCTACCTCCTGCCGCTCGCGGTTGCCTGGGACGATACGCAGCCGAGCGCCCTTGCGCAGCAGTTGGCCATGGCCCGCATCCGTCGCGGGCGCCGCGTCGGGTTCCTCACCGATGGTTTTGCGACCGAGGGGCTTGCCCGCGGTGTGCTGCGGGGCCTCTGCGATCGCGCAGTTATTTCCGGGCGCGCCGGCACGCTCGAATTCCTCGGCACCGACAAGCTCGACTGCCTGAGCATCCAGGAGGACATGCAGGTTACCTGGCTGTCGGCCGAACAGTCGAACAGCTCGCTGATCCTCGGCAACATGGCGATGGTGAAGCTGATCCGGCACATCTTCCCCGGCATCCACCCGGAAGTGGAGATGACCCGCTACCTTACCAATGTCGGCTACCAGAACACGGCGCAGTTGCTGGGCGAAGTCGCCCGCATCGACCCGGATGGCAACCGCTATACGCTGAT
The DNA here is from genome assembly GCF_023223505.1 of Neorhizobium turbinariae. Taxonomy (NCBI): domain Bacteria; kingdom Pseudomonadati; phylum Pseudomonadota; class Alphaproteobacteria; order Hyphomicrobiales; family Rhizobiaceae; genus Neorhizobium; species Neorhizobium turbinariae. Next base: position 204,025 of record NZ_JALPRY010000012.1, read on the forward strand.
CATCGTGCAGGCAGCGATCCGCAACCAGGGCGACGCCTGGAACTGGATGCTGTCCAACCTGCGCCGCTCGATCGACGAAGTGGTGGTTACCGCCCTTGAGGGTGAGGCGGCCGACGAGCACTTCAAGCCGCTCGTCGATTTTGCCGCCACCATCGGCACGCGGCTCGGCGAACTGCATGTGGCCCTCGCCCAGCCCACGGATGATCCCGACTTCCAGCCCGTCGTTGCCACCCGCGACGATGCCGCCCACTGGCGCGAAAGCGTGACCAATCAGATCATCCAGAGCCTGTCGCTCCTGGAGCGCACGGTGGAGGGGCTCGAAGGTTCGTTGCAGGACGAAGCCCGGATGCTGCTCGAGCGTCGCGACGAACTGCTGGCGATCGCCTCGCAGCTGGCGGAGGCTGCCAACGGAACCCTGATGACGCGCAACCACGGTGACTTCCACCTTGGCCAGATCCTGGTTGCTGAAAGCGACGCCTATATCATCGACTTCGAAGGCGAACCGACGAAGAACCTCGATGAGCGGCGCGCCAAGAGCAACCCGCTGCGCGACGTCGCCGGCCTGCTGCGCTCGCTGAGCTATCTTGCAGCGTCGGCGGACCTCGAGCGCGAAGTCGTCAGCGAGGTGGACCATTCGCGCCACAAGGAACTGGTCGACCGCTTCATCAAGCGGGCCGAGGCCGCGTTCCTGCAGGCCTATTTCAAGGCGATCGAGGCATCGGACGAACTGACGCGGACAGACCATGTCCGCGACAAGCTGCTCGATCTCTTCCTCCTTGAAAAGGCGGCTTATGAGATCGCCTACGAAGTTCGCAGCCGGCCGCACTGGCTGCCGCTCCCCCTTGCTGGCTTCTCGGCCATCGCATCAAGACTGCTGGAGAAACGTTGATGAGATACGAGCGCACGGACCTGATGATCGGCACCGTCGAGGAGGCGCTGCAGGCCCTGGTCGAAGGCCGCCATGGTGAGCCCTTCTCGATTCTCGGACGTCACCAATATGGTGAGATCACCGTGGTGCGGGCGCTTTTGCCTGGTGCGCAGGGCGTATCGGTCATCGAAGCCCATACCGGCAGGATCCTGGCGGAACTGGAGTCGATCCATGACGGCGGCTTGTTTGCCGGGCTGATCGGCAGCCCGGCGCCCTACCTTTTCCGGATCCAGTGGCCGGACGCCGTGCAGGAAACCGAAGACCCCTATTCCTTCGGGCCGCTGCTCGGCGATCTCGATCTGCACCTGATCGGGCAAGGCACCCACTATGACCTTGGCCGCACGCTGGGCGCAATGCCGATGGAGATCAACGGCGTCGCCGGCGTGCGTTTTGCTGTCTGGGCGCCAAATGCCCGTCGCGTTTCGGTGGTCGGCGACTTCAACTCTTGGGACGGGCGGCGCCACCCGATGCGGTTGCGCCAGCAGGCCGGCATCTGGGAACTGTTCATCCCGCGCCTGACGCATGGGGAGCGCTACAAGTTCGAGCTGCTGGACAGCAACGGCCATCCGCTGCCGCAGAAGGCAGACCCGGTGGCACGTGCAAGTGAAGCCGCACCGTCGACCGCCTCGATCGTTGCATCGTCCAAGCCCTTCCGCTGGAGCGACGATGCGTGGATGGCACGCCAGCGGGCCGACCGCGAGCGCGAAGGCGCGATGTCGATCTACGAGGCGCATCTCGGTTCGTGGCTGCGGGTTTCCGAAGAAGGCAACCGTTCGCTCGACTGGGTCGAGCTCAGCCAGCGCATGATCCCCTATGTCAAATACCTTGGCTTTACCCATATCGAGATGCTGCCGATCATGGAGCATCCGTTCGGCGGGTCCTGGGGCTACCAGCCGCTTGGCCTCTTTGCCCCGACCGGCCGGCACGGGACGCCGGAAGATTTCGCCTATTTCGTCGACCGCTGCCACGAGGCGGGCATCGGCGTCATCCTCGACTGGGTTCCGGCGCACTTCCCGACCGACATGTGGGGACTGGCGCGCTTCGACGGCACGGCGCTCTACGAGCATGAAGATCCGCGCGAGGGTTTCCACAAGGACTGGAACACGCTCATCTACAATCTCGGCCGCAACGAAGTGAAGGGCTTCCTGATCGCCTCGGCGCTCTACTGGCTCGAGCATTTCCACGTCGACGCGCTGCGTGTCGATGCGGTCGCCTCGATGCTCTATCGCGACTACAGCCGCAATGCTGGCGAATGGATCCCGAATAAATACGGCGGCCGGGAGAACCTGGAATCGGTTGAGTTCTTCAAGCACCTCAACAGCATCATTCACGACCGCTGCCCGCATGCCTTCACCGCGGCGGAAGAGTCGACCGCCTGGCCGGGCGTGACCGACAAGGTCGAGAACGGCGGGCTCGGCTTTGATTTCAAGTGGAACATGGGCTGGATGCACGACACGCTGCATTACATGTCCGACGACCCGATCTACCGCAAATACCACCATGGCGGCATGACCTTCGGCATGATCTACGCCTATTCGGAACGCTTCATCCTGCCGCTCTCCCACGACGAAGTGGTCCACGGCAAAGGGTCGCTGCTCGGCAAGATGCCGGGCGACCACTGGCAGAAGATGGCGAACCTGCGCGCCTATTACGGCTTCATGTGGGGGCACCCGGGCAAGAAGCTGCTGTTCATGGGCGGCGAAGTGGCGCAGGACACCGAATGGAATCACGACGGCTCCGTTGTGTGGGACCTGCTTGACCGGCCGGACCATGCGGGCGTGCAGCGCCTGATCAGCGATCTCAACGCGCTTTATGCAAAGGAGCCGGCACTGCAGTTCAGCGATCTCCATCCGGAAGGGTTCGAATGGGCGGTTTCCGACGATGCGGAAAGCTCGGTCTACGGCATGCTGCGCTCCTCGCAGGATGGCTCGACGCGCATGCTGATCATGTCGAACATGACGCCGATGCCGCGCCATGACTATCGCCTGGGCGTTCCCGAAAAAGGCCGCTGGGAGGTTGTCCTCAACACTGATGCCGGGATCTATGGCGGGTCGAATTTCGGCCAGACGGAAGCGTGGACGGAAGACATCCCGTGCCATGGCCGCGGTCAGTCGATCTCGCTGAACCTGCCGCCGCTCGCCACCGTCTTCCTGCGCTGGCGAGCCTGATCAGGTGTCTCGCCAACCGCTCAGATAGGTGACCTTATCGACGCCGGCGAAGCGCCCCACACGCAAGAGTTCTGCGTCGAGCTTCTCCAGGCGCCCGGCGGAGGGGCGCACGCCCTTTTCCAGCCACAGCTTCCTCACATTGAGGCTGCCTGCCTTGCGGTCGGCCTTCATGTCGATGCGGCCGATCATCCGCGCACCTTCCATGAGCGGAAAGACGTAATATCCATATTGCCGCTTCGGCTCCGGCACGAAGACCTCGATGCGATAGGAGAAGTTGAACAGGCGCTCGGCGCGGTCGCGATTGCGCAACAGCGGGTCGAAGGGGCTGAGGACACGCACCCGCGCCGGCGGCTCCGGCACATCGCCAAGGGCTTCCGGAAAACCGGCGAGCGCGAACGAAGCGCGAGGACGACTGCCGTCGGCAGTCTCGATCAGCACTTCCGCCAGTTCGTCGCGATGCGCCTTCACCCAGTCCTTCGCCTCGTCCGGCGTGACGAGATCCCAGAAGGCGGCGAGCTCGCCCGAGGTGGCAAAGCCGAGACGACGCAGAGCACTGCGACAGGCCCAGTCGATGAACTCCTCGTGGCTCACTTCCGGCTCGTGGTGCTGCGGCTGGATCACCCGCTCCGTCAGGTCGTAGATCTTCTGGAAGTTCTCGCGGCCGGCAATCGCCAGCTTGCCGGTGTGCCAGTAATATTCGAGCGCTGTCTTGTTCGGGTGCCAGTTCCACCAGCCGCCGGACTTGTGCTCTTCGGCCTTGAGTTCACGCGACATGATCGCGCCGTTTTCGGCAATGTAGCGGAACGTATCCTCGAAGGCGGAATCGAAGCCTTCGCCGTGCCACTTGCGCCAGCGCTCGGCGATGATCGGCTCGCGGCGGCGAAACCTGTGTTTCCAATAGCGGAAGAAGCGCGCCGGGATGATCGAGGCATCATGCGTCCAGTGCTCGAAAAGCTCGCGATCCTTCTCGAGCAGCGCCGTCAGGTGCTCGCGCCGATAGGTCTGGTTGCGCGAAAACAAGATCATGTGGTGGGCGCGCTCCACCGTCGCGATGCTGTCGACCTGCACAAAGCCGAGGTCATCGATGAGCTGCAGCAGGGCCTGCTTGTTCAGCGACCGCGTCGGTGACGCCGACAGCTGCTGTCGCTCCAGAAAGATCCTTCGTGCCTGGTCATTCGCAATGAGAATCGCCATGGAGGAAAGACTAGAATGCCGAGGCCGAGGTTGCAATGTTCACGTTCAGTTCTGCATTTCCCTCCCCGTCGTTACGGTCTATAGAGGCGGCGAACGCGAGGGGTGCCCTTGGACATTCGTTTTGAACAGGCAGAAGCACGGTTCGAGGGACGCACCGTTCTTCATCCGCTGACCCTTACGCTCAGCGAGCGGCGGATCGGCATCATCGGCCTTAACGGCTCCGGCAAGACAACGTTTGCCCGCATGATCAACGGGCTTGTCACGCCCGCAGCCGGACGCGTCACCGTCAACGGCTTCGATACGGCAAGCGATGGGGAGCAGGTGCGCTCGGCGGCGGGCTTCATCTTCCAGAACCCGCAGAACCAGATCGTCCTGCCGATCCTCAAGGAAGACATCGCGCTTGGGCTCACCAGCCGGAAACTCTCGCGGGAGGAAAAGCAGGCGGAAGTGAACGCCGTGCTCGCTCGTTTCGGGATCGAGCATCTGGCGGACCGGCGCGTTCATGAGCTTTCGGGTGGCGAACTGCAGCTCGCGGCGCTCGCCTCGGTACTGGTGACGCGACCTGAAATCCTCATCATGGACGAGCCGACCAACCAGCTCGACCTGCGCAATCGGGCCCTGGTGGAAAAGACCGTGCATTCGCTCGAAGAAAACGTCCTCGTCATCAGCCACGATCTGGATTTGATCGCCGGCTTCGACCGCGTCCTGCTGTTCCACGAAGGCCGGCTGCTGGCCGATGGCGAGCCGCCGGCTGTCATCGACCAGTACCGGACGCTCTGCGCCGCATGAAGACGCTTTACGTTCAAGGCGACACCTGGCTGCACCGGCTTTCGCCGGGCCTCAAGCTTGGCGGCCTTGCCGTCTTCAGCCTGCTGCTTTTCGTGACCGCTTCCCCGGTGGTGCTGGCGGCTGCTGTTTTCCTTGCCGGCGCAATTCACGCGTCGATGTGCTTCGGCGTGGCGCGGACATGGCAGCAGTTGCGGGTGATTCTGCTTTCCATCTCCATCCTCACAGTCTTCACGCTGCTTCTGAACGGCCCGGCGGACGCGCTCGCTGTTTTCCTGAGGCTGGTGGCACTTGCGGTCCTCGCTGCAACTATAACGGCAACCACGAGCACGGCCGAGTTCATCGACACGATCACCGCGGGCGCACGCCCACTCGAGCGCATCGGGCTGGTCAAGGCGGCGGATCTTGGTCTTGCCATCGGCCTCGTGGTGCGTTTCGTGCCGGAAGTGCTGGCCCGGTACGAAGCGATCCGCGATGCCCACCACGCGCGCGGGTTGAAACAGCGACCGCTAACGCTCGCGGTGCCGCTGATCATCCAGACGCTGCGCCATGCCGACGAGATTGCCGCCGCCATTGACGCTCGCGGCATCCGCGGGCAGAACAACCGCAAACTCGGCGAAGGGAGCTGAACATGGCTACACGGGATCTCGTTCTGGCAGCGCTTTTCGCAGCCATCATCGTCGCACTCGGCCTCGTGCCGCCGATCATGCTGGGCTTCATCCCGGTGCCGATCACCGCTCAGTCGCTCGGCGTCATGCTGGCCGGCGTCATCCTCGGCGCAAAGCGCGGCGGGCTTGCCGTTCTGCTGGTGCTCGTCCTCGTCGCAATCGGGTTGCCGGTTCTTTCGGGCGGCCGCGGCGGCCTTGCCACCTTTGTCCTGCCGACCGCTGGCTACCTTGTGGGCTGGTTCTTTGCCGCCGTTGCGATCGGCTATTGCTCGGAGCGCTTCGTCGGCCGTTCGCAAAGCGCACTCGTGCAGGTCACCGGCTTCTTCATGGCAGCGATGATCGGCGGCGTCGTGATCCTCCACGGTCTCGGCATCCTGTGGCTGGCCTATGGCACCGGCACCGGGCTCAGCACCGCGTTCCTGGGCGACCTGGCCTTCATTCCCGGCGACATCCTGAAGGCGGCAATCGCGGCGCTTGCCGGTCGCGCCGTCATGGTCGGTTACCCGCTGCTGCCGCAGCGCGCCTGAGCCAAGCTAATCCAGGTACTGGTAGAGCCAGTCGCGCAGTTCCTCGGGAAGGGCCACCGGCTCACGGCTTTCCGCATCGCAGGCGCACCACAGGATTTCGGCTTCCGCCACGGCTTCCGAACCGCGCATCATGCGGACAAGGAAGCCCGCCGACTTGCCGCCGATCTTGCTGACGCCAACGGTTGTGTGAACGACATCGCCGAGCTTCAGCGGCGAATGGAAGTTGCAGGTGACCTTGCCGATGGTGAAGAACGGGTCGCTCGGCTGCGCATCGCGCCGACGCCAGAACTCCGCCACCGCTTCCTCGGCCCGGGAAACATATGCGGCCCGAAACATCTCGCCGTTCATATCCACATCGCGGAACGGAACCCGGAACTCGAACGGTTTTTTCGTGTCTTTGGCCAATGCACCCTCTGGTTCATGCTCTTCTGGACATTCATTCTTCCAAGCTTAAGCCGGGGAGAGCAAGAGGCGCGCCTTGAAAAAACGCATGAATTGCGCCATGTCGTCGGCTCCGCATTTCCCACCCGACGGGACCGCTCATGACCACGCGCCTTTACGAGCACAAGATTTTCCTCGAGCATCGCACGCCGGAAGGACATCCCGAACGGGCTGACCGGCTGCGCTCGCTGAACATCGCGCTGGAGCATCCGAACTTTGCGGATCTTGACCGCAAGGAAGCGCCGCAGGCGAACGAGGACAGCGTCCTTCTTGCCCATCCGGAAGATTATCTTCGCTCGGTCATGCGCGCGATCCCGGAGGAAGACACGGTGCGGCAGATCGAATCCGACACCTACGTCAGCCCAAAAAGCCTGCAGGCCGCGCTGACCGGTGTAGGTGGCGCCATGGCCGCCGTCGATGACGTGCTGACGGGCCAGGTGGACAACGCCTTTGTTGCTGCCCGTCCGCCAGGGCACCATGCGGAAAAGAACAAGTTCATGGGCTTTTGCCTGTTCAACAATGCCGCGATTGCCGCCCGTTACGCGCAGCAGAAATACGGCGTAGAGCGGGTCGCGATCGTCGACTGGGACGTGCACCACGGCAACGGCACCCAAGACATCTTCTGGAACGATCCTTCCGTTCTCTTCTGCTCGACGCACCAGATGCCGCTTTACCCCGGCACAGGGGCGAAGGACGAGACCGGCACGAAAAACAACATCGTCAACGCGCCGCTGTCTCCCGACACCGGAAGCGAGCATTTCCACGAGGCGTTCAAGAGCCGCGTGCTGCCGGCCCTCGACAACTTCCGGCCGGACTTCCTGATCGTTTCGGCAGGCTTCGACGCCCATCATCGCGACCCGCTGGCGCAGATCAACCTCGTCGGCAACGACTTCGACTGGGCAACCGGGCGGCTGATGGAGATCGCCGGCAAATACGCGGGCAATCGGCTCGTCAGCCTGCTCGAGGGCGGTTATGATCTGGAAGGTCTGGCCGAGTCGGCCGGCATGCATATTTCAAGACTGATGAGGGGCTAGTCATGACCGAGAACACCGACACCATCGATGTCAGCGGCTACTCCTTCGAGAAGGCCGTCGCCGAGCTCGAAAGCATCGTCGCACGGCTGGAACGCGGCGACGTGGCGCTCGATGAGTCCATCGCCATCTACGAGCGCGGCGAGGCCTTGAAGAAGCATTGCGAGAAACTGCTCAACGCCGCCGAGAACCGCATCGAGAAGATCCGGCTTGATCGCGCCGGCAAGCCGCAGGGCACCGAACCGCTAGACGCCGGCTGATCACGATCTTCAACTAAAGTCGCAAAACGGCCTTCCGGCTGCGGATGACAAACCGGTTGACCTGAAAGAAGCCCCTCCCCATGATAGCGCCATCTGATAGTGGCTTGGGAGGAGCTGATCGTGAAGTCCAGTAAAATCAACCTTATGTTCGCCGCAACGCTTGCCGTCTCGGCAGCCGTTTCGGCCACCAGCGTCAAGGCGGCCGAGTTCATCAACGTCCTGACCGGCGGAACATCTGGCGTCTATTATCCGCTCGGAGTGGCGCTGAGTGAGATCTACGGCAAGAACATCAAGGATTCGCGCACACAGGTGCAGGCGACCAAGGCCTCGGTTGAAAACCTCAACCTGCTGCAGGCGGGCCGCGGCGAAATCGGTTTCTCGCTGGGTGACTCGGTCCAGGAAGCGTGGAAGGGCAACAAGGAAGCCGGCTTCCCGGCCAAGCTCGACAAGCTGCGCGGCATCGCGGCGATCTATCCGAACTACATCCAGGTGGTTGCGAGCGCTGAATCCGGCGTGAAGACGCTGGCGGACCTGAAGGGCAAGAGCCTTTCGGTGGGCGCACCGGCCTCCGGCACCGAGCTCAACGCCCGCGCGATCTTCGAAGCCGCCGGCATGTCCTACAAGGACCTCGGCAAGACCGAATACCTGCCGTTTGCGGAATCCGTTGAACTCATCAAGAATCGCCAACTGGACGCAACCCTGCAGTCGGCCGGCCTGGGCGTCGCTTCGATCCGCGACCTTGCAACCTCGCTGAAGATCAACGTCGTTGCCATCCCGGCCGCTGAGGTCGAGAAGATCGGCGCTCCCTACGTGTCCGTGAAGATCCCGGCCGGCACCTATGAAGGTCAGACCGAGGATGTGGAAACGGCAGCCGTCGGCAACTTCCTCATCACGCATTCGGGTGTCTCCGACGAGACCGCCTACCAGATGACCAAGCTTCTGTTCGACAACCTGCCGCAGCTTGCCGCAGCGCATGCCGCCGCCAAGGCCATCGACGTGAAGAAGGCCATCGAAGGCATGCCGGTGCCGCTGCATCCGGGTGCCGAGCGCTACTACAAGGAAGTTGGCCTGCTGAAGTAGGACGCTTTCAAACTGCCAAACGGGCGCGTCTCGTCTCCTGACGGGGCGCGCTTCAATCTGAGGTAACTACCCCACGGAGCAGCCGTGACGCCCTTTGGGTCAGACGGCAGAAGCGGGGCCTGAACATTGCGAAGAGCCCATGACCGTTACGCCCATGCTTCATGATTCCAATGCACCGCATTCGGCAGAAGAGGCCATCGAAGGCCTGCCAGCCGGCTTCGGAGACGGAATTAGCGGCAGGATCGCGTTCTGGATCGCCTGTGCCTTCACGCTTTTTCAGATCTGGACAGCCGCCTATGGCACGCTTGCAAGCCAGATCGTGCGTGCCATGCATGTCGGTTTCCTGCTGCTTCTCGGCTTCGTGCTGATTGCCAACCTCGTGGCCAAGACGCCGCTCGGCAAGATCTGGTTCTGGGTGCTTGGCATCGCCGGCTTTTCCACCGGCCTGTATAACTGGATCTTCTACGCTGACCTCATCCAGCGCAGCAGCTTCCTCACCACCGAAGACCTGGTCGTCGGGACCCTGCTGATCGTGCTGGTGTTTGAAGCGGCGCGCCGGCTGATGGGCCTGCCGCTGACGATCATCGCCGGCATCTTTCTCGCCTACTGCTTCTTCGGCGAATATGCGCCGGGACCATTCATCCACCGCGGGTACGGCTTCGAGCAGATCATCGAGACCTTCGCCTTCGGCACGGAAGGCATCTACGGCACTCCGATCTATGTTTCGGCCGCCTATATCTTCATCTTCGTGGTCTTCGCCGCCTTCCTCGAGCGGGCGGGCATGCTGGCGCTGTTCAACGATTTCGCGCTCGGGCTCGTCGGCACATGGCGCGGCGGGCCGGCCCAGGTCTGCGTGCTGTCCTCGGCGCTGATGGGCACGATTTCCGGCTCCGGCGTGGCGAACGTCGTGGCGTCCGGCCAGTTTACCATTCCGCTGATGAAACGCTTCGGTTTCCGTTCTGCCTTTGCGGGTGGCGTCGAGGCGACATCGTCCATGGGCGGCCAGATCATGCCGCCGGTCATGGGTGCGGTGGCCTTCATCATGGCCGAGACGTTGAACGTCTCCTATGCCTCGATCGTCAAGGCGGCCATCATCCCCGCCGTTCTCTACTTCGGTGCCTGCTTCTGGATGGTCTTCCTGGAAGCCGGAAAGGCCGGGCTCAAGGGCATGAGCAAGGCTGAACTTCCCAATCCGTGGACGGCGGTGAAGGAACACTGGCCGCTGATCCTGCCGCTCGCAGCCCTCGTCTACCTCCTGTTTGCCGGATATACGCCGATCTTCGCCGGCACCATGGGCCTCGCTCTGGTGATCGTGCTGATCCTCGGCATGCCGCTTGCCGCCAGCATCGGCCCGTTCATCTTCCGCATCGTGTTCTGGGTCGCACTCGGCCTTGCCGCCGCATCCTTCATGAAGTTTGGCGTCAACTTCCTCGTCATCGTCATTCTTGGCCTGATCGCCGGCTGCGTCTTCGTCAAGGGTGGCCGCGAAACGCTCATCATCTGCCGTGACGCCATGGCGGAAGGCGCGAAGAACGCGCTGCCCGTCGGGATTGCCTGCGCCATCGTCGGCATCGTCATAGGCACGCTTAGCCTTACCGGGATTGCCTCAACCTTCGTCGGCGCCATCATCCGGGTCGGCGAGCACAATCTCTTCCTGTCGCTGGTGCTGACGATGATCACCTGCCTGATCCTTGGCATGGGCATTCCGACGATCCCGAACTACATCATCACCTCTTCACTGGCCGGCCCGGCACTGCTGGAACTTGGCGTGCCGCTCATCGTCAGCCACATGTTCGTCTTCTATTTCGGCATCATGGCCGACCTGACGCCGCCGGTGGCGCTGGCAGCATTTGCGGCAGCACCGATGGCGAAAACATCCGGCATGAAGATTGGCATCGAAGCGACGAAGCTTGCGAGCGCTGGTTTCGTCGTGCCGTTCATGGCGGTCTACACGCCGGCGCTGATGCTGCAGGATCCGGGTGCCATCTCGGCTGCATGGGGTTACCCGGTCGAGGTCATCTACCTCTTCGCCAAGGCCTGCTTCGGCATCGGTCTCTGGGGCGTGGCGGTCGTCGGCTTCCTGTTTACCCGGGCGGCGGCATGGGAACGCCTGATTGCTCTGGTTGCCGGTGCGAGCCTTGTGGTGGCCCTGCCTTGGACCGACGAAGTCGGCTGGGCGCTCGGCATCATCCTCGTCGCACAACACTGGTGGCGCAGCCGCAAGCTGGGCGCGGCGACGGTGACGCCGTAGAGCCGGTGCCAGCTCTCTGCATCATGGCCGGCGGCAAGGCGACGACCCTTGCCGTCTCACTCTTCACCTTGTCCTGGACTCATTCGGTCCAGAAGACAGAGTGGCGCGAGGCCTGGTCCGTGCAACCCTCCGGCCTTGAACTGACCGAAGCCGCCGTGAAGGGGTCGGGCGCCGGTATGGAACCCGGGCCGGATGCGGTGATGCGCGACGGCTGGTATGTGTGGCATCCCAAACTGCCGCCGCAGCGGGAGATCTCGCTTGCGGCCTCCGGTGCAACACCGAGTGCCTGGCGGCTTTGCCACACGGGTGGCTGCACGGAACTTGGTGCGACGGCGGGGGACGAAGTCCTGCTCAAGCCGTGCGACTAGCTGCCTCACCAGAAGCCTGGAAGATCATCACCACCGACCTCCCGCCCCTGCTCGTTGAACTGAAGTCTTTCCTGGCGCAATATCCTGAAGATCAGGAAGCGCCTTAGCGAGTAAGCCATGTCCTTCTTTCCCGGAACCGATCCTGTTGCAGGCGATGCCTTTGCCTGTGACGCGATCGAGAACCTCATCATCCCGCGCAGCAGCGACATCGGCGGCTTTGCGGTGCGGCGTGCGCTGCCGACGCGCCACCGACGACTTGTTGGGCCGTTCATCTTCTTCGACCGCATGGGCCCTGCGCTGCTCAGGGCGGATGAAGCGCTCGACGTGAAGCCGCATCCGCATATCGGGCTCTCCACCGTCACCTATCTGTTCGACGGCGAGATCAAGCATCGCGACAGTCTCGGCACCGAACTCGTCATCAAGCCGGGAGACATCAACCTGATGACGGCCGGCCGCGGCATCGTGCATTCGGAGCGCACGCCCGAGAACCTGCGCGGCCACCCGATGTCGGTGTCGGGACTGCAGGCCTGGCTGGCGCTGCCCGACAACCAGGAGGAGATCGACCCGCGGTTCGCCCATACCAGCCGCGAGGCAATGCCGACGATCGACGCAGGCGGCGCAACCGGGCGGGTGGTGATTGGTTCCTTCGAAGGACTGAGCTCACCGGTGCTGACATTCTCCGATACGCTTTACGTGGACCTGCGGCTGGAGCCCGGCCGTCGTTTTCCATTCTCGGCAGCGCATGAGGAACGGGCGATCTACATCCTGTCGGGAGGACTGGTGGTTGCGGGAGATCGGTTCGCGGCAGACCAACTGCTCGTGTTCCGCCCCGGCGACAACATCACGCTCGAGGCGGGAGAGCCGGGCTGCCACATCATGTTGTTCGGCGGTGCCGCGCTCAACTCCAAGCGCTACATCTGGTGGAACTTTGTTTCCTCGTCCAAGGAACGGATCGAGAAGGCCAAGGAGGAGTGGCGCACCGGACGCTTCGACATTGTGCCGGGGGATGAAGAAGAGTTCGTACCCTTGCCGGTCGGATAAAATCGGTTAGAACAGCCCATCACAAAACTTGAAAAAGCCTGCTTTCTTCTCATCTTCTGAGGACGCAAGCTTCTGACCATGACGAGAAAAGGCAAACTTCGTGACATCATTGCCCGCAACGCCACTACTCGACAAGGTCAACCTGCCTGGAGATCTTCGCAAACTGGATGACCGCGACCTGCCGCAACTGGCGCGGGAGGTGCGCGACGAGATGATCGACGCCGTGTCGAAGACCGGCGGGCATCTCGGTGCAGGTCTCGGCGTCGTCGAACTGACGATCGCCATCCACAAGGTATTCAACACGCCGGACGACCGCCTGATCTTCGATGTCGGCCACCAGTGCTACCCGCACAAGATCCTCACTGGTCGCCGGGACCGGATCCGCACACTGCGCCAGGAGAGCGGCCTTTCCGGCTTCACCCGTCGGGCCGAAAGCGAATACGATCCGTTCGGTGCCGCCCATTCCTCAACCTCCATCTCGGCCGGCCTCGGCATGGCAGTGGCGGCAGACCTTTCCGGCTCAAAGCGCAACGTGATTGCTGTCATCGGTGACGGTGCGATGTCAGCCGGCATGGCCTATGAGGCGCTGAACAATGCGGGCGCGCTCGATGCGCGGCTGATCGTCATCCTCAACGACAACGACATGTCGATTGCACCGCCGACGGGCGCCATGAGCGCTTATTTGGCGCGCCTTGCCTCTGGCCGCACCTATCTGGGCATGCGCGAAGTGGGCAAGAAGCTCACCGGTTATCTCGGCAAGTCGATCGACCGAGCCATCACCCGTGCCGTGGAACATGCACGTGGTTACGTTACCGGCGGCACGATGTTCGAGGAGATGGGCTTCTACCATATCGGCCCGATCGACGGGCATTCCTTCGAGCACCTGTTGCCGGTGCTGCGCAATGTGCGCGACAACGGCCGAGGCCCGGTGCTGATCCATGTCGTGACGCAGAAGGGCAAGGGTTACGCACCCGCCGAAGCGGCTGCCGACAAATACCACGGCGTCAACAAGTTCGATGTCATTACCGGCGCGCAGGCGAAATCGAAGCCGAATGCCCCCTCCTATACAAGCGTCTTCGGCGAAACGCTTGTCCAGGAAGCGCGCCTGGACGACAAGATCGTTGGCATTACCGCGGCCATGCCGAACGGCACCGGCATAGACAAGCTGGCGGAAGTGTTTCCGTCGCGCACCTACGATGTGGGGATTGCCGAGCAACATGCGGTCACCTTCGCCGCTGGCCTTGCCGCGGAAGGCTACAAGCCCTTCTGCGCCATCTATTCCACCTTTCTGCAGCGCGGTTACGACCAGGTTGTGCATGACGTGGCGATCCAGGGGCTTCCCGTGCGCTTTCCGATCGATCGTGCCGGCTTTGTTGGCGCAGACGGCCCGACACATGCCGGCTCGTTCGACACCACCTTCCTTGCCACCCTGCCGGGCATGGTGGTGATGGCGGCAGCCGACGAGGCAGAACTCAAGCACATGGTGCGGACCGCCGCAGCTTATGACGCTGGTCCGATCTCCTTCCGTTACCCGCGCGGCGAAGGCGTCGGCGTGGAGATGCCGGAGCGTGGCCGGATCCTTGAGATCGGCAAGGGCCGCGTGGTGAAGCAGGGCTCCAAGATTGCCCTCCTCTCATTCGGGACGCGGCTGAAGGACTGTCTGCTGGCCGCCGAGGATCTCGATGCCGCCGGTCTTTCCACCACCGTTGCCGATGCACGCTTCGCGAAGCCCCTGGACCACGACCTCATTCGCCAGCTGGCGCGCCACCACGAGGTGCTGATCACCATCGAGGAAGGTGCGGTGGGCGGCTTCGGCAGCCACGTCCTGCATTTCCTGGCAAGCGAAGGCCTCCTCGACAACGGGCTCAAGGTGCGGTCGATGGTACTGCCGGATGTGTGGATGGAGCAGGCAAGCCCCGAGACGATGTATGTCAAGGCGGGCCTCGACCGCGCCGGCATCGTATCGGTGGTCTTCAAGGCACTCGGGCAAAGCCGCGTCGGCGTCGGCTTCGCCGGCTGAGCTTCGCCTGCGGAACTACTCCACGGCATTCAGGAAGAGGACGTGCAGGTCCTTCTGCGGGTAAAAATCGGTTGCTGACATCTCGAAGGTCGTCGGTCCGACCTTCTTGACGCCGGTGCCGCAGAAGCTGACGAAATCCTTCTCGCGCCCCTTGTCGACAGTCAGCTTGAACTTGCCGATCGGACCGCTCCAGTTGGCGCCGGTGGTGAGGATATAGGAAATCCACTGTTCGGTATAATGCGGTCCTGACTTGGCGGCCGCCGCTTCCAGCCTTGCCGCTGTCTTCATGAACGCGCTGTCGATGCAGTAGCGTTCGGCATAAGCCTTGTAATTCGATACGGGCTTGCCCCCTTCGATGAAGGTCATGGCCACCGTGCCGCCAACGCTTGGCTTGTAGCGGTGGCTCACCCGCACCGGCTTGTTCGGCGGAAAGCTGGTCTTCCACCAGTAGGTCGAGCGCAGCGTCCAGGCCGGGCGGATCTCCTCCTCCCAGCCCTGGCCGGCATCGTAGCTGTCGACATAGATCAGTCCCTTGCTGATCCAGTCCGCCTTCACATCCACCGGCAGCGCCTTCAGCGCCTCCGCAGTCTTGTCGCTATAGGGCAGCACCGGGATCTTGTGCGTCTCGAACTCGTCGGTGCGGTCGATACCGAGTGCCAGCACACGCTGTTGCAGTTCCGGCTTGATCTGGCGGCTGTCCTGAACCACCGAGAAGCCAAGGAAGTTGTCGCTTTCCATGTCACCCACGGCGACATCGTTCTGGGCGCCACCAACGACATCGGGCATCGGGAAGGCGATGATGCTTTCCACCTCCTTTTCGCTCGTGTTGCGGAACACGTAGTCGACCAGCACCTCCTCTCGCGAAAGGTAGAGGTCTTCTTCTTCCATCACGACATCGGTGGTCTGGACATAGATGAGCCCGCCGGTCGTCAGTTCGGCTGTCGTGTCATTTGCCCAGCTGTTCGAAGCCGCCAGCAGCAGGCCACCGACGAGAAAAGTCCAACGCATCCCCACCCCCTCATGTCACGCGCGTCGTGACATTAAGCCGGGACGCCAAAACAGAAAAGGCAGGCGGATGGTGTTCCGCCTGCCTTTTCGCAAAGTCATTCAGGGGTTGATCAGAATTCCGTCCATTCTTCCTTCACGGCCGCTGCCGTTGCAGTCTTGCCGGAAAAGGCGCGGGCAACGGTGGAACGCAGCATCTGCGCGGGGGACGCGACCGGACGGGCTTCCGCTGTGGCTGCCACCGGACGCGACTGCTGCGCAGGTGCGCCGCCGAAGTTGAACTGGCGCAGCAGGGCGTCGAGCGCCTGGGCTTCCTGGGCAAGCTTGTGGCTTGCCGCGTTCTGTTCTTCCACCATGGCAGCGTTCTGCTGGGTGTTCTGGTCCATGTTGTTGACCGAAGCGTTGATCTCCTGCAGGCCCGTCGACTGCTCGCGGGTCGAGACCACGATGGCATCAAGGTGCTCGTTGATCTGCTGCACCTCGCCGACGATGGCTTCCAGCGCATTGCCGGTTTCGCCAACCAGCGCCACGCCGGCATCCACCTGGTGGCTGGAGGTGGTGATCAGCGACTTGATCTCCTTCGCCGCATTTGCCGAGCGCTGGGCAAGCTCGCGCACTTCCTGTGCGACAACGGCAAAGCCCTTGCCTGCATCCCCTGCACGAGCCGCTTCAACACCGGCGTTCAGCGCCAGAAGGTTGGTCTGGAAGGCGATGTCATCGATCACCGAAATGATGTTGATGATCTCGCCGGACGACTTGGAAATCTGCTCCATTGCCGAGACCGCGCGGCGAACGACCTCGCCCGACTTCTCGGCGCCATGCCGAGCGCGCTCGACGCGGCGTCCCACGTCCTCGGCCCGACGGGCCGATTCCTTGACGGTGGTGGTGACTTCCTCAAGAGCCGCAGCTGTTTCCTCGACGGCGGCAGCCTGCTGCTCCGTGCGGCGGCCGAGGTCATCGGCAGCCGAGCGGATTTCGGCAGCGCCGGCGTTGATGGCAGCAGCATTGGCACCGACGGCCTGGAGTGCGGCCTGGAGGCGCGAGAGCGACTGGTTGAAGTCCGTGCGCAGGCGGTCGAGGCGGCCTACGAACGGCTGGTCCAGACGGTAGGCAACGTCACCATCGGCAAGCTTTGCAAGAGCCGTGGCAAGCGAGTCGATTGCAAACTCGACATCGGCTGCTTCGCGGGCCTTCTCGGCGTCGTTGGCGAGCCGTTCGCGTTCGGTGGTTTCGCGCAGCGCGTCGGCATCGCGGGCGAGCGCCTGCTTTTCAATGGCAGCGTTCTTGAAGACAACAACGGCCTTGGCCATCTGGCCGACTTCGTCGCCGCGATGGGTCGCCGGTACCTCGATATCGTTGTTGCCGCCGGCAAGCTGCGTCATCGCATTGGTCATGCCGATGATCGGCGAGACGATGGCGCGTGACAGGGCCCAGACGAGGACAACGGCGATGACACCGGCAGCGGCGCCGCCGATGATCAGCGTCATGAGAAGGTCGTCATGGGCTTCGACCTGGGCCTCGTTCAGGCCAGCCGAAAGATCGAGCGCCTGCTTCTTGATCTTGGCAGCCGCTTCGCGGAAGCCATCGAGCTGGCCCTTGGCCTGGTTGCGGCCGATCTCGATGACCTCGTCAATCGTCATCTCTGTCGTCTTGCGCGCTTCAAGCTGCGGCACGGTCAGTTGGGTGTGGAACACGTCTGCGGCAGAGCGCATGGCCTCCAGCGACGTCACGATTTCCGGACGACCAGCTGCAACCTTCTTGGCTGCATCGATCGCCGCGATCATCTTGTCGCGGTTGGCAAATACGTCCTTGTAGGTGCTGTCGCTCTTGAACAGCAGGAAGCCGCGTTGGTTGACGGCCTGTTCGAGCATCGCCTCGAGCGCGTTGTCCACCTGCACCAGGATCGCCTGGGACGCGGCCTGGTCAGCGGAGGCACGGCTGGACTTCAGTGCCTGCCAGTAAACACCGGCAGACGCCAGGAGGCAGACACCCATCAAAGCCGCAAAGGTAATGATCAGCTTGGAATTCAGAGAAAGGTTCTTCAGTGACATGTTTTTCCGCTCACAGGTGAAACAGCATCGCGCTTGTCTCCACCCCGGAAGGAACGCCAACATCATTAAAATTGGGTTGCGCGGGCACTACAGCTTCTTGCGCCTGACGCCTAATGACACAGGAAGACATCGCAACCCGAAGCAATGACTTGCGGATGACGCAAAGCCACGTCATTGACTGCGCATGTCAGAAAACCAACGCCTCGACCAGCTTCTGGTCACCCTCGATCTTGTTGCAAGCCGTGCCCGCGCCAGAGACGCCATCTCGCGCGGCACCGTGACCGTGAACGGCCGCGTCGTCACCAAGCCGAGCCTCACCTTTCCCAGCAACGCCGAAATCAGCATCGATGATCCGGCCCAGGATTTTGTTTCCCGCGCGGCATTGAAGCTTGTTGCGGCGCTTGACCACTTCCAGCTCGATCCGGCTGGCCACGAATGTCTCGATATCGGCGCCTCGACGGGCGGCTTTACCGAAGTGCTGCTGATGCGCGGTGCAGAGCATGTGACGGCGATCGACGTCGGTCACGGGCAAATGCATCCCCGCCTCCTCGACCACCCGAGGGTGACGAACCTCGAGGGCGTCAATGCGCGCTACCTCACACCTGAGGACTATGATGAGCGCGAGATCACCTTCATCGTCTCGGACGTCTCCTTCATTTCCTTGAAGCTTGCGCTGGCACCGGCGCTTGAGCTTGCCGAGCCGGGCGCGGTCTGCGTGCTGCTCGTCAAGCCGCAGTTCGAGGCAGGTCGCGATGCGATCAGCAAGGCGGGGCTCCTGAAGGAGCCGGAAACCGCGCCGGCAGTCGCCGCAGAACTGGAGCGCTGGCTTGCGGAAGACATGGGCTGGGAAGGCCTTGGCCTGATCCCCTCCCCGATCACCGGCGGAGACGGGAACCAGGAGTTCCTGCTTGCCGGCAGAAAACCGCAGGAGCAGGCATGAGCACGCTGACCGTTTCCATCGACCGGCTGGGATCCCAGGGCCATGGCATTGCCGAGGACAGCAATGGCCCGATCTACGTGCCTTACGCGCTTCCCCGCGAGAGCGTTGCGATTGCGAGGAACGGCGACTATGGCACGATCATGTCAATCGCCGTGCCCTCGCCCGACCGGGTGAAACCACCGTGCCGCCACTTCGGTCCGGACAGCGACGCCTGCGGCGGATGTGTGCTGCAGCATCTGGCGGATTCGCCCTACCACAGCTTCAAACGGGACCTGGTGGTTCACGCCCTGCGATCGAGAGGGCTGGAGCCTCCGGTGCGCGACCTCGTCATCTGTCGTCCCGGTGAACGGCGGCGGGTGGTGCTGTCGGCGCGCCAGACGGAAAAGGAATTCCTGCTCGGATACAACCGCGCCGAAACCAACCATATTTTCAACGTGGTTGAATGTCCGATCTCCTCGCCGGGGATCGTAGGCCAGCTTGGTGCCATCCGTGCCATCGCGAAGTCGCTGGTGTCCGGCAGCGAAATCATCCGCATCGCGGTGCTGGAAACGCTGGTCGGTCTTGATCTTGCCGTCGAGGGCCTGAAGCCACTTGGGGAGAAGCATCGCCGCAGCGTCACCGAAACGGTGCTGAGCCTGCGCGGTATTGCCCGCCTTTCGGTCAATGGCGAGATCCTGATCGAACCTCAGAAACCGAAGGTTGATTTCGGCGGTGTGACAGTCACCCCGCCACCTGCTGGCTTCGTGCAGGCAACGAAACCAGCGGAAGAGGCCATGGCGGAACTGGTGCAGGCCCATGTCGGCAAGTCAAAGCGGATCATCGACCTCTTCGCGGGCTCAGGTACGTTCTCGCTTCGGCTGGCGCGCCGCGCGAAGGTTCACGCTGTCGAGGGTGACGACAAGGCGATCCGGGCGCTCGATACGGCTGCCCGCAACACGCAGGGCCTGAAGCCCGTTACGGTGGAAAGGCGCGATCTCTTCCGCCGCCCGATGATGGTGTCGGAGCTCAAGAACTTCGATGCGGTGGTGTTCGATCCGCCGCGTGCCGGGGCGGAAGCCCAGATGCGCGAACTTGCCCGCTCCAGCGTGAAGACGGTCGCAGCCGTCAGCTGCAACCCGGTGACGCTGGCACGCGACCTGAAGATCCTGGTCGATGGCGGATACCAGATCAAGGAGGTCACCCCGATTGACCAGTTCCTGTGGTCGCCGCATGTCGAGGCAGTCGCCCTTCTCGTGAGGTAACTAGCGGTCGAGGTTCAGGCGCCCGCTGCCCACCACGCCGGAGCAGCGGCACCGCTCGCCAACGCGACCCGGACGGGCATCACAAACATAGGGACGCCGGCGGTCGGAGCTGCGCGGCGGCTCGACGACGCAGACATAGCGGTCGCGGCGAAAACGTTCGCGATCGCGATCCCTGATGCGATCACGTTCCCTGACCCGATCCCTGTCGCGCTCGCGGCCGATGGTGATCCCGTTCGGGCCGATCGTCACCGACGGCGCCTGCGCCAGCTCGACCTGCGCACTCCATACGGTCATGGGGGCGAGGCCTTCGGCGGCTGCCGGAGTGATGCTCACGAGCGCCAGAACCAGACCAGACAATAAACGGTTGGGCATTTTCTCTTCTCCCAAGGTTGGAAGAAGAAGATCTAGCGTTTTCCGCGTCTAGAGGAAGATGCGCGCCGTCTTTGCTTTGGTGATGCTTAACGGCGAAGGAATGCTTCGAAGGCGGCGCGGGCCTCTGCACTCCGCAGTTGAGCCGAGAAGTGCACCAGTTCTTCATCCATGCGCGCCAGGATCTCGTCCCGCGGACCCTTGACCAGGTCGCGCGCGATCTTCAGCGCCTGGGGTGGCTTTGCCGCAAGGCTCGCTGCCAGTGCCAGCGTGTGTGGCTCGACGTCGCGAGGCTCGACGATCTTCCAGATCAAGCCTGCATCGAGCGCGGCCTGTGCGGAGAATGCCTCCCCGGAAACAAGCAAGGCAAAGGCGCGCTGGTGACCCATGATCTTTGGCACAAGCAGGCTGGAGGCCGCTTCAGGCACGAGGGCGAGATCCACGAAAGGTGTCTTGAACAGGCTGCGGCTCGAGGCAACCGTCATGTCGCAATGCAGGTGGATCGTCGTGCCGATGCCGATCGCCAGACCATCGACACCGGAGACGAGCGGCTTTTCCGCCTTTGCCAGCGCCTTGATAAATTTTGCGGCTTCCGGCGGCTCGGTGGAGCCGGACATAGCGTAGCTCAGGAAATCGGCCATGTCGTTTCCGGCCGAGAAACAGCCCTCGGTGCCGATGAAAGCCACGGCCCGGATTTCCGGCGTCGAATTGGCCTCGTCGAGTGCCGCGGTCATCCGGTCATACATGGCCGAGGTGATGGCGTTCTTCTTTTCCGGGCGGTTGAAGCGGATCACCATGACGCCCGGATGCGCCTCGGGACGGTCGACCAGGATGTGCGTATCGCTCACGGGAGGCTCCTTCAGGCGAGAACAGCGCGGGCAGCTTCGAGGCTCGGCGCGCCGGAGACAACGCGATCCTTGAGTGCCGAGGTTTCGGCGAGAAGGTTCTCCGCCATGAAGCGGCAGAGCGCGACGCGCTTGTCGGCGTTGCCGTCCTCCACTGGGGCAAGCGCACCCTTGGCAAGGTAGCAACCATTCAGCACGAGGCCGAAAAGACGCTGGTAAGGCGTGGCTCCTGCGAGCGCTTCCGCCACCCTGCCCTCGGCTTGCGCCTCGAGCAGCCAGGTCGTTGCCGTTTCCAGCGCCGCAAGGGCGGCCTTCAGCCGGTCGCCGGTTTCTCCGAAGGCGGCGTTGTTGGAAGTCGCAACGCGTTCAGCAATGTCGCGCAACTCGCCGATGAAACCGCGCACCTGCTCACCGGAGGAGAGCGGCAGCTTGCGCACGACAAGGTCGATCGCCTGGATGCCGTTGGTGCCTTCGTAGATCGGTGCAATGCGGGCATCACGCAGGTAACGCGCCGCGCCCGTTTCCTCGATGAAGCCCATGCCGCCATGCACCTGGATGCCGAGCGACGCCACGTCGACGCCGACATCGGTGGCGAAGGCCTTGGCTATCGGCGTCAGCAAGGCAGCGCGTTCACTCCAGAAGCGGGCGTCGGTGCCTTCGGTGTGGTGCGACATGTCGATCGCATGGGCGCAGGCATAGCAGATCGCGCGTGCGCCTTGCGTCAACGCCTTCATGGTGACGAGCGTGCGGGCGATATCCGGATGCTCAATGATCGGGCTCATGCCGGAGCCGGACCAGCCCGGCGCCTTGCCCTGCGTGCGCTCGTTGGCATAGGCGATGGCCTTCTGCGTTGCCGCCTCGGCAATCGCGACACCCTGCATGCCGACAGCCAGGCGCGCATTGTTCATCATCGTGAACATGCAGGCGAGGCCCTTGTTTTCCTCGCCAATGAGCCAGCCGATAGCGCCCTTCTCGGCGCCGAACTTTCCGTCGCCGTAGATCATGGTGCAGGTCGGCGAGCCGTGGATGCCAAGCTTGTGCTCGATGGAATGGCAATAGACATCGTTGCGCTCGCCGAGCGAGCCGTCGTCATTGACCAAGAGCTTCGGCACCAGGAAAAGGGAAATGCCGCGGGTGCCGGCCGGGGCATCGGGAAGCCGTGCAAGCACCAGGTGGATGATGTTGTCGGCCGCGTCGTGCTCACCCCAGGTGATGAAGATCTTCTGGCCGAAGATGCGGTAGGTGCCGTCACCATTGCGTTCGGCGCGCGTCTTCAGGACGCCGAGGTCGGAGCCCGCATGGGGCTCTGTGAGGTTCATGGTGCCGGTCCATTCGCCGGACACCATCCTGGCCAGATACTTGTCCTTCAGCGCGTCGCTGCCGTGGGCGACCAGCGCCTCGATCGCACCCATGGTGAGCGTCGGGGCGAGCGCGAAGGCCATGGAGGCGGAGTTCCACATCTCAAGCGCGGCGACGTTGAGCATATGCGGCAGGTTCTGGCCGCCGAAGGCTTCCGGTGCCGTGAGGCCGTTCCAGCCACCTTCGCGCCAGTGGCGGTAAAGCTCGGCCCAGCCGTCCGGCGTCTTCACCTCGCCGTCGGTGAGGCGCGCGCCCTGCCGATCGCCAATTTCGCCAAGCGGCGCCATCTCGTTACCGGCGAAGCGACCTGCTTCCTCCAGGATCGCGTCGACGAGATCGCTACCTAGATCTCCCAGGCGCCCGCTTTCCACGGCTTCCGCCAGTCCCGCCACATGGTTGAGCGTGAACGCGATGTCCTGAACCGGTGCCTTATACATATCGAAATCTCCTCGCCTGACGCGCCGCAGCCGATCGGCGGGACCGGCTTCTCCACCTGCTTTTTACGTAAACGTAAATACAGTTGTCAATCTCGTGCGTGAGGAGAGGAGCGGCAGGCGGACTGTGTGCGACACTCCTAAAGAGAAACGGCCAAGCGAAGGCCTGGCCGTTTGCAGATGGTTGTTGGATGTCTCACGGATCAGGCGACGATCGAAAGTTGCCCCTGCTCCCCCATCAGGCGGTTGACCATGAAGTTCGAATACCATTCGACGAATTGCATGACGCCGCCTTCGTGGAGATCCGAATACGGGCCCGGCTCATAGGCCGGAGAACGGATGCCGAAGGCGTTTTCCTCGACAATCTGGCGGTCCTGGTCGTTGGTCATGTTCCAGACATGCGTCAGTTCCTCGAGGTTATAGTCAACGCCCTCGACCGCATCCTTGTGGACCAGCCATTTGGTGGTGACGGCCGTTTCTTCCGGCCCAAGCGGCAGCACGCGGAAGGAGATCGCATGGTCGCCCAGCACATGGTTCCAGGTGGTCGGGTAATGGAAGAGCAGCATCGTGCCGATATGCGAGAGCGTAACGTCATCCGACAGCGGGCGCGAAACGGCCGGCTTGCCGGACATGGTGTAGCTTTCAGCCTCCTCGATAAGCGGCATGCGCGCGACGCGGAACTGCCCGCTTTCATGCATCTGGAAGGTGCTGGGCAGGCCCGCCGTTTCGCAACGCTTCCAGTGATCGGCAATCACCGGATCATCCGCCGCGCCCTGGACGCCCGTCGCCGTTGGCGCTTCCGGATAGGTGCGGCAAAGCTCCGGATGGTTCGCGGCGCAATGGTAACATTCGCGGTTGTTTTCCCAGACGAGCTTCCAGTTGCCCTTTTCAATGATGGTCGACTGGTGGGCGACTTTCGCTTCGCTCAGGCGATGCGGCGCGAGATAGGGTTCGATCTGCGCCCGTACCGGCGCGAAATCTGGCGCTTCATTGGCAAGACAGATGAAGATATAGCCGCCGACGCTTTCGCAATGGACCCGCTTCATGCCGTATTGCGACTTGTCAAACTCGCTGCCCATCTGGCGGCCGACGAGGAGCGAACCGTCAAGTTCGTAGGTCCACTGATGGTAAGGGCAGACAAGCCGAACCGCCGAGCCGTGCTCCTTGGTGCAGACGCGGCTTCCGCGGTGCCGACAGGTGTTGTGCAGCGCGCGGATTTGGCCATCCCGACCACGCACCACGACCACCGGATAATCGCCGATCTGCAGGGTGAAATAGCTGCCGTTCTTTGGCAGTTCGCAATCATGGCCCACGAACAGCCAGTCGCGGTACCAGAGCATTTCCATATCAAGCTTGAAATAGGCCGGGTCGGTATAGAACGGTTGCTCAAGGCTGAAGCCTTCGCGGCGGTTCTTGAGCTGCCGCATCACCTGACTGCGAAATTCCATCTTCCGGTTCCCAAAATGCGCGGCAAAGGGTCCGGGAGGACCGCGGCGTTCCGCCTGGCCTGCCTCGCCGAAAATCACCGCGACCGATAAATCCTGTTCCCCACCCGGCGCGGATATAACCACCCGACGGATCTGTCGCATAGGCGACAATGCGACATCGGACACTGCAATGACGACGGCGTGTTTTTGTCGTTGAAGGGTGTGTCTCCAGCCCCGCAAAAGGAAGGGGTGGCAAGAAGGTCGCTACGGTTTCGATCGCAGCATGAACAGGAGCTATGTCGCCGTGCAGCCCAGCGCAAAGATCAGGTATTTCGATGCTCCTGCGCCTTCGGCTGCAAACCAGCCGGCGCCCAAACCTGCCAAACATTCCGAGTTCCTGCGCACCGGCCGGATCTACCGGGCGCGCAGCACGTGGTCGCCGGAAGAGCGGCGTTACCTGACGCATGAGGAGGTCGCCGAACGCACCGGCCAGGTGCTGCAGGCTGCCGCCGAAAAGAGCCACGAGCGGATCAACGGCTTCCATCGCTCGATCCAGTTTCCCAAGATCATCTTCCACCGCACGCTGGATGAGCGGCCGCACCTCGGTTACTGCCATGTGACGGCGGCGCGGACGCTGCTCGCCCGCCTGCCGGTGAGCTGGTCCTTCTATATCGCCAACTTTTCCGGCCAGATTGGCGAAGACACGTTCTTCGAGCGGATCAGCCCGGCGAACGGCCGCATGTATTTCGCCGTGGCGCTCACCGGCGAGCCGGGCAAGCTGCAGATCAACCGCTCGATCCGCAAGAACGGTGTGCTGTTCCAGACCAGCGACCCCAAGGAAGCCGTCAAGAACGTGCTGATGCTGGGCACCTCGAGCGAAGAGCTTCGGGAAAAGATCAAAAAGCTTTGAAGCTGGCCCGGTCCGCGTTATTCACAGGCGGACATGACGGCAGACATCATCGACATCAGAACAGACCGCGACCACGGCATCGAGGCAGCCTGCCAGGTGCTGGGCGAAGGCCTGCCCGTGGCAGTGCCGACCGAAACAGTCTACGGGCTTGCGGCCGACGCGACCAATCCGGGCGCGATCACACGCATTTACGAGACCAAGGGGCGGCCACGCTTCAACCCGCTCATCTGCCACATGGCGGATCTCGCCATGGCCGAGCACTACGCCGTCTTTGACCCGATTTCGCAAAAGCTAGCGGAAACCTTCTGGCCGGGACCGCTGACGCTCATCCTGCCGCTGAAGCCACAGAGCGGCATCCATGCGCTGGCGACAGCTGGCCTCGATACGGTCGGCATCCGGGTGCCGAAGGGTTTCGCTTCCGATCTCATCCGCGCCTTCGGAAAGCCGCTCGCGGCGCCAAGCGCCAACACCTCCGGCAAGATCAGCCCGACGCGTGCCCGGCATGTGGCGGATGATCTTGGGGAAAAACTGAACCTGGTGATCGATGGCGGCACCGCGCCGGTCGGCGTGGAATCCACCATCGTGCGGGTGGAAGGGGACACGATCCGGTTGCTGCGGCCGGGCGGCATCGCGGCCGAAGAGATCGAGAAGGTTACAGGGACCGCGATCGAGCGGCCGAAGGGTGCTGCGGCGATCATCGCGGCGCCGGGCATGCTTGCCTCCCATTATGCTCCGGGCGCACAGGTCCGCCTGCAGGCGACCGAGGCCAAGGCTGGGGAAGCACTGATCCAGTTCGGCGCTGACACGATCCGCAACTCGAACGAGGCCGCGGCGGTGTTCAACCTCAGCCCTTCCGGTGACCTCGCCGAGGCGGCGGCCAATCTTTTCGACATGCTGAAGCGCGCCGATGCGACCGGGGCGCGGGTCATCGCCGTGGCACCGATACCCAATCATGGCCTCGGCGAAGCCATCAATGACCGCCTTTCGCGCGCGGCCGCGCCGCGCGAAACTTAGCCGACAGAAGGAGGAGCCTATGGACATTCCAGGACCGCGACCGGAGCTTCTCGATCGTTTCGCCGCCATTGTCGGCGCCAATCATGTGCTGCGCGACTCGAATGACCTTGCGCCGCATCTGGTGGAAGGGCGCGGGCTGTACCGGGGCGCCTCCCCAATGCTCCTGAAACCCGGTTCGACCCAGGAGGTCTCCGCGATCCTCAAGCTCGCCAGCGAAACCGGCACGCCGATCGTGCCGCAGACCGGCAATACGGGGCTTGTGGGCGGCCAGACGCCTCGCGCCGAAGGCACCGACCTGATCCTTTCGCTGGAGCGGATGAACCGCATCCGTGACGTTGATCCCGTCGCCAATGTTCTCGTTGCGGATGGCGGCGCCATCCTGGCGGATGTCCAGAAGGCCGCAGAAGCCGTCGACCGCCTGTTTCCACTGTCGCTCGGATCGGAAGGCTCCTGCCGGATCGGCGGCAACCTTTCCACCAATGCCGGCGGCACCGCCGTGCTTGCCTATGGCAACATGCGCCAGCTCTGCCTGGGGCTGGAGGTCGTGCTGCCGACCGGCGAGATCTGGGACGGCCTGCGCCGGCTGAAGAAGGACAATGCCGGTTATGACCTGCGCGATCTGTTCATCGGCGCGGAAGGCACGCTCGGCGTCATTACCGGCGCGGTACTGAAGCTGTTCCCGCAGCCGCGCGGCCACCAGGTCGCCATGGCAGGCGTCAATTCGCCGGAGGATGCGTTGCGGCTGCTGGAGACCGCTTCCACCTTGTGCGGTACTTCCCTCACCGGCTTCGAGTTGATGCCACGCATCGGCATAGAGTTCTCGGTTCGACATACCGAAGGCGTGCGCGACCCGCTGTCTGATCCGCACCCGTGGTATGTGCTGATCGACATCTCCACATCGGACTCCGCCGAAACAGCGGAGCGCATGATCCAGACGCTGCTGGAGGCGGGCTTCGAGAGCGGGCTGATCCGCGATGCCGTGATTGCTTCCTCGGTCGCGCAGCAAAAGGCGCTCTGGCACATGCGCGAAAGCCTGTCGGATGCCCAGAAGCCGGAAGGCGGCTCCATCAAGCATGACGTTTCAGTGCCGGTTTCGAAGATACCGGCTTTCATGGCGGAAGCGGACAAGGCCGTGCTCGAAGCGGTTCCAGGTGCGCGCATCTGCGCCTTCGGCCACCTGGGCGACGGCAACATCCACTACAACATCTCCCAACCGGTTGGCGCCGACAAGGCGGAGTTCCTCGCCAAGTGGCGGATGATCAACGACATCGTCCACCCGATCGTGCTGGCTGCCGGTGGCTCGATCTCGGCCGAACATGGGATCGGACAATTGAAGCGGGACGAGCTCGCGCATATCCGCTCACCGATCGAGATGGACCTGATGCGGCGCATCAAGATGGCCTTCGACCCGGCCGGCATCATGAATCCCGGCAAGGTCGTCAGCGTCCCGTAACGGGACCCTAAGGCCCGGACGATGCGCTAGAGGGCTAGCGCATCTTCAGCTGCGAAAGTGCCCAGAGCGTATCGGCGCTAATGCTGCCGCTCGTGCCGCCCAGGATGTCGACGGCACCGGAACTGATCACCTGGTTCTCGATGTCGTACATCATGGTGAAGCGCTGGACGAGCTTCTTGAGCTTCACCGGATCGCTCAGGTCTTCCAGATTGAGCTTGCTCTTGACGAGTTGTGCCTGCTTGTCGACATCCATGCTGCCCATTTCGGCGGGCATGCTGAAGGTGACGCGGAAGAACTCCAGCAGCGCCTCGTCGCCGAGGATGACGTAAGGGTCAGTGATGCTGTCGGCCATGCGCTCGAAATAAAGCGCCAGGCGCACGCCCGGGTTTTCCTCGCCCTGCTCAGTCTCCAGCAACTGCCGCACATACATGCTTTGCGTGGTGATGACCTCGCCGCCGTTCTGCACGTTACCAGCGGCCCGGCGGTCGATTTCGCCATCCGGCAGAAAGTTGAACGTGCCGACGAGCTGCGCAAAACGCTTGTCAGCCTGAATGTTGACGAAGCTCTTCGGATCGGAAAGGTCGGAATCGAAGGCCTTCTTCAGGAAATCGTCGGTGACGGTTTCCGGATCGATGCCCTTCGAAAACAGCAGGATATCGAGCAGCTTGCGATCCGCCAGGAGCTCCGACTTGTTCTCGATGCGCTGAATGGTGTCGGTGTAATACTTCGCTTCCGCCTGCGCCTTGGTCTTGGCTGCTTCGAGCTCGTCCTTTTCGAGATAGCGCGTCTTGCGCAGGATGTAGTCCTTGGCGATGTTGGTGATGGTCGCGTTGGATTGCGCCATGACGGGCGTCGTGATCGAACCGTCCGGGGCGAAGTTGAACAGCTTCGCAAGCTTGACGAGGCGCGGATCCTTCAGCGTGTAGATGTAGCTCTTGGGGTCGGAAAGATCGCTCTTCAGCGCGTTGCGAAGCTTCAGGTCGGAATAGGTCGACAGCTCGATGCCGACGGCCTCCAGCGCAAAGTTGAGGCTGGTCCGGCCCGAGCCGAACAGATCGTTGACCGACTTGAGCGCGGCCATGTCCAGCTTGTAGAACTGGATGCTCTTCTCGGTCGCTGCTTCCTGCTTGTCGTCCCAGCGGCTCATATAGCCGTCGCGGGTCGCCGAGGTCTGTGCTTCGGTCTGAGCGTTGCCGGCAGCGACAGTACCGTCCGCCTGGAAGTTGAAGGCGTTGTAGAGCGCGCGGTATTGCGGACGCGTTTCTTCATATTGCTCGACGATGCCGCCGTCGTTCGCCAGGATACGCTCGATCGTCGACGGGACGATATAGCTTTCGTCGAGACCGTAGGCGACCTTCACATACTGCAGCAGCCGCGGGTCGTCCGTGATGTCGGAAGCCTTGGTGATGGTAGGGAGCTTCTTCTCGAAATACTCCTGATTATACATTGCCTCGGCACGGGTGGTGCGTGTCTGGGAGCTGAAATAGCCGCCAACCAGTTCGTCGATCTTGTCGTCCGTGATGAAGCCGCCGGGTGGGACGGAACCATCCGGGTTGAAGTTGAAGTCATTCGCCAGCACTTCCATGAACTGGAAGAACGGGATCTTGTCGACCGATGCGTTGATGATCTCCTGCAGCGCTTCGCGACGCGCTTCCGTCTGGTCGACCGGCACGAGGCGCGAGTTGAGCTCCGTCAGGCGCGTGTTGTAGCGGTCGAGTTCGGCCTGGTCGCTGAGGAGCCCGGCTTCGGTCGCGGCAAGGCTCGCCTGCAGCGCATCCAGTTCCTGCTGCAGCGCCGAGGTGTCGCCGGTGGCGTTGTCGATCTCGTTCTGCTTGGCGGCAATCTGCGCCATCAGGTCGGTACGCGTCGTCTGTCCTGTCTGGATGGTGTCCTGCAGGGCGGGAAGCGCTATGATGATCGTGGAGCGCTCGGCAAGCTCGCCATCCTCCGTGCGCGCCGCGCGGTAACCCGCAAGCTCGTTGCCATATGCCTGGTTGAAGAAGCTCGACGGATCGTTCGGATCGCTCACCATGGCGCCGCGGATGGCATCGCGGTTGTAATATTTCGCGTCATAATCGTAGGCGCGGAACAGGTAATCACGCAGCCGGTCGTTGGAGAGAAGCTCGTCGACGCTGTTGATATTGCCTAGCGTGCCGAGCATGACCCTGAAATAGCGGGTGTCCTCGGCCGTCGTATCGTTCAATGCTGCGACAGTTTCGTCGTAGGTCTCGAACAATTCATCCATCTGACCGTTCGACTGGGCGGCTGCAGTACCGCCGGCTGCCCCAAAATTGAACGCCGCGGCGATGTTCTTGTAACGCTCGTCCGTCAGGCGGTTGGCAAACGAGTTCTCGTCGCTGAGGTCGCTTTCGAACACCTTCTTCATGAAGGCCTTGGCGTAGATCATCTCTTCCAGGCCGTGCGCCTTCATGGCGTAGGAATAAAGGCGGTAATCGCCCAGGAACTCGTCCAGGTTTTTCACCTTGCCGATATTCTCCTGGTAATACTTGGTATCGTTGGCCACCATCGTCTGGCCGGAGATGCGGCCGAGGCTCTTCTGGATATCCCGATTGACGAGATCGAAGGTGAGATAGGTCGATACCATGACGAGGCCCTGCGAGTCGGAATGATGCTGTGGCAAGCATTGCCGACCAGCCTTGCCCGGGGCTTTCAAGCCGGCGGCGCCGCCTCAAGTCGATGATTAGACTGCATTTTCTGTACCTGATTTACTTTGGAGAAACCCAACTCCGATCGGTTTTGATAACCATCGACCGAGGCAAACTTTCCTTAACCGCGATTTTTAAGCAGTTTTGGAAGGGCGGCTCCTATGCTCCAGCCATCAGAGGACAAAAGTCCCGCACGAGATACCGGCAACGGCTCTCAGGTAAAACAAGGGTAGCATTGGATGAGCAATACCGTTCTGAAGCCCGTATGGGCAGGGTCGACATTGAGGCTCGATCCGTCTCGTTTCCCGCAGCAAATCACGTATGCGCTGCGCGAGACATCAGGAGATGTCACTATTACCATCGACGAGCGCGGCGCTGTGCTGCGCAAGATCCTTCCGACCAGCGGCCTGCCGCTGTCGTTCGCCCTTCCCGCTCGCGCCTTCAAGGGCGTTGCTGCGAGAGCCATCGACCACGGAGACGGCGAAGTCACCGTGACGCTTGAACTGCACCACGACGATCCGGATCTCTGCATCCCGCTTCTGGTGGCGCATGACCTTTGCGATATCGCAGCCGACTGGCGCAGCTGGTCGGATGCCTTCCGAATTCCGATGCTGATGGTGGAGGCCGACGGCGTTGCCCGGCCGCTGGAAAACCATTTCGGAGACGTGCGCTCCACCCGCACCGCTCCGCGTCGGCGCCATTCCTACTTCGCGGCACGGCGGCCGCGCTTCCTCGTCCGTCGCACGACCGGCAATCTGGGCGTGACGATGCGGATCGAAGGCAAGGAAATCATTGCACGGCGCTAGGCTTTCTGTCCCTTTGTCCAGCGTGTAATGCAATGAAAAGCCCGACCGGCAGCGGTCGGGCTTTTTCGTTTCTAGAAGAGCAGCGAAACGGCAAGCCCTGCAAAGATGATGGCGCCCACCCGACTGTTCGACCGGAAGAGTTCGACGCACTGGTCGCCGTTGTCGATATCGAGCACTGCCACCTGCCAGGCAAACATGCCAGCGGCGATGAACAAGCCCAGATAGCCGAGGAAGCCGATACCCGCGGCCGCGAAGGCGAAGAGGAGGAACAGCAGTGTCAGCCCGTAAAGCCCGATCAGCCAGGCCTTCGTATCCTCGGCGAAGAGGCGTGCCGTGGAGCGGACGCCGATGAGTTCATCATCTTCCTTGTCCTGGTGCGCGTAGATCGTGTCGTAGCCGATCGTCCAGGCGATGGCCGCAAGGTAGAGCCAGATGGCCGCCCAGGACAGGCTGCAGAAGACGCCCGCCCACCCCATCAACGCACCCCAGGAAAACGCCAGTCCAAGGAAGAACTGCGGCCAGTCGGTGAAGCGTTTGGCAAAGGGATAAATGGCAACGATCGCCAAGGAGACGATGCCGAGCGCGATCGCAAAGCCATTGAACTGCAGCAACACCAGCAAGCCGACGAGCGCCTGCAGCGCAATGAACACCTTCGCCTGGAAGCGCGTGGCGCGACCTGATGGCAGCGGCCGCGACCGCGTGCGTGCGACTTCCATGTCGATCTTGTGGTCAACGAGGTCATTATAGGTGCAGCCCGCGCCACGCATGGCGACGGCGCCGATGAAAAACAGCACCAGGTGCCAGATGAACTGACCGGGCGAAAACGCCTCGAGATCCTTGGCCGCATTGGCGGCGAGTGCTGCGGACCAGAAGCACGGCCACATCAGCAATTGCCAGCCGATCGGACGGTCCCAGCGGGCGAGTTGTGCGTAAGGCCAGAGGTTGCGCGGCAGCACCCTGTAGACCCAGTTGTTGGAAGGCGCGTCGGCAACGCGACCGGAAAGATGAATGTCGGACATAACCGGTTCTAGCGCCCGGTTTAACACAGGGTCAAGCAGCCGCGCGGGCTGCCCGACGCTGCCTCCTCACACGGCGATCCTGTCGAGCGGGATGCGCTGCTGCTCGAACGCCTTCAGTTCTGCCTCGCGCTCGTAGATGTAGTTACGGTTATCGGGCACCGCGGTGCGCTTCTTGACGATCTGCATCTGGAAAATGAAGAACGCCTCGTGGGTGAACGCCATCTCGGAGCCGGCGAGATAGAACTCCCACATGCGCACGAACCGCTCGTCGTAGATCGCCGCGGCCTTTTCCTTGTTCGCCATGAAGCGCTCACGCCAATGGCGCAGCGTGTAGGCGTAGTGCATCGGCAGGATCTCGATGTCGGAGACGAGCAGCCCGGCCTTCTCGATCGCCGGCATGACTTCCGCGATCGACGGAATATAGCCGCCGGGGAAGATGTATTTCTCGATCCAGGGATTGTTGTAGATCGCCGGGTATGGCTGGCCGATCGAGTGCAGCACCATGACGCCGTCATCGGCGAGCACGTCGTTCACCTTGTTGAAGAACTTGCGGTAGTTCAGTCGCCCGACATGCTCGAACATGCCGACCGAAACGATGCGGTCATACTTCGTCGTCTTCGGCAGGTAATAATAGTCCTGTAGCTCGAAACGAACGCTGTGGGCCAGTCCACGCTTAGCAGCCCGTTCACGCGAGATCTTCAACTGCTCGGTCGACAGCGTGATGCCGGTGACGTCGACGCCGGAAGATTCCGACAGATACATCGCCATGCCGCCCCAGCCGGAGCCGATTTCGAGCGCCTTCTGGCCCGGTTCGGCCAGAAGCTTCGCCACGATGTGACGCTTCTTGGCGATCTGCGCTTCGTCGAGCGAGATGCCTGGCGGGTTGAAATAAGCGCAGGAATATTGCCAGTCCTCGTCGAGGAAGAGCGAAAACAGCTTCTCGTCGAGGTCATAGTGATGAGCAACATTGCGCCGGTTGTGGTTGATCGGCACGCGATTGCGGAACTGCGAGACGATCATGCGCCTGATGCCGTTGAGCACCATGCTCAGCGTCAGGCCTTCTTCCAGCGTGTTGTCCTTGATGAGCGCCAGGAACTCGTAGACATCGCCTTCCTCGACCACGAGGCGCCCGTCCATGTAAAGCTCGCCAAGCTGGAGTTGCGGATCTCGGACCAGCGCCCGTTCAGCCGCCTCGTCCGTGAACCTGATGGCGACCCGCCTGCCTCCACCATCCCCGTAGTGTTGCTCTCCACCCGAGCCGCGGACGGTCAGGCTGCCGGTCTTGATGATCTTGCTGAGAAGGATGTGAAGGGACGAGGCCATAGACTCACCTCCGAAAGTACTAAGGTTGCCTTATCAATTTAACCTAGCGTGTTCCTGAAGACATGCAAGCACGTCCGCGCCCCGAAAATGACATAAAAAAGCAGGTCGTCAAACCCTCGGCCGACAACCTGCATCTTCTGGTAGATAATCGTAGAACGTGTGGTGAAATCAGCGCCGCTTTAAAGCTTCCGCGAGTGCTGCACCGAAAGCGCCCTGCGAGGCCGGTTTTTCCGTCTTCATGAATTTCTTGTTCGCCGGAGCGCCACGATCGCCCATCCGCGGCGGTGGCGCCTCGCCACCATCCTTGCGCATCGTCAGGCCGATTCGCTTGCGCTTCACGTCGACCTCGACAACCCGAACCTTCACGACATCGCCTGCCTTCACCACTTCATGCGGGTCCTTGATGAACCGGTCGGCAAGCTGCGAGACATGGACGAGACCGTCCTGGTGCACACCGATATCGACGAAGGCGCCGAAGGCGGCGACATTGGTGACGGTGCCTTCCAGCATCATGCCGGGCTTCAGATCCTGGATCTCGTTGACGCCTTCCGCAAAGGTAGCGGTCTTGAAGCTTGGACGCGGGTCGCGTCCCGGCTTTTCAAGCTCAGCGATGATGTCCTTGACCGTCGGAAGGCCGAAGCGCTCGTCGATGAACCTGCGCGGATCAAGCGCCTTCAAGGTTGCGCTGTCGCCCATCAGCGAGCGAAGGTCGCGACCGCAGGCAGCGACGATCTTCTTTGCAACATCGTAAGCCTCGGGGTGCACGGCGGAGGCATCGAGCGGCTCCTTGCCGTTCGGGATGCGCAAGAAGCCAGCGGCCTGTTCGAAGGTGCGGTTGCCGAGGCGGGCGACCTTGAGCAGATCTCGGCGGCTGGAGAAGGCGCCGTTCTGGTCGCGATGGGCAACGATCGCTTCGGCGATCGAGCGGCTGAGACCGGAGACGCGTGCCAGAAGCGGCGCAGAGGCCATGTTGACGTCGACGCCGACGGCGTTCACCGCATCTTCGACCACGGCATTGAGCGAGCGGGACAATTTTCCCTGGTCCACGTCATGCTGGTATTGACCCACGCCAATCGATTTCGGCTCGATCTTGACGAGCTCCGCGAGCGGATCCTGCAGGCGGCGCGCGATGGAGACGGCACCACGCAAAGATACATCGAGCTGCGGAAACTCTGCCGCAGCCGTCTCGGAGGCCGAATACACCGAGGCGCCTGCTTCGGAGACGATCACCTTGGTGGGCTTCTGGCCCGGCAGCGCCGCCAGCATGTCCGCCACCAGCTTTTCCGTCTCACGGCTGCCGGTGCCGTTGCCGATCGCGATCAGCTCGACATTGTGCTTGCGGATGAGCGCAGCAAGTTCTGCCTGGGTGCCGCGCACATCGTTCTTCGGCGGGAACGGATAAACGGTGGTGGTTTCGAGGAGCTTGCCGGTTGCATCCACCACGGCGACCTTAACGCCGGTACGGATGCCGGGATCAAGCCCCATGGTCGGGCGCGAGCCAGCGGGTGCGGCAAGCAGCAGGTCCTTCAGGTTTCGCGCGAAAACGTGGATCGCTTCCTCTTCGGCCCGTTCGCGGAGTTCGCGCATCAAATCGAGCGACAGGGAGACCGAGAGCTTCACACGCCAGGTCCAGCCGGCGACGTCCATCAGCCAGCGATCTGCCGCACCGCGATCGCGGATGTCGAAAGCAGCGGCGATGATCCGCTGGGCGGGCTTCACCGGCGACGGATCGTCGGCATCCACCTCGATCGTCAGGGTCAGGACTTCCTCATTCCAGCCACGCAGCATCGCCAGCGCGCGGTGCCCCGGCGCCGTTGCCCAGCGCTCCGAGTGATCGAAGTAATCGGCGAACTTGGCGCCCTGCTCCTGCTTGCCGTCGACCACCTTGGCGCGCAGCATCGCGCCATTGCGCATGTGCTGGCGCAGCTTGCCAAGCAGATCGGCATTTTCGGAAATGGTTTCGGCAACGATGTCACGTGCGCCTTCAAGCGCCGCCTTCACGTCGGCAACGTCACCCGTGACATAGGGCGCCGCAAGCAGGGCCGGATCCGCCGTGCGATCTGTCCAGAGCGCTTCGGCCAGCGGCCCCAGCCCTCGCTCGCGGGCAATTTCCGCGCGCGTCCGGCGCTTGGGCTTGTAGGGAAGGTAAAGGTCTTCGAGTTCCGCCTTGGTGGTCGCCTTGCCGATCTTGGCGGCCAGTTCATCGGTCATCTTGCCCTGGCTGTTGATGGAATCGACGATCGAGGCACGACGCGCTTCCAGTTCGCGCAGGTAAACCAGCCGCTCGGACAGCGTGCGCAGCTGCGTATCGTCAAGGCCACCGGTGACTTCCTTACGATAACGGGCGATGAAGGGTACGGTGGCGCCTTCGTCGATCAGCCCGATCGCAGCAGCCGCCTGTTCGGGACGGGCATTGATTTCGGCAGCGATCGCGGTGGCGAGAAATCGGTTATCGGCGGCCATGCGTATCCTCGTTCAATTTGGAGGCGCGACCATAGTCAAACTTTGCGGCAAGGCAACGCTTCAAGAGTGCGATTCCACAGGCTGGCAACTTGACCTTTGCCTCCCCTCCCCTTAACCGCCGAGGACGGCAGCGAAAGGGTGCAACATGAAGCTTCTCTTGATTGGTTCGGGTGGACGAGAACACGCGCTGGCATGGAAGCTGGCCCAGTCGCCAAAGCTCAGCAAGCTTTATGCCGCACCGGGCAATCCCGGCATCGCCGACCATGCAGAACTCGTTGCGCTCGACGTCGAGAACCATGACGCGGTGCTGACGTTTTGCCGCGAGACCGGGATCGATCTCGTCGTGGTTGGTCCCGAGGCGCCGCTGGTGGCAGGCTTGGCCGATGTGCTTCGCTCCGCCGGCATCCATGTCTTCGGCCCTTCCGCCGCAGCCGCACAGCTTGAGGGCTCGAAGGGCTTTACCAAGGATCTCTGCGCCCGCTACGACATCCCCACCGGCGCCTATCGCCGCTTCACCGACGCCACTTCCGCCAAAACGTATGTCGAGGAACAAGGCGCACCGATCGTCGTCAAGGCGGATGGCCTGGCGGCCGGCAAGGGCGTCACCGTTGCGATGACTATCGAAGAAGCGCTTGCCGCCATCGATGACTGCTTTGACGGCGCCTTCGGCAGCGCCGGCGCAGAAGTCGTGGTCGAAGCCTATCTCGACGGCGAAGAGGCGAGCTTCTTCTGCCTGTCGGACGGCAAGACGGCGCTGGCGCTCGCAACCGCGCAGGACCACAAACGTGTTGGAGACGGTGACACCGGCCCAAATACCGGCGGCATGGGCGCCTATTCCCCCGCCCCGGTGATGACCGACGAAATGGTGGCGCGCACGATGACCGAGATCATCGAGCCTACGATCCGCGGCATGGCGGAAAGCGGTTACCCGTTCACCGGCGTCTTCTTTGCCGGGCTGATGATCACCGCCAGGGGCCCGGAACTCATCGAATACAATGTCCGCTTCGGCGATCCGGAATGCCAGGTGCTGATGATGCGGCTGAAAAGCGACCTGCTTGACCTGCTCTACGCGGCCGCGACAGGAACGCTCGACCAGGTGCAGGCCGAATGGCACGATGACGTGGCGCTGACGGTCGTCATGGCATCGAAGGGTTATCCCGGTTCCTATGACAAGAACACACCGATTGCGCATCTGCCCGCAGGCTGCGATGGCGCCAAGATCTTCCACGCCGGCACGGCCTTGCAGGGGGACGAACTGGTGGCAACCGGTGGGCGCGTGTTGAACGTCACCGCGACGGGCAAGACCGTTGGCGAGGCGCAGGCACGAGCCTATGCGCTCCTCGACCAGGTGAAGTGGGACAACGGCTTCTGCCGCCGCGATATCGGCTGGCGTGCGATTGCGCGCGAAGGCCGCTAACGACGCAGTTCATTCAAAATTTACTGTTTTTCCTGACGGGATCGAAAGGAAACCCTGCTTAGCTCCAATGAGGGCTTAATGGGGATTTCGTCATGCGTATCGTCCTGGCTATGGCAGTGGTTTTATCCGGCGGCACAGCGCTCGCTTCGTCGATCACCAGTGTCGGCGGCGCGCCGTCGTCTGCGACGAGCATCGTCGTCAAGACCTGCACGCATTGTGACGCCGAGCCTGCGAAGGCAGACTCCGGCAGCTACGTCGTGCCCGAACTTGCGGCCGGCACCCAGAAGATCGAAGTGATCGAGATGCACGGCGAAAAAAGGCTTGTGCGGACGGAGGCCTGGTTCGGCGGCTCGCCCGTGGTCTTTGTCAGCAAGGTCCCAAGCTGGATGCAGGACAGTGCGGTTGCCGAAACCGGTCCTGACCAGCCTGTTCCAGCCGAAGCACAGTCTGCGACCGCTGTGCCCACGAAAGATGGCATCGATGAGGACGCCACGACCAGCGCCGTTGAGTCCGCGGCTGCTCCCCAGGCTACACTGCTGGGCGACGTAGAACTGCGGGTAAACTAACAACACCAGCAAACACAGTCGAAAGTCGCATGGGCCAGCGCTGCGGCTGCGGCCTATTTCAGCATATCATTAAATCTTTATTCAAGTTGAGCTTTCATTGTTGTTGCAGTGCAATGCAGCACCTTGTCGCGCAGGAAGCGCTCTCGCCTCTTCGTCTTCGGCGTGCACCGAAGTTCCTGTCCTTGAAAGTTCCCAACATGAAGAATTTGAAGATATCACACCAGCTGATATTTCTGACGATCGCGCTGGTGCTCGCGTTTGCGGTCGCGTCGTTCTTCCAGATCCGCTCTTCCATCAACACGATGTTTGACGAGCGCTACGGCATGCTGCGCACGCAGGTCGAATCCGCGGTCTCCATCCTTGAAGGCTTCCACAAGAAGCAGCTATCGGGCGAACTGAACGAAAAGGAAGCCAAGGCCCAGGCCTATGCGGCGCTTTCGAACGTGCGTTTCGAGCCGGACGGCTACCTCTATGGATATGACTACAACCACGTCCAGGTCTTCCACGGGATCAAGGACGACAGCGGCAAGAGCTTCAAGGACGTCCAGGACAAGACCGGCAAGTACCTTGTCCGCGATGTCGTTGAGCAGGCCCGCAACGGCAAGGGCCGCGCCGACTTCTACTGGACGAAGCCCGGCCAGCCGGCTGATGCCACATTCCTCAAGGGTGGCTATTCGAAAGCCTTCGAGCCGTGGCAGGTGGCTGTCGGAACCGGCGTCTACCTCGATGACCTGCAGGCGCAGGCGCGCGCCGCTATCTGGCGGGCAGTGTCGTCCGGCGCTGCCATCACGCTGATCGGCATCCTGTTTGCGCTACTCCTGATCCGCAACATCACCAAGCCGCTTGCCGCCGTTCACAAGGCGCTGGAAGCGGTGGCCGATGAAGACGTCGACACGGCGATCCCGCATACGGAGATGCGCAACGAAGTAGGCATGATGGCGAAGGCCACGAAGGCGCTGCAGGAGAAGGTGCGCGAGCGGCACGCCATGGCCGAACGCGAGGAAAGCCAGAAGCGGGAGCTCGATCGCGAGCGCCAGCAGAACGCCGACCTGCAGCAGAAGGACGCAGCAGCGCAGGCGCGCGTCGTCGCCACCATTGGCGAAGCGCTCGAAGCGCTCGCGACCGGCGACCTTACCGTTCGCTGCAGCGATCTTGGCCCGCGCTACGAGACCTTGCGCCACAACTTCAACGACGCGCTGGCGCGGCTGGAAGCAGCCATGGCCAAGGTCAATGCCAAGGGCATCGATATCGGTGGCTCCAAGGAAGAGATTCGCCGCGCCTCCAACGAGCTGTCGCAGCGCACCGAACGCCAGGCGGCAAACCTCGAAGAAACCTCCGCGGCGCTCGACGAACTGGCGGTCACCGTGCGCCAGACGGCCGAAGGCGCCCATGAGGCTTCGCAGCGCGTGACATCGGTCAGTTCTGAGGCGAGCCGTTCGGATCTCATCGTCGCACAGGCCATCGAGGCGATGGGCGGTATCGAGCAGTCGTCCGGCGAGATCTCCAAGATCATCGGTGTGATCGACGACATCGCCTTCCAGACCAACCTCCTCGCGCTCAACGCTGGCGTGGAAGCCGCGCGTGCGGGCGACTCCGGCAAGGGTTTTGCAGTCGTTGCCCAGGAAGTGCGCGAACTGGCCCAGCGTTCGGCCGCGGCGGCCAAGGAGATCAAGGACCAGATCTCACGCTCGTCGGGCCAGGTGCAGAACGGCGTCCGCCTGGTGGGTGAAGCCGGGGAAGCGCTGAAGCGGATTTCGGATCAGGTGAAGGTGGCCAGCGAGATCGTCGGCAAGATCGCCCACTCCGCTTCCGAGCAGGACACGACCCTGCGGTCGATCTCGTCTTCGCTTAACCAGCTCGACGCTGCCACCCAGCACAATGCTGCGATGGCTGAAGAGACCACGGCTTCCGCCGAGGCGCTGGCAACCGACACGGACGAGTTGCTGAACCTGATCCGCGGCTTCCGCATAGGCCAGGTTGAAAGCGCCTCGAACAGCCTGCACCAGATGGCTTACCAGATGCGCAAGGCGAGCTAAGCAGGCAAAACAGGATGATCGATTGAGAGCCGCCGGGTGATAAGCCCGGCGGTTTTCTTTTACCCGGAGATCTTCGAGAAGTCGGCAACCGTGCCGGTTGCTTCGCGGATGGCCTTCAAGAGCGCCAGGCGATTGGCCCGCACGACCACGTCCTCGTCGACAACCAGGACATCCTCGAAGAAGCGGTCGACCGGTGCGCGAAGCTTGGAGAGCGCTTCCATGGCGGAGCGGAAATCTTCCTTGGCGATCGCCTCGGAAGCTTCCTTGGACGCCGTCTGGACGGCCGCCCAGAGCGCCTTTTCCGCGTCGAGCTTCAGAAGCTCGTCCGCCACGCCATCGGCAACCACGGTGCCCTTCTTCTCCTCTGCGGCGAGAAGCTGCACGGCACGCTTGGTGCCGGCAAGCAGGTTCTTGCCGTCTTCGGAGGTGATGAAGGCCGTCAGCGCTTCCACGCGGCGGGCGACCATCAACAGATCGTCGGCTTCCGGGGTCAGCACGGCATCGATCAGGTCGTGACGGGCGCCCATGTCGCGCAGATAAACCTTCAGGCGATCGTGGAAGAAGGACAGGAGGTCGGCCACGACATCCGCATGCCCGCCAACAACCGGGAAGGTCTCATTGATATAGCTGTTGTCTTCGACTGCGCTGCCGCCTTCCGATGCTTCGACGGTTGGGGCACCACTGCGACCAGGCAATGCCTTTTCGAAAACTTGGAGGAGGTTCAGGCGAAGCTTGCGCTCCAGCAGGATACGCACGATACCTAACGCTGCACGGCGCAGCGCAAACGGGTCCTTGGAGCCTGTCGGCTTCTCGTCGATCGCCCAGAAGCCGACGAGCGTGTCGAGCTTGTCGGCGAGCGCCACCGTCAGGCCTACCTTGTCTTCCGGGAGGCGATCGGAAGGGCCATTCGGCTTCCAGTGATCTTCTATGGCAGCGGCGACGGACGCATCCTCGCCCTGCAGCAGCGCATAACGACGCCCCATCAGGCCCTGCAGTTCCGGGAATTCGCCGACAGCCTCGGTGCGCAGGTCCGCCTTGGCAAGCACGGCAGCGCGGTCAACAAGCGCCGGATCGGCACCTACGATGGGCGCGAGGTGAGCCGCGAGGCCGCGGATGCGACGCACGCGTTCCCCTTGCGTGCCCAACTTGGCATGGAAGGTAACGTTCAGCGCATCAAGCTTCGCCATGCGCTGGTCGAGCGGCTTGGCGAGATCAAGGTTGAACTTTTCGGCCGAGGTGCGCAGCGTCTCGAGGTCCGGAAGATCACCCTGGTCGCGGGTCCAGAAATGCTTGGCGTCCGACAGGCGCGCGCGCACGACCTTGCCGTTACCGTGCATGATTTCCTTGCCGCCATCCTTCGCCTGGATGTTCGACACCAGGATGAAGTGGTTGGAAAGGCCCTCGCCAGACTGCGGTCGGGTGACGAAGCACTTCTGGTTCGTCTTGATGGTGAGGCGGATGATCTCGAAGGGGATCTCCAGATATTCCCGCTCGAATTCGCCCATCAGCACATGCGGCCATTCGACGAGGCCGGACACCTCTTCCAGAAGGCCTTCGTCCTCGACAAGCTCCAGACCGTTTGCGAAGGCGAGATCGCGTGCGTCGTGAAGGATCACGTCCTTGCGGCGCTCGGCATCGAGCATGACCTTCGCCTTCTCAAGGCTCGCCACATAGTCATCGAAGCGGCGCACGGTGATCGGCTCCGGTGCGTGGAAACGGTGGCCATAGGTCACGTTGCCGGCGGTCACGCCATCAATTTCGAAGGGGATGACCTGCGTTTCGTCGTGCTCCGGTCCGAAGACGCAGACAATCGACTGTAGCGGGCGTACCCAGCGCATGCTTTCCGAACCCTTGCCCTCGACGCCCGCAAAACGCGCGCCCTTCGGCATGGAAGCCGCGCCCCAGCGCATCGATTTCGGCCAGGGAAAGGTGCGGATGATGCCGGGCATGACATCGGCGATGATCTCTTCGGCGGCGCGGCCGGGACGCGAGATGATGGCGACATAGAAGTCACCCTTCTTCGGGTCGCTGACGACCTGCGCCTCGGAAACAGATGAAAGGCCTGCCTTGCGCAGGAAGCCCTGCACCGCCTGCTCCGGCGCCTTTGTCGACGGGCCCTTAATTTCTTCGCGCTGGTCGGCCGAACGGGCGGTGAGCCCCCGGATATCAAGCGTCAGGCGGCGCGGTGTCCAGTACTCCCGCGCCCCTTCATAGGTCAGCCCCGCATCCACGAGCGCATCGGTCACAAGCTTTTTCAGATCTCCCGCCGCCTTGCGCTGCATGCGCGCGGGGATTTCTTCGGAGCGAAGTTCAAGAAGCAAGTCGGGCATGATGTAGGTCTTTGCGCTCAGAGTGACGTCGCGGCGGACTTAGCAAGCCTGTCACCAAAAGTCACCAATGGATTGGCGAAAGTGGCTACCAGCCGCCACCACCGCCGCCGCCGCCGCCTCCTCCCGAGAAGCCGCCGGAGAAACCGGAAGAGGACGACGAGGAGCTCGATTCCGGCGCCGGGATGGTCGAGGCGATCGTGGACGCCATGGAAGACGAGAAGCCGCCAATCCGATCGCCGAGGCTGCCGTGAGAGAAGCCACTGTACCAGCCGGGCTGGTAGGAGGCCGCAGCGGCGCCCGCGGCAACGGATGCGAGCCAGGTCTCGAAGGTATCGCTCCACGGTTTTTCAACGCCCAGCGCCACCGCATAAGGCAGCAGTGTCTCGTAATGCTGCGGCGACATGGTCGGCGCGCCGGCCATGTTCATGCGGTCCTTTTCGGCGAGTGTCAGATAGATGCGCAAGCCTTCGATGCCATCCATCAGCTTGCGACCCAGCGGCGTCGGCGCGCCCATCAGGAAAAAGAAGATGACGTTGGTCAGCACGATGCCGCCAACCGCAACCAGGATCGGCCAGTGATCGGGACCTGCAAGATCGGATATTGCGACAAGGATCGAAGAGGCTATCGAAAGCCCGACAAAGCCAAAGAAGCCGAAGATGACGACCGTGAAGATCTTCGCTGCGAGGCTGCGCTTGCGCTTCAGATTTTTCCCGAAGGAGACCGCGATAGTGCCGAACATGACCGCGAAGATCGCCGGTACGACCAGAAGCACGATCAGTTCTTCATCGAGGTCGCCGAAGACGACGAGCGCGAAGATGGCAAGCAGCGTGAGGGCGACGCCGCCTGCGATATAACCCTGGTTGCCGAGGTAATATTTGCCGCGATGCTCGCGCTCGATCGCCTGGCGGAACTTCTTGCCGACGGATTCAACCGCAGGCCCGTTTTCCTTGTTGATCGTCAGGCTTTGCCCGTTTTCGTCCATCGCGGAAAGAAGAGCTGCTTGGCCGACCGGCAGCCCCTTCGTGGACGCCTTGCCGGTGCGGGTGATGACGATGCTGTTCTTGAGATCGGACAGGGTGACAAAGCCCTTGACCGCAAGATCGAGCGCACTGGCGGAAAAGGCCGTCCAACCGCTTTCGGAAAAACCCTTGTTGTCGACATAGTTCACCAGCGCAGGAGACAGGCCGTCGGGTGCATCCCAGCGCGGCACGACGACGCCGCGTGGAGGATCGCGACCGACGCGTCTCCAGACAAAGAGGTAATAGAGGAATACGGCGACCAGTCCGCCAATGCTGAGGATGCTGCCGGCATTGTCGCGCCACCACCATTCGCTTTCCTGGCTTTCACTGGGTTCGGCAACGATCCCCTTGGGAAAGCCCGCAACAATGGTCAGACCTTCTTCGGCACCCAGCGCGCGCGTCGTGGCGAAGACAGCCTGGTTGCCGCTTGCGCGGGCGGTGGCGTTGCGGGCGCTTGATCCCTGGGCACCTGTATAAGCCTCGACATCTGTAACGCGACCGCTCGGCAATGTTACCCGCGCCGAGGCTTTCGCAATGCGGAACTGCCAGAAATTCCCCGTGGCGTTCCAATAGAGTTCGTCGTGATCGTCAAAGAAGCGGATCTGCCGGTCGGTCCTGTAGGTGAAGACATAGGTGTGCTCGCCACGGCTCAACACCGTGTCATCGGAGCCTGCGTAGATCCGGATGCCGCCGGAGATCGTTTCGGTGTGGAACGGCTCGTCCTCGCCATTGCGGGTGACGGACTCCATCTCGAAGCCGACCTTCAGCTTGCGCCCCTCGGCATCCAGCATGGTGAGCGGGAAATCACGGAAGATCCCGCGCCGGATGCGGTTGCCCTCCGCATTGACCGTGATGGTCTCGGTCACCGTCAGGTCGCCGTTCTCGGCAATCTCGATGTCGGAATGGTAGGCGCGGATGAATTCTTCGGCACGCGCCGGTACCGCTACGAGCGCGAGACTGAACGCCAACCAGACGACCGAAAACCACCGCATTGCCAACCTTCCAGTACGGCTTCTGCCGCTGCGTTTATTGGATATCCGTGTAAGATACGCCGAGCGAGGACAAGACGTCCCAATAGCTCGGGAATGTCTTTGCCACGCAATCCGGATCCAGGATCGTGATGCCGCCGATCTTGAGGCCTGCCAGCGCAAAGCTCATGGCGATCCGGTGATCGGCAAAGGTATCGATCGCGGCGGGCAGCACCTGTCCGGCAAGAGC
Source organism: Neorhizobium turbinariae (assembly GCF_023223505.1). NCBI lineage: Bacteria > Pseudomonadati > Pseudomonadota > Alphaproteobacteria > Hyphomicrobiales > Rhizobiaceae > Neorhizobium > Neorhizobium turbinariae. Next base: position 248,699 of record NZ_JALPRY010000012.1, read on the forward strand.
AGGGTCCGAGAACACGATGAGGTCATCGCCCTCCTCCCGCGCCAGGCCATCGCGGATGGCGTTCAGCCCCAGCGAAAGCGCGCGGATGCGATCGCATTCCTTGACTCGGAGATTCGCAATGCCAACGAAGCGCACGGGCTGCTCGTTGAAGGCCGCAAGCACGGCAAGGGTCGGCACGGCATCCTGCATCTGCGAGCCGTCGATCTCCGCCGGCATATGCGGGAACTGGCGGATGATGTCGTATGCCTTCGCGTCCGGCTGGGTAAATTCCTCGTTGGCAACGCCGAGGTCGATCTTGCCGCCGGTGAGCACTTCCGCTGCCCAGAGATAGGTTGCGGCGGAGGCATCCGGCTCGACGGTGAAATCCGCTGCGCGATAGCCCGTCGGCTGGATGCGCCAGGACGACGGCGACGTCTGCTCCGCTTCAGCCCCAAACGCGCGCATCGCCGCGAGAGTCAGGTCGATGTAACCGCGTGCGCCGATATCGGCACCGGCAAGTTCGATGGTGAAGGGCGCCGAACTGCAGGCGGCCGCCATCTGTAGCGCCGAGACATATTGGCTGGAAAGCCCGCCATCGATGACGACCTTGTCGCTTGCGAAGGCGCCTGTCGCGTCTATCGTCACCGGAGGGCAGCCCGTCGGCGCCTCGGCCTTGACGCCGAGCGACTGCAGCGCATCGACCAGTGGCTTGATCGGGCGCTTGCGCATATGCTCATCGCCATCAACGACATAACGGCCGTTGCCAAGCGCCAATGCGGCGGTGAGGAAGCGGGTCGCGGTTCCGGCATTGCCAAGAAAAAGCGGCGCGGCCGGCGGCTCGAGTTTGCCGGTGCTCGTCACCACAAAACTCGTGGCATCCGGTTCATCCACCACGACGCCAAGGGCACGAAGGGCGTCGGCCATGTAGCGCGTGTCATCGCTTTTCAGCGCGCCCGTCAGCCGGCTCGTCCCCTTCGCAAGCCCTGCGAGAAGCAGCGCGCGATTGGTGATGGACTTCGAGCCCGGCGGGATGGCGCGACCGATCAACGGCTTGCCCGGTGGTACGACGGTGAGTTTGGCTCTGCCCATGATCATTGCTTCTTCTGCCACTGGCGGCGCACTCCAGCCCGGCCGGAGGCACCTAGTTCCCTTCCTCGCCGCTCTTAGACGGTGGCGAGGCAAAGGCCAATGCGTGACCTAGAACTTGACGCTCGGAACGGCGCGGTCGGCTTCGTTGGTGATCTCGAAATATTCCTTCTTCGAGAACCCGAACTGGCCGGCGATGAGGTTGTTGGGAAAGCTCTCGACCCTGACGTTCAGGTCGCGTGCGGCGCCATTGTAATAACGGCGCGACATCTGGATCTCGTTTTCCAGGTTTTCGAGCGAGGCCTGAAGCTCCGCGAAATTCTGGTTTGCCTTGAGGTCAGGGTAAGCTTCCGCCAGCGCAAAAAGCTTGCCGAGCGCCTGGCCGAGCAGGCCTTCAGCCTGGGCACGACCTGCAACATCGCCCAACGGTACGGCCTGCGCCTGGTTGCGCAGCCGGACGACCTCTTCAAACGTGCTCTTTTCGTGGGAGGCGTAGCCCTTCACCGTCTCGATCAGGTTCGGGATCAGGTCGGCGCGGCGCTTCAGCTGCACGTCAATGCCGGACCAGGCTTCCTCCGCCATCTGGCGAGCCTTGACCAGGCCGTTATAGATCATAACGACATACAGCGCGACGGCGACAAGAATGCCGATCAAGATATACATGCGCGATTCCCCCAGATATGCGCCCCATTCCGCGCGGAAACTAGCCACACTTTCGCAAGGCGGTCAAACAACGCGAAGTTGGTAAAGCCAGGCCTCCTCAGGCGGCCTGGCCGAAGTTCGCCCCACCTGCATCGGTGAGCAGGAAAGCTTCGCCGCAAGCCTTGGCGAGTGTGCGCACGCGCAGGATATAGCTCTGGCGTTCCGTGACCGAGATAACACCGCGGGCATCCAGCAGGTTGAAGACGTGGCTTGCCTTGATGCACTGGTCATAGGCCGGGAAGACGCATTTGTGCAGCATCTGGTTGGCGCTTGAGCCGGGTGCGCCGGCGGCGAGCAGCGCCTGGCACTCCTTCTCGGCATCCTCGAAATGACGATGCAGCATGGCAGTATCGGCATATTCGAAATTGTGCCGTGAATATTCCTGCTCGGCCTGCAGGAAGACATCGCCGTAGGAGATCTTCTCTTCGCCCTCGCGGCCGTTGAAGTTCAGGTCGTAGACGTTGTCGACCCCTTGGACATACATGGCAAGGCGTTCAAGGCCGTAGGTCAGTTCGCCGGCAACCGGGGAACACTCGATGCCGCAGACCTGCTGGAAGTAAGTGAACTGCGACACTTCCATACCGTCGCACCAGCACTCCCAGCCAAGGCCCCAGGCGCCGAGCGTCGGGCTTTCCCAATCGTCCTCGACGAAACGCACGTCATGCAGGAGCGGATCAAGCCCGATTGCCGCGAGCGAACCGAGGTAGAGTTCCTGCAGGTTCGGCGGGTTCGGCTTCAGGATCACCTGGTACTGGTAATAGTGCTGCAAACGGTTCGGGTTTTCGCCATAACGGCCGTCCGACGGACGACGCGACGGCTGCACGTAGGCAGCCTTCCAGGGCTTGGGGCCCAGCGCGCGCAGCGTGGTTGCCGGATGAAATGTACCGGCACCGACTTCCATGTCGTAGGGCTGCAGCACCGCGCATCCCTTGTCCGCCCAATAGTTATGGAGAGCGAGGATCAGACCCTGGAAGGAACGGGTCGGCGACATGTGATCGGGTACTACGGTCATGGCAATATCTTCAGTTGAAGGATGCGGACGAGTGCCACGCTCCATGCCACCGGTCAAGGTTTAAAGCCTGTCCGGCTTAATCCTCTTCCTTCTTTACCCGGTACTCGCCGGTGACGGGATCCTTTTCCAGCGTGCCCATGGCGCCAGTGCGACGTTCGGTTTCCTCGCGGCGGGAACGGGACGCCAGCCGCTCGGCATCCCTGATGAACTTCTTGTAGAGCAGCCACCCTCCGCCGATGAGGATGATCATGAAAATTAGTTGTGCCATTTCCCCTTGAAATCCCCTGCCGCCTTAGAGCCCGTATCGGCTCCACAATGCCTTTTCTTCGAGGCTTGCGGCAAGCCCCGAAGCAGCACCCGCGGCCAATTGCGATGCGTCTGCGTCACCGAGGACGACGCCCGGAACCCGGCGCCCGAAGATCGTGCGGGCGCTACCGATCAGTTCCAGTTTGGCGTCCTTGCCGTAACGGCGCTTGATGACATCGCGCATTTCGCCAAGCCCATCGATCAGCCCGAGGTCGAGGCCGCGCTGGCCGCTCCAGAACAGACCAGAGAAGATCGTCGTGTCGTCGGCCAGGCGTTCACCGCGCCGCATCTTGACCATTTCGATGAAGACCTTGTGGATCTCGAGCTGCAGCGACTTCAGGTATTCGACGTCGCCTTCCTTCTCAGGCTGGAAGGGATCAAGGATGACCTTGTTTTCACCGGCGGTGTAGACGCGCCGCTCAACGCCCATCTTGCGCAGGAGCTCGGGGAAACCAAAACCTCCAGAGACGACGCCGATCGAGCCGACGATCGAGGTGGGGTCGGCGAAGATCTCGTCGCCGGCGAGCGCGATCATGTAGCCACCCGAGGCCGCGACATCCTCGACGAAAACGAGGACTTTCTTGTTCTTCTCTTCGGCAAGCGCGCGAATGCGCTGGAAGATCAGGCGCGACTGCACGGGTGAGCCGCCCGGAGAATTGATCGACAGCGCGACAACTGGCGTCTCCTTGTTGGAGAAGGCCTTTTCCAGCATCGGCGCCACATTGGCGAGGCTCAACGTCGGCTTGAACTGGCTTCCGCCCGTCATGATTGCGCCGTGCAACCGGACTACGGGGACAACCATCCCCTTCTTGCGGAACTTTTTGGGCATCAACCTCTTCAAGAACGCGGCCATTTTCTTCCTTTTTCCGTGCGAGCCGCCTCAGCATGTATGTGCGGATTCCCCAAACGCAATGGCTTTGCCCGATGCCAGCAGAATATCAGGTCGAAATCTTGTTGCGAATGACTAGCATTATCATTTGAAAAGAACATATTGATGTCACCAAAGATCATGCGAGGCCGTGGAATGGACATGCGAGGTTCGGGAACAGACGGAGGATGGCGCCTTAGCCGAGGCGAAGCGTCCTTGTCTGATGTCCACGGCACCGTCGATGTCGCCCGCCATAGCTCCAAACTGCGCCGCATCGCGGCGTTTGCCGGTCCCGGATATTTGGTGGCGGTCGGCTACATGGATCCCGGCAACTGGGCGACCTCGCTCGCCGGCGGCTCGAAGTTCGGTTATGCGCTGCTTGCGGTCGCGCTCCTATCCAACCTGATGGCGATCGTCCTGCAGTCGCTCTGTGCCCGGCTTGCGATCGCTTCCGGCCGCGACCTGGCGCAGGCTTGTCGCGACGCGTTCCCGAAATGGGTTGCCGTGCCGCTCTGGGCGCTGGCGGAAATTGCCATCATCGCCACGGATATTGCCGAGGTCATCGGAACGGCCATCGGCCTCAAGCTGATCTTCGGTATTCCTCTCGAGCTTGGCGTGCTGATCACCGCGCTCGACGTCTTCATCATCCTCTACCTGCAAAGGCTCGGCTTCCGCTGGGTGGAAGCCTTCATCATCACGCTGCTTGGCGTGATCGCGCTCTGCTTCGGCATCCAGATCTTTCTTGCCGACCCGGATTGGGGCGGCGTGATCCGCGGGTTCCTACCCTCTACCGAGATTGTCACCGATCCGGAGATGCTCTACCTCGCGCTCGGCATCCTTGGTGCGACTGTGATGCCGCATAACCTCTACCTGCATTCCGGCATCGTGCAGACCCGCAAATACGGGCAGACGCTGCCGGAGAAGCGGGAAGCCCTGGCTTTTGCTACGGTCGACTCGACTGTAGCCCTGACCTTCGCGCTGCTGATCAACGCGTCGATCCTCATCCTGGCCGCAGCGGCTTTCAACGGCACGGGGCGGACGGAGGTGGCCGACCTCGGGGAGGCACATTCGCTGCTTGCACCGCTGCTCGGCATGGCGATCGCCCCCACCCTCTTCGGCATCGCGCTTCTCTGTTGCGGCCTGAACTCGACGGTAACGGCAACGCTTGCCGGTCAGATCGTCATGGAAGGCTTCCTGAAAATGAAGCTGCAGCCCTGGCTGCGCCGGCTGATCACCCGGGCCATCGCCATCATTCCGGCAGGCTTCGTCGCAATCTGGTATGGCGACGCAGGCACGGCTGAACTGTTGATCCTGACGCAGGTCGTGCTCAGCCTTCAGCTGTCGTTTGCCGTCTTCCCGCTGGTGATGTTTACCGCCAGCAAGGCAAAGATGGGCGAGCTTGTTGCGCCACGCTGGTTATCCGCCATAGCCTGGGCCATTGCAGTGGCTATCGCCGGCCTTAACGTGAAGCTTGTGATGGACTTCGTCTTGGGCTGAGCCGGGGATAAGCGGCGCGACCGTTGTTCAGGTCATCCACGAATGGCGCAAAAGCATGGCCGTCCGGCCCATGGACCACGAGCGGTGCCCGGAAGGTCAGCCGCGCCCGGGACCCCTTGATGGCGGTAAGCAACAGCCGCGTAGCACTCTCGTCCGGCCGCGGATGAAGCAGGGTGATCTCCAGCCCGCCGAATCGCTTGCCGCAGGCCTGGATGATCTCGGCCACCGATTGCGGCCGGGCAATCAGGGACAATTGGCCGCCAGGCTTCATGATTGCGCCCGCGGTGCGGATCCAGGTCTCGAACAGGTTCTCCGTCATCGCATGTGCATCCGCCTTCAGCGCATCCGGCGTCTTGCGGTCGGAGGCGTCGTTGAACGGCGGGTTCATGATGACGTGGTCGTAGATCTCATCCAACAGGCCGGCAGCGATACGCGGCTTGCCTGTCAGTGTCACGTCCGCTTCGATCACGTGAACGCGGTCCTTAAGCACTGCGTTTTCGGATAGCGCCAGCGAACGACGCGCGTAGTCCGCCATCAGCGGCGACCGCTCGATCAGGTCGATCCGCGCACTTGGCAGCCGCGATCCGACCGCAAGGCCTGCCGCACCGGCGCCTGCGCCAAGATCAGCCACATGGATCGGCTTGTCGTCCGCCACCAGCGCAGCCAGCAGCATGGCATCGACACCGGAGCGGTGCCCTCCCCCCTTCGGCTGCATCACATGGAAGGCGCCCCGATGAAAGGCATCCACAGTGAAGGTTGTGCTCATGACTTTCGCTGCGGCCTCAGTTCCGCCTCGAGCCCGGCATCCTTCAGGATTCGCCTTGCCTCGTCGGCCCGGTCTTCCTCCACCAGGAAACGGCGGGGCAGCAAGCCGAGCGACCCTTCGAGCACGCTCATGGACTGATCCGCCACCATGCTGTGGATACCGGCGTCCTTCATCAGGCTCTCGGCCAGCGACAAGACCACGATATCGTTCGTGCGGATGATTTCCTGCATGCTGGGTGCTCCTTAAACGTCGCAGGGCGCGATTTGCCCTTGCCGCCCTATACGCGGCTTTCTATTGTCCTTGGAAAAATTCGATAGGAGTCCTGACCGTTGGGCGTCGTCATACCGCTTGAAGAAGGCAAAAACAAACACGCTTCCGTCAAACCCCTGGTGGATCTCACCAAGGGCGACATGGAGCGCGTGAACCAGCTCATTCTCTCCAAGGCAGGTTCCGACGTCCAGATGATTCCGGAAGTGGCGAACCACCTGATCTCGTCAGGCGGCAAGCGGCTGCGGCCGATGCTGACGCTCGCGTCCGCCACGCTGTTCGGCTATCGCGGCGAAGCGCATGTGAAACTCGCGACCAGCGTCGAGTTTATGCACACCGCCACCCTGCTGCACGACGACGTCGTGGACGAAAGCGACCTTCGTCGCGGCAAGTCGACTGCACGGACGATCTGGGGCAACCAGGCGAGCGTACTTGTCGGCGACTTCCTGCTCGGCCAGGCCTTCAAGATGATGGTCGAAGTCGGCTCGCTCGAAGCGCTCGACGTTCTCGCATCCGCCGCGGCCGTGATTGCCGAAGGCGAAGTGCTGCAGCTTTCGGTCGCCAAGAACATGGAAACGACCGAAGACGATTATCTTTCGGTCATTCGCGCCAAGACGGCCGCGCTGTTTGCCGCCGCCGCCGAAGTAGGCCCTATCATCGCCAATGCCGACAAGGGTGCGCGCGCGGCGATGAAGTCCTACGGCCTGAACCTTGGTTACGCCTTCCAGCTGGTCGACGACGCACTCGATTACGGCGGCAAGGCTGCCGACCTCGGCAAGAATGTCGGCGACGACTTCCGCGAGGGCAAGATCACGCTTCCGGTCATCCTGGCTTATCGCCGGGGCACCGAAGACGAGCGCGCCTTCTGGCGCCAGTCGATCGAACAGGGTGAGAGCAGCGAGGAAAATCTCGAAAAGGCGCTCGGCCTCATCACCAAGTATGGCGCGCTCAACGACACGATCGGCCGCGCCCTGCATTACGGCACGATCGCCCGCGATGCACTTGCGCCGCTGCCGACCTCGCCGCTGAAGTCCGCCCTGCTGGAAGTCATCGACTTCTCGATCCAGCGCGTGAACTGAGAAAGCCTTCGGCCTCAACGGAATGTGACGGCATCGCGGGCCCTGCGGTGCCGGAGATTTCCTTGCGGACGTGCTTCAAAAAAGCCATTCTGTTCATGAATCAATGAGCTACCAAGCCCCGGTTCGTCGGCGGCACACGGCTCTACATGAAAGGCAATTCGATGCGGCGGAATTCCAGCCTCCTTCTGCTCTCAAGTGCAGCACTCGCGGCCGTTCTGGCATTCGGAAGCCTCGCCAGTGCTGCGACGCCGGAGGCAAAACCGGACACAGAGGAAGTGACCGAATTCGGTCCCGGCGACATCAACTCCTTTTCCGGCGCGTTCCTCGCTGCCCGTACTGCCGATGTCGACCATGATTACCCAACGGCCATTGCGCTATACCGCAAGGCGCTGAGCTTTGATGCCGCCAATCTGGAAATCCGCGAACGGCTGATGATCTCGCTGTTACTCAATGGCGATTTCGAGGACGGTCTGAAGGAAGCCGAGAACCTGAAGGGTGACGGCTCGGTAGAGCGGATCACCAAGATCGTCCGCGGCCTGGATGCGCTGCGCCACAAGAAGTTTGAAACAGCCAAGAAGATCCTCGCCTACAAGGGCCCGAACGATCTCGACCGGTTGACCCACCAGTTGCTCGGAGCCTGGGCCGATGTCGGCGCCGGCAAGGCCAAGCAGGCGATGTCGACCGTTTCCGGCCTCAAGGGTCCGGCATGGTACAAGGTCTTCACCGACTATCATCTGGGTGCCATGGCCCTGGTTGCGGGCGACACGGCCGCTGCCCGGCGGCACCTGAACGACGCCGTCACCAACAAGGAAGCCATTGCCACAGCGCCGGATACGTTCATTCGCGCCGTAATGGCGCTCGCCCGTCTGGAAGCGGCTGCCGGCAACAAGCAGAAGGCGCTCGACGCGATTTCCGTCGGCGACACGGCGGTTGCGAACTATGCACCGCTGAAGGCGCTTCGCCAAAGCATTGAAAAGGGCGAAAAGCCGGCCCAGCAGGTGACCACCGCTGCCGAAGGTGCGGCCGGCGTGCTGTTTTCCATCGGCGGTGCGCTGAACCGCCAGGGCGCCGAGGACATGGTGTCGCTCTACCTGCAGGTTTCACATGCGTTGGACCCGAACAGCCCGGATACGCTGATCCTGCTCGGCGGCCTCGCCGAAAAGCTTGAAAAGCCGGAGCGCGCCATCGAGCTTTATTCCCGCGTGCCGGCTGATTCGCCGATGCGCCGGGTTTCCGAACTGCAGCTTGGCCTGGCACTTTCCACCACCGGCAAGGTGGAAGAAGCCAAGGAGCACCTGAAGGCGCTGATCGCGTCCGATCCGTCGGACCTGCGCAGCTACATCGCTTATGGCAGCGTCTTGTCCGAGGCCAAGGACTTCAAGGCCATGGCGGAGAATTACGACAAGGCGGTCGAGAAGATCGGCCCCGTGCCGCGCCCATCGGACTGGACCGTATTTTTCCAGCGCGGCATTGCCTATGAGCGCCTGAAGCAGTGGGACAAGGCCGAGCCGAACTTCCGTCGCGCACTGGAGCTTAATCCGGAACAGCCGCAGGTGCTGAACTATCTCGGCTATTCGCTTGTCGACATGAGCAAGAACCTCGAAGAGGGCCTGGACATGATCAAGCGGGCCGTCGATGCGCGGCCGGATGACGGCTACATCGTCGATTCGCTCGGCTGGGCCTATTACCGCATGGGCAAGTTTGAGGAGGCCGTGACGGAGCTCGAACGCGCCGTGCAACTGCGCGCCAGTGACGCGACCATCAACGACCACCTGGGCGACGCCTATTGGCAGGTCGGCCGCAAGCTCGAAGCGGTCTACCAGTGGAACCGGGCGCTGATCTCGGAAGGCGAAGACATCAACCGCGAGCAGGTTAAGGAAAAGATCGAGAAGGGTCTGGCGCCGCTTGATCCGAACGCGACGACGGCCGATCGCAGCCAGACCGAGCCTGCGCCTCCCGTTGCACCGGCGCCCGCTGCTCCGGACAAGAAGTCCTGATGCTTTCCAATAGCTTGAACCAGGAAAGGCCCGCCCAGAAGGCGGGCTTTTTTGAACTTGCGCCTGCAAAGATCAACCTGGCCCTGCATGTCGTGGGGCAAAGGGCTGATGGTTATCACCTGCTCGAGACGATCGTGACCTTCGCCGACAAAGGCGATCGCCTTCATTTTGCACCCGCTGAAGCCGACAGCTTCCATGTTTCCGGGCGATTCGGGCATCTGCTCCACCCCACGGATGCCACGCAAAACCTTGTGCTGAGGGCCCGGGACCGTCTGCGGCAGGCTTTGCAGGACGCCGGGCATGAGGCGCCGCCCGTGGCGCTGCATCTGGAAAAGAACCTGCCGATCGCCGCAGGCATCGGCGGTGGGTCTGCCGACGCAGCCGCGGCGATCCGCGGCCTGCTTCGCCTGTGGAATGCAGAGCTTGTTGAGGCCGTGCTTGCCACGCTGGCACTTTCACTTGGCGCGGATGTCCCGATGTGCCTCAAGGGCGAGCCGCTGCTGGCCAGGGGGATCGGTGAGGAGATGACACCTCTTCCAATGCTTCCGTCCCTTCCGGTGGTGCTGGGAAATCCGCTGGTTGGCGTTTCAACGCCCGAAATCTTCCGACGCCTGCCGAACAAGAACAATGATCCGATCGGCGCGCTCGACGGCGACTGGATGGATGTTCTCCACCGGTTGCGCAATGATCTTGAGCCGCCGGCGCGTTTGCTTGTTCCGGAGGTTGAGCAGCTCTCGGCCGAGATCAAGGCCGAGGGCGCGTTGCTGACGCGGATGTCCGGTTCAGGGGCGACCTGTTTCGGAATATTCCGCAATGCCGAGGCTGCAGAACACGCCGCCGCCAACCTCGCCGCCAAGCGGCCTGACTGGTATTTTCAGGCCGCGCAGACGGTCGGCGCGTAACCCACAAAGGAGCGATCATGAGCCGGATTGATGAGACCCGCCCCTTCATCCCCGTTGGAATTGCCGTGCTGACGGTGTCGGACACCCGCACCCTCGCCGACGACCGCTCCGGCGATACGCTCGTCGCGCGAATCACCGAGGCGGGGCATGAGGTGAAGGCGCGGGCGATCGTTCCGGACGACAAGGAGAAGATCGCAGCGCAGGTGCGCGATTGGACGCTGGATCCGGAGATCGACGTGGTGATCACCACCGGCGGCACCGGCTTTACCGGCCGCGACGTGACGCCGGAAGCGCTTGAACCACTGTTCGAGAAGCGGATGGACGGTTTTTCGGAAGTCTTCCACCGCATTTCCTATGACAAGATTGGCACTTCGACCATCCAGTCGCGTGCCACCGGTGGCGTGGCCAATGCCACCTTCATCTTCGTGCTTCCCGGCTCGCCGGGCGCCTGCAAGGACGCGTGGGATTGCATCCTGAAGGCGCAGCTCGATTACCGGCACATGCCATGCAACTTCATCGAGATCATGCCGCGACTGGACGAACACTTGCGCCGCAGCGGCAAGTAGTCAGCGCGCCGCAGCGACCCAGGCCGGGATCAGCTCGCTCTTGAGCTTGAGCGGCTTGACGCCCCTCGCCAACGCTTCCAGCCCCCTGCCTGCCTCGCCCTCTGCGGTCGCCATGAATTTGGGCAAGAGCAGCCCCTGTTCAAGCGGCGTCGCCTTGCGGGTGATTCGCTGCAGCAATGGCCGGCGATAGTTCCGCGCTGGCGAAAAGCGCGCCGGCCGACGGTTGAGCGCCAGATATTCCAGCACTTCTTCGATCCAGCCGGATTGCAGGCGAGCGCCCGGTTCGAGGAGCAGCAACCATTCCCCGCGAGCCTCTTTCAGCACCGATGGAAGATCCCACCCAGTGTGGAAGCGGCAGCCCGCGGCATCTGCCACGCGCGAAGAACCATCGGTCGAAGCGTGATCCAGAACAATAACGTCGCTGATGAGGCCCTCGACGGCGCCGGAGACAAGCACCGACAGCGTCTGGGCCAGTTCCGATTCCTGATTTCGGCATTCCATGAGGACCGTGAGCATCCTCTTGCTCTACTGCATCGCACAACCGAACGCCAGTTTGTTCCAGAAGTTTGTTCTTGCATTGTTCTCATTTCGGCGCTACGAATCCAGCATCAGGTTTGGAGGCGTGCCTCCAGGAGTGTCCCATGAACGAACTGTCCCAACTGCGGCAGGCCGCTTTCGCGCCTGCCCATACGGCTGATATTGCCGATGCGATGGTCCAGGCCACAGGCCTGAGAGTTGACGTCGACCGTCGGCGTGGTCGTGGCGCCGGACTGAACCCGACCGGTCGTTTCGAGGGCGAGCGGCGCGAAGCCTTTGACGATGGTTGGCAGACGCTTGAGGAGCTCGAGCCATTCAAGACGGATGTGCAGGTCGAAAAGCCTCGCACGGCCATTACTCGCAACGAGTCGCCTGACGTTTCCTTCGACCGCTCCATCAATCCCTATCGCGGCTGCGAGCATGGTTGCATCTATTGCTTTGCCCGCCCGACCCACAGCTATATGGGCTTGTCCCCGGGGCTCGATTTCGAGGCAAAGCTGTTCGCTAAGCCGGATGTGCCTAAACTTCTGGAACGCGAACTCAGCAAGCCGGACTACAAGGTGCGGGCGATCGCCATCGGCACGAACACCGATCCTTACCAGCCAATCGAGCGCGAATGGCGCGTCATGCGGCAGATTCTCGAAGTGCTGCAGAAGGCAAACCATCCCGTTGCCATCGTTACCAAGTCTGCACTGATCACCCGCGACATCGACATCCTGTCGGACATGGCGGCGAAGGGCCTCGTGAAGGTTGGGATTTCGGTGACGACACTCGACCGGAAACTGGCCCGCACGATGGAGCCTCGCGCTTCCACGCCACCCAAGCGGCTCGACGCGATCAAGGCGCTGACCGACGCGGGCATTCCGACGGGCGTGCTGGTGGCTCCGGTCATCCCAGCGCTCAATGATCACGAGATCGAGCGCATCCTTGAGGCGGGACATGCTGCGGGCGCCACCGAGGCGAGCTACGTGCTGTTGCGCCTTCCGCTGGAGGTGAGCCCCCTCTTCCGCGACTGGCTGCTGCAGAACTACCCGAACCGCTACCGCCACGTGATGTCGCTCGTCCGTTCGATGCGAGGCGGCAAGGATTACGACGCGGAGTTCGGCAAGCGGATGAAGGGCGCTGGTCCCTATGCCTGGCAGATTGGCCGCCGGTTCGAGATGGCAACCAAGCGGCTGGGCATGACGCGGCGCGGCCTGCCATTGCGTGACGACATCTTCGTGCGGCCAGACGGCGGAGGCATCCAGTTGTCGCTGCTCTGACAGACAAGCTGTCACGGCCGCACTCTTAATTCTCGGTTTCGACGCGCTCGTCCTGTTCCGCGTCGGAAACACCCCGGTTCCACCGCCGCCCCTCGGTGGAGAGCGATGCCGCACTCGCCCCGCCGGGGGTTGCAGGAGGTCGGGTCGACGTGCGAGGTTGCCGCCATGTTGCCTCGCACGTCACCCGATTCTCTTTCACTTTTTGAAGACGTTCCGCTCGTTCCTGATTTCAGCCTGGAGCTTCAGGCCCGCAAGGCAGGCCATTGGCCGGTAGCGGGCACGGACGAGGCCGGGCGCGGCCCGCTTGCCGGTCCGGTGGTGGCAGCCGCGGTCATTCTAGACCCGAACAACATCCCCGACGGCCTCAACGATTCCAAGCAACTGACGGCCAACCAGCGCGAGGCACTGTTCGAAGCCATCATGGCGACGGCAGAAGTCTCGATCGCGGCGTCTGGCCCGCGCCATATCGACGAGCGCAACATCCTGCGTGCGAGCCTTGACGCCATGCGGCGCGCAGTAGCGGGCTTGGCGGTGACGCCGTCTTATGTCCTTGCGGATGGTCGCGACGTTCCCCAGGGCCTCTGCTGCGCCGGCAAGGCCGTCATCCAGGGTGACGCCCGGTCGCTGTCGATTGCTGCCGCCTCCATCATCGCCAAGGTGACGCGAGATCGCATGATGACCCGGGCGCATATCGTGTTTCCCGGGTACGGCTTTGCGAGCCATGCCGGTTACGGCACGCCGCAGCACCGCGCCGGCATCGAGAAGCACGGGCCCTGCGTGCTGCACCGCATGAGCTTCCGGCCGCTGCGCAAGGATGTTCTACCGGAAAGCTAAGCGCCAGCCGAAGGGCGGCCCGACGCCTCACCATTCCACAGCGCAACAAAAAAGGCCGGGTTTTGCCCGGCCTTTGAATTTTGTCTGGTTGTTCGCGATCAGTTCAGACGGGTCTGAACGCTTCCGACGGCATCCTTGAACAGCGCGTCCTGCGTGGCGCTGTCGGCCTTTGCTGCGATCACCTTTTCGGCAGCAGCGACGGCGAGGTCAACGGCTGCGGCGCGAACGGCACCGATGGCGTCAGCTTCGGCCTGGCGGATCTTCTGCTCGGAAAGCGCGTTGCGGCGAGCGACGAATTCTTCCGTCTTCACGCGTGCTTCTTCCGTCAGCGCAGCGGCTTCGCGTTCTGCGGCAGCCACGATCTGTGCGGCCTCGGCTTCTGCTTCCTTGCGCTTGCGCTGATATTCAGCAAGCAGGCCCTGGGCTTCTTCACGCAGGCGACGTGCTTCGTCGAGTTCCTGGCGGATGTTGGCCGCGCGCTCGTCGAGCGACTTGGCCATCATGCCCGGAACCTTCAGGTAGATAACGAGCGCCAGGAAGAGAATGAGGCCAACGAGTGCGAAAAATGTTGCATCGAATGCCATGATGATCAGGCTCCCGTCTTCGCGGCTGCAACGGCAGCCTTGATGTCGTCGCCCGTCGCCTTCGCACCGATCAGCTGATCGACGATGGCGGACGCGGTTTCTTCTGCGATCTGGCCAACTTCGGCAAATGCCTGAGCCTTGATCTCGGCGATGCGCGTTTCGGCAGCCGAGAGCTTTTCGCTGAGTTCAGCTTCGATCGCGGCGCGGTCGGCAGCAGCCTTGGTCTTGGCTTCTTCGCGAGCGCTTTCAGCAATCGCATTGCCCTTCGCACGGGCAGCAGCCAGTTCACGCTCATAGGTCTCGACAGCGGCATCAGCCTCTGCCTTGAGGCGAGCAGCCTCATCGAGATCCTGTGCGATCCGGTCGTGGCGGTGTTCGAGAATGCCACCGACGCGGGGAACGATGACCTTCTTCATCAGAAGATAGAAGAGGCCAAAGGTGATGACGAGCCAAAGCAACTGCGACGCGAAGTGCGTCGAGTCGAAAGGCGGGAAAACGCCGCCACCGTGCTCTGCCTCGTGGGCAACGCCGGTTTCGGTATGCACTTCGCCAGCGGGCGCTGCATTCTGGTCAGTAGCGGCCGGCGCGGTTTGCGCATATGCCGAGGTCACGAACATCATCACCTCCAGGTGTAGTCTAAATGCGAAAGATCACGGCGCGCTGTTTTGGAGCGGCCGCGATCCCAATCCCTGGTCAGGTCTTATACTGCGTAGAGCAGCAGGAGAGCGATGAGCAGCGAGAAGATGCCCAGAGCTTCCGTAACGGCGAAGCCGAATACCAGGCGGCCGAACTGGCTGTCAGCGGCAGACGGGTTGCGCAGGGCGCCCGACAGGTAGTTGCCGAAGATGTTGCCGAGGCCGAGGGCCGTACCGGCCATGCCAAAGCAAGCCAGACCTGCACCGATGAACTTTGCTGCTTCCGCTTCCATGAGAAACTCCTTCGAAATGGTTGTTGCGGCTGTAGACTGACGCCTAGGACGCCAATGTCGTTATCCTTAGTGCCCGCCAGGATGGACCGCGTCGTTGAGGTACATGCAAGTCAGCACCGCAAAGACATAGGCCTGGAGGAAGGCGACGAGGAATTCGAGACCGGTCAGAGCGACGGTCATGATGAGAGGCAGGATCGCGCCACCTACGCCAAGCGCACCGAGGGCACCAAGCGAGGTTACGAAGCCTGCGAAGACCTTGAGCGTGATGTGGCCGGCCAGCATGTTCGCGAAAAGACGAACCGAGAGCGACACAGGGCGGGAAAGGAACGAGATGACTTCGATGGCAACAACCAGCGGCAGGAGCGCGCCGGGAACGCCGCTCGGAACGAAGAGCTGGAGGAAATGCAGGCCATGCTTGTAGAAGCCGTAGACAACGACCGTGCCGATGACGAGAAGCGCCAGGGCAAAGGTCACGATGATCTGGCTCGTCACTGTGTAGAAGTACGGGAACATGCCGAGCAGGTTTGCAGTCAGCACGAACATGAAGAGCGAGAACACAAGCGGGAAGAACTTCATGCCTTGGCTGCCCGCGCCTTCCCGCAACATGCCAGCGATGAATTCATAGGACATTTCCGCGACGGACTGGGCACGACCCGGGATCAGGCCACGCTGCGAAGTCGCGAAATACAGGAAGCCGGCAGCGCAAGCGACCGTGGCAACCATGAAGAGCGATGCGTTCGTAAAGGAAAAGTCGATGCCGCCGATCTCGATCGGAACGATCTTGCTGATCTGGAACTGATGGATCGGATCGTTTGCCACCGTCTACCTCTTATCCTTCGCCGCTCGCCGCGGCTCGCTTCTTATTCGCGTACGCAAGACTTCAAGAGCCGTCGCGCTTCTTATCCTTAGCTTCCTGCTGAGCGAAAGGGGACGGAGCCACCTTTCCCACAGCGCGAAGCACGTTCAGAACGCCAGCACCAAAGCCAAGAAGAAGAAAGACGATCATCCCCCATGGCGACGTGCCGGCAAAACGGTCGAGCAGAAAGCCTAGAACGGCGCCAACAGCCACTGCAGAGATGAACTCGGAGGAAATCTTGAAGCCAAGGGCCATGCCCTTCCGGCTTTCTTCAGATTGCGCGTCCCGCTTCGCCTCGGCAGCATCTTCGGCCTTCCTTTCTGCAAGAGCTGCAGAAAGGCGCCTCCGGCGCTCTTCCAGACTTTCGTTTCGGTCGTCCGTCATGCGCTTCCTCCCCTGCCGGTCTCTTCAGTAGCCGGCGGACTGCCCTAAAAGTGCAGCCAGCGTGGGATTTTGCGCCTTCAGGCCCGTTTTCAAGTCGCGCGCAACATAGTTTTGCCCGTTCTCATAGTCAAGGCGTTCAAGCCTCTCCACAAGCGGTTAATTAATTCAGACGAATCAATAGCTTATTTGCCCTACAACCGCGGCTGGGTAAAACTGTCGCGGGAATCGCACGCTTATCGCCAAGGCCGGCGCCTCAACTCCAGCCGCCGCCATAGGTGCGGTAGAAGACATGCAGGCCGATGCGCCCGACCTTCTTCATCGTGCGCGCCCAGTTGGGGCGCACATAGGTGGCGTGATAGTGCGTCGCCGATCCCACCTCGGGCAGCCAGATCTTGCCCGCCGTCACCGCCATCGCCACTTCCTTCGCCACCTTCCAGTGTTCCTGAGAGCGGATGCGGTCCTTGATGTTGTCGCAGGCAAAGGAGAACTGGCAGCGGTTGCGCCAGTCTTCGTTCTGATAAACGACATCGCAGATGGTGCCCGGATAAGACGGGTTACGGACACGATTGAGAATGACCTGCGCCACGGCGGCCTGGCCGCGCACCGATTCCCCTCTCGCCTCAAAGTAAATGCCGGACGCCAGGCACTGCTGCTGCTTGGCCGTAAACGACTCGGGCGGCAACGGCGTCGCGGCCCAGGCGTGGTCATCCGGGCTGATCGGCGGAATGAAGCGGCCGGGCTTCTGCTTGTCGGCGAGGATCGCGTCAAACGGCGACTGCTTGGAGAAATCCGGCGCCGGCGGGGCATAGGCGGTCGCCAGCACATCGGCTGTGTCATTATTAACAAGGCTTGCCACCATCGGCAGCATGTCGTCATCCGGCTTTGACGTCTCGTCCTTGCGGAAATAGAAGGCAGCCAGTTCCACTTCCGTGTCCTCAAGGTCGACCTTGGCGAAGGCCGTCAACTCGGTTGCTTCATCCACGGGCGCAACGAGCGAGCTGTGCCGCTCCAGAATCGACCCGGCCGAAAAGGCCCGCGGAGGCAGCATGGGTTCGACAGCGACGATGCGGCCCTTCTTGGCGCCGCGCGTCACGCGATCCTCGTCGGGCGTCGCTTCGGAAGGACCGTCCTTCTCGTCGACAAGCGCGATCTTCTGGCCGTTCGGCAGTTGAAGGCCGGCATTGCCGGACACGGCAGTCCGCACGCCGGGGAATGCAAGCGATGCCTGATGGATGGATCCCGCCGGTGAATCCGTCAGCACCATCCGCCATTGGTCGGCGGCACCGAACCCGCTCAGGAGGTCGCTCAGGTCGCCATGCGCAGGCGCAGACGGAAAAACAAGCCAAGAAGCAAGGCCGAAGACGGCCGGGGAGGTCCAACCCTTGATCCGGCCGAGGCTGATCGACCGAACGGGGGACCTGCGACGCAGTACGCTCTTCGCACGCAAAACCATCAACTCCACAAGGCACTAAAGACCTCATGAAAATCACTCATTAACCTTGATGAGCAGTTAACGCCTGCCAGATAAGGGCTTGGAACATCCGCATTTTTAGCATCTTCACATCAATGTTAGCGGGCGCTCCTCAGATGATCACATGCGAGCCGAGCTCGACGACGCGGTTGGCCGGCAGGCGGAAGTAGTCAGACGGATCGGTTGCGGTATTGGCCATGGCGATGAACAGCCGATCCTGCCAGATCGGCATGCCGGAGGCTGCATCCGGCACCAGCTTGCGGCGGCCAAGGTAGAAGGACGTCGACATGATGTCGAACTTGAATCCGGTCTTCCTCAGGTAAGCGAGCGCCTGTGAGACATTGTGCGACTGCATGAAGCCGAAGCGCAGTTCCACGCGCGTGAAGCGATCGGACAGCTTCTCGATCCTGTAGCGATCTTCCAGCGCGACGCGCGGCTTGTTCACGGTCACGACCGTCAGGATGACGTTCTTCTCATGCAGGACATGGTTGTGCTTGATGTTGTGCAGCAGTGCTGCCGGCGCGGTCTCTGGATCGCTGGTCAGGAAGATCGCGACGCCCGGCACTGATACGGGCGCATGGTCGCTCTTCTTCTCCACCATCGGGATGAAGGTTTCGAGCGGCACGTCGATGCGGCGGGTCTTTTCGAACAGGATCGCGGTGCCCCGCTTCCAGGTCCACATGACGATGGTGAAGATGATGGCGATCATCACCGGCACCCAGCCGCCGTCATGGACTTTCAGAAGATTGGCGCAAAGGAAGATGAGTTCCAGCGCCAGCAGTGGCGAAAGAACGGCGATCGCCAGTGTCTGCGGCCATTTCCACTTCAGGCGCACGAACTCGAACGCCATCAGGGTCGTCACCACCATGGCACCGGTGACCGAGATACCATAGGCGGTGGCAAGCGACTCGGAGCTTCCGAAGCCCAGCACCAGTGCGATCACGCCGATAAGCAACAGCGTGTTGACCGATGGCAGGAAGATCTGCCCCGTGTTGGTCTCGGAGGTGAACAGGATCTGCATCCGCGGCAGGTAACCGAGGTGGATGCCCTGGCGCACAAGCGAGAAGGCACCGGTGATGACGGCCTGGCTGGCGATGATGGTCGCTGCCGTCGCCAGGATGACGACCGGAAGCAACGCCCAGTTCGGGAACATCAGATAGAAGGGGTCGGACATGGCATTTGGGTGCTTCAGCACCAGAGCCCCCTGCCCGAGATAGTTCAGCGTCAGCGCCGGAAACACCAGCACGAACCACGCCCACTGGATCGGCCGGCGGCCGAAATGGCCGAGATCGGCGTAAAGCGCTTCGGCACCCGTCACCGTCAGGAAGACCGCACCCAGCACCACAATGCCCACGAAGCTTTCGTGCAGCATGAATTCGAGCGCATGCCAGGGATTGAAGGCGGACAGGATGCCGTAGTCATCCGAGATATGGATGATGCCGCCCGCTCCCATGACAATGAACCAGACCGCGGTGACCGGGCCGAAGAAGCGCGAGACGAGCCCGGTCCCCTTGGACTGGATCGCAAACAGCACAATCAGGATGACGACCGAGATCGGCAGGATCGCGTCCGTCAAGCCCGGCGCGACGAGCTTGACGCCCTCGACGGCCGACAGCACCGACAGCGCTGGCGTGATCATGGCATCGCCAAGAAACAGCGCGGCCCCGACGAGCCCGAGCAGCATCAGCAGCGCACGGTGGCCGGCGGCGGACTTCGTCAGCAGCGCCAGAAGCGAGAGCGTGCCGCCCTCCCCGTCATTGTCGGCGCGCAGCAGGAAGAGCACGTATTTGAAGGTGACGATGATGGTCAGCGTCCAGATCATCAGCGAGATCAGGGCGACGATCTCGAGCCGGGTGACGCCATCATGGGCGATCGGCTTCAGGGCCTCGCGGAATGCATAAAGGGGGCTCGTGCCTATGTCGCCATAAACGACA
The DNA here is from genome assembly GCF_023223505.1 of Neorhizobium turbinariae. Lineage (NCBI taxonomy): Bacteria > Pseudomonadati > Pseudomonadota > Alphaproteobacteria > Hyphomicrobiales > Rhizobiaceae > Neorhizobium > Neorhizobium turbinariae. The sequence continues at coordinate 268,516 of NZ_JALPRY010000012.1, forward strand.
CCGACGGACCCCAAGGCGAGCGCGAAGAGCCCCTGCGCCTTGGCAGGGGCGGCATGAATTTCTGCGGGATGACCCATAAGGGTGCCTGGCCTGCTAGAGCCAGCCTTTCCAACGGAAGATGAAGAAGGGAATGATTGCGGACATCAGCATCGCAAAAAGCGCGAGCGGATATCCGAGATGCCAGTTCAACTCCGGCATGAAATGGAAGTTCATGCCATAGATGGATGCGACAAGCGTCGGCGGCAAGAAGACCACCGAGGCGATCGAGAAAATCTTGATGATGGCGTTCTGCTCGACATTGATGAGGCCGAGCGAGGCATCAAGCAGGAACGAGATATTGCCCGCAACGAAGGACGCATGTTCCGACAGCGTTTCGACGTCATGGGCAACGGTGGCGCACAAGCTGCTGTCGCCCTTGTCCGCCTGCATGTGCGGCACATTCATCAGGAAGGTCAGGAGACGGGACAGCGAACCGAGGCTGTCGCGCACCTTGGCCACCAACCGGTGGGCTTCGGCGATCTTGGCAAGCTTGCTTTCAAGATAATGAGGCGGGCGGCGCTTGCCCCGGTCGCGGAAGATGTCGGTCGACAACTTGTCGATATGGTCGACAGTGTGCTCGAGGATCTCCGCCGTGCGGTCCGCGATGGTTTCGAGCAGGCGGGCAAGCAGCGTCGTCCCGTCCCGTTTTCCTTCCGGCACCCGCCCGAGTGCTGCAATGAACAACTGGAAGCTCTTCGGTTCGGCGTAGCGCACCGTCACCAGCCTGTTTCCGGAGAGGATAAAGGCGACATCCGTCAGGTGCGGGTCTTCGCTATCGGCGCGGTAGACCAACGACGCAGTCATGAACACCGAGTTGCTTTGTATATAAAGACGGCTGGAAGGCTCGATGTCCTTCAATTCATCCCGGGTCGGGATCGGGATGCCCAGAAGACCTTCAACAAAAGCGTCTTCCTGTGGTGTTGGCTCCACGAGATCGAGCCAGACGATGTCGTCCCGAAGCGGCTGCGGCACTTCAGTCGGCACAAGTTCAGTTGTTGTGCCGTCGGCGCTATAGGCGTTGATCAAGCAGTGTCTCCGGCCGAAATCCGTCGGCCTTGAACGGGAAAGGCAGGCTTGCGTTCCGTCCACCTGGACGAAAGCCCGCTGGCCTGCGGCACGCGGCTATAATGACAGGCATTGTCATAATCAAGTGGGGCATCGCGTGGCCTTTCACAGGCACATCTCGGGTGCTGCGGACCAGCACAATAGCAGGCAGGCGTATAATTTCTTTCAGCAGAGGCCGCACAACGCGGCCCCCTTATCTATTCGAAGACGATAGCCGGGGCCTTGCGCGGGGTGCGCTCCTGCAGTTGCGACCAGACCTTTGCGGCAATGTCGCGGTAGATCTGGGCAGACGCGCCCTCCGGATCCGAAGCAACGACCGGCGTGCCTGCGTCGGAACGCTCGCGGATATCGATCGTCAGCGGCACTTCGCCAAGGAATGGCACGCCGATACGGTCCGCCTCGCCGCGCGCACCACCATGGCCGAAGATGTCGTAACGCATGCCGGTATCGGGAGCCAGGAAGTAGCTCATGTTCTCGATGATGCCGAGCAACGGCACCTCGACCTTGCGGAACATGGCGATGCCCTTGCGCGCATCGATGAGCGCGAGATCCTGCGGCGTCGAGACGATCACCGCACCCGCCAGCGGCACCTGCTGGGCCATCGTCAACTGCGCGTCGCCGGTGCCCGGCGGCATGTCTACGACGAGAACATCAAGCTCTCCCCAGGCAACCTCGCGCAACATCTGCATCAGGGCGGACTGGACCATCGGCCCGCGCCAGATCATCGCGGTTTCCTCATCCACCAGGAAGCCCATCGACATGGCCTTCAGCCCGTAGTTCTCCATGGGTTTGATGATGCGGTTTTCGATCTGCTGCGGGCGGCCGGAAATCTTCAGGAGCCGCGGAACGGACGGACCGTAGATGTCGGCGTCGAGGATACCGACGCGAAGGCCATTCGCCTGCAGACCGAGCGCCAGGTTGATCGCCGTCGTCGACTTGCCGACGCCCCCCTTGCCCGAGGCAACTGCGATGATCGCGCCAACGCCCGGAACACCGGTCTTTTCCCGTTGCGCAGGTGCTCCCGGGGCCGCGTGGCTGTGGCCATGGGCATGACCGTGGCTATGTCGCTCCGCGGCCGGCCGTTGTTGTGGTCGCGCGGCAGGCGCGGCTTCACCGGCCTTACGGTCGGCGGTCAATGTTACCAATGCGCCCGTGACGCCAGGGATTGCCTTGACGCTGCGTTCGGCTGCAGACCGCAATGGCTCCAGGTCGTTAGCCCGCGCCGCCGGCACGGTAATGGAGAAATAAACCTTGTTGTCGGAGATGAAGATGTCCGACACCATGCCCAGCGAGACGATGTCGCCTTCCAGATCGGGCCCCCGGACCTTGCCCAGAACCGAGAGAACCTGTTCCTTCGTTACACCCGACATTTTACCACTCCCGAGCATGCGCCCTGCCGCTCGAAAAGCTCAAGCGGTTCCAGCCGGCTATATAGGAGTTCGGGTTTGCCGAGGGCAAGAAGGATAAAGCCGTCCGTCGGCAGCCAGCAGGCGCACGGAACGGACGGCTTCCTTCTTGATTGCGCCTCTTCGTGCGCCTTTCAGTCCCCTCTGGACCTGACGTGTAGGTAAGCACAAAATATGCCAAGCTGGAAGATGGCTCGCATGCACCAAGCATTCCGAAGCTCTCTTTTACATCCCGAAGATTGCAGCGCAGCATGATGTTATTTTTGAAGCAGTTATTGCTGCTTTTGGCACACGCGCTGCCGCGTTTTTACGCAGGTGCAGCACATCAAACTGTTACTTGATGAGGCCTATACGAAGAGCCTTGGCGACGGCCTGGGTACGGTTCACCGTATCGAGCTTGCGGGCTGCCCGGTTGAGGTAGTGGTTCACCGTATGCTCAGACAGATTGAGGATGCCGGCGATTTCGGCGCTCGTCTTGCCGGCGGCCGTCCAGTTGAGACAATCCGTTTCCCGGTCCGTCAGCACTTCCGTTTGCCGCGAATCAAGATTTCGAAGTTCCGCCAGCCGCTGGAAGACATGGATGGAGATATACATCAGCTCCATCATCTGCTGGCCATCGAACAGCGGGCCACTGCCTGCGAAGGAAACGGCGCCGCGGGTGCCCATCACGTCATGCACGGGGAAATACCCTCCGCGTACCACGCCGAACGATTGGAAGACGTTGCGGGAGAGCGGGCTGTCACGCTCGGCCACCAACTGTTCGAGATCGAAGGTGAAGGGAACCGTGGATTTGCGCAGGCGCCGAAGCAGCGCGCCGGTCTGCATCAACCCTTCGCGGTCGAAGGTCGCGAGCATGTCGACGGGCCAGTTCGTGATGATTGTGTTGCTCGACAGGTTGAGCGAGGTGGCTGGTGGCAGGTTCAGCACTAGGAAGGTGCGACAGTCGTAAAGCTCGGCGATGCCCCTCATGAAGCGGAGCACCTCGAACTGCGTCTTCAACTGGCCGATCTCTTCGACACTATCGTAAATGTGCTTTCTAGCGTCGTCGCCAGCGTGAATCATTGGATCTGCTTCGATTTTATCTATGGGCGCCGAAACGGCGTGGCCTTCAATGGTGAAAGGTAATCTGTTTTTGCCTATGCGTTCGCATCAGCCTTAAGGCCGGCGTCATCACCGGCCCCACCACGGGACATTTGCGGACTTGCTTGCTAATGATACAGATTCCGCACCCGAGACCGCAATTGGAGATTTCGCATGGTAACAACCTACAATTTTGAAGGAGCAATCCTGTCCGCCTCTCCTTGCGAACTTGGCGAAGGCCCAAGCTTCGAGGCCGCCACGCAAACGCTCTGGTGGTTCGACATCCTGGGCAAGAAACTGCATGAACTTCACCTGCCGACAAACAAGGAAACGCAGCACGATCTTCCTGTCATGGGCAGCGTGCTGGCCGCGGTCGATGCCGAACGGCAGCTTCTTGCGAGCGACAAGGGCCTGTTCCTACGCAACCGTGCGACTGGGGAATTGACGCTGTACCACGAGCTCGAGCCGAACAAGCCGGGCAACCGCTCCAATGACGGACGGGTGCATCCGTCCGGCAGCCTGTGGATCGGCACGATGAGCAAGACGGGTGAGATCGGCGCCGGCGCCATCTATTGCGTGCGCAAGGGCGAAGTCGTGAAGCTCTATGACCAGATCAGCATTCCGAACTCGATCTGTTTTTCTCCCGATGGCTCAACTGGCTATTTCGTTGACACCAAGGTCAACAGGCTGATGAGGGTCGCACTTGACCCTGCCACCGGCTTGCCCGTTGCCGAGCCGCAATTGCTGCTGGATGACAGCGGCAGACCCGGCGGGATCGACGGCTCGATCTGCGCCAGCGACGGTTCGATCTGGAATGCGCGCTGGGGCGAAGGTGCGGTCGATCATTATTCTGCCGATGGCCAACACCTGTCGCGCCACCTGCTGCCCGCTAAGCGCACGACCTGCCCTGTCTTCATCGGAAGCGGGCGGCTGGCAATTACCTCCTCGCGGGAAGGGCTTGATGCCGCCGAACGGGCCGCAGACCCACAGGCCGGTAACGTCTTTGAGATCACCGCGCCGATCGAGTGCCCTACAGAACCCGCGTACCTTCTTTGATGCATAGCTCACAGGCGAGTGCATAAAATCTAATCAGCACTCGCCTTTCATTTCATCGGAACCAAAAGTCTTCGTCAACATTCTCCCTTCGAACCAGCGCGGCGGCACCTGCCAAGTCCGCGTGTTCAGAAAGTTTAACAAGAACAGGAAGGTAGGATTGTTATGAAGAAGACCCTCAGCACCATGGCCGCAGCAGCAGTTCTCATGGCGTCCACCGCCATTGCACCGGCGTCTGCCCAGACCGAGCCCGCAGCACCGGCTTCGCCGGCAGCACCCATGACCCCGGCTCCGGCAACGCCTGCCGCTCCGGCTGCCCCGGCTGATGCAGCGAAGCCTGCTGACAGCGCAGCAACCACTTCCACGGAAACCGAAACGGACACGGCAGCAGCTTCTGGCGGCTACATCACCGAGCAGGCTGAGAACCAGATCAGCGCCAATGACTACATCGGCAAGTCCGTTTACACGTCTGACGACAAGAGCATCGGTAACGTCACCGACCTGATCATGGAAGAAGACGGCGGCATCGTCGCTGCAGTGATCGGCGTTGGCGGCTTCCTCGGCATCGGCCAGAAGGACGTCGCAGTCCCGATGGACAAGATCACCATGACCCGCGACGCTGAAAACAACAACGAAGTTCGCCTGACGACCACGGAAACGGCTGAATCGCTTCAGGCTGCTCCGGAATTCAAGACGCTTGACGACAAGCAGGCTGAAGCCGACCGGACCACTACGTCCTCGACCATGCCTGCTGCCGGCACCGGTGCTGGTACGGGTGCTGGCGCTGGCGGCGCAGCAACCACCCCGGCTGCCCCGGCTCCGAGCAAGTAAGCCTGGAACGGGTGACAGCTTGTCATTCTGCAAGGAAGGCGGTGCCAATGGCGCCGCCTTTCTCTTTGGCAATTAGCGGTTTTCGCTGCGCTCGATCGACATGAACTCGCGGAAGTGATCGTGCAGGTAACGCAGGGTCGCCGGGCCATCCACGGGCCTGCCGTAATAATACCCCTGCCCCATGCCGCAGCCGAGTTGCTTCAGCTTGTCGGCATCGGCCTTCTGCTCGATGCCTTCGGCAACCACGGCCAGATTCAAGCCATCGCACATGGCGATGATCGCCTTGACGATATGCTCAGAGGCGCGATCCGTGGTGATCTGCGAGATAAAGGCACGGTCGATCTTCACCTTGTCGAAGGTGAAGTCGCGAAGCCGGCCGAGGCTCGACTGCCCGGTGCCGAAGTCATCCAGCGAGATCCTTACGCCGTGATTGCGCAGGTCCGCGATGATGCGGCTTGCAGTATCGGCCGATGTCATCACCGCCGTTTCGGTAATTTCCAGCTCAAGCCGTCGCGGGTCGAGCCCAACGCGCGCCAGGGTCGAGAGGATGGTGTCGGTCGTGCCGGGGTCCATCAGTTGGGCCGAGGACAGGTTGAAAGACAGGAAAAGCTCGCGCGGCCACGACAGGGCGGCTTCGGCGGCCTTTCGCAGCAGGGTTTCCGACAGGGCATCGATGAAACCACGCTCTTCCGCAAGCGGCACGAAGACTGCCGGTGACACGGAACCGATATCCGGGTCCATCCAGCGCGCCAGGGCCTCGAAGCCAACCACGGCGCCATCGTGAATGCGCACGATCGGCTGGAAATGCACGTCCACCGCATCGGCAATAACGGCATTGCGCAGCGCCTGCTCGAGCTGCGTCGCCCGCTTCATTTCCTGGGCAATCTCGCGAGAATAAACGGTGATCTGCCCGCGGCCGCGACGCTTTGAGCGATAAAGCGCCGTTTCGGCACTCTTCAGCAGCTCCTCGAACTCTTCGCCGGCGAAGGGATAAACGGCGAACCCGAAGGAGGCCGAGAGGCGCACATTGCGGTCGCCGAGGTCATAAGGCGCCGACAGGACGTCGCGGATCATCTGGCCGATGCGTTCGGCACCTTGGCGTTCGAAAATCAGCGGCAGCACGAAGGCAAATTCGTCACCGTCGTGCCGCGTCACCGTCGCGCCGTCAGGGATGCAGGCCTTCAGGCGATGCGCCACCTGGCAAAGGATTTCGTCGCCCGCCTCGGCACCGAAAAGGTCGTTGATCGGCTTGAAGCCATCAAGGTTGGCGATGCAGATGGTGAAGGGGGCCGGATCCTGGGCGCGTTCGGCGGCAAGCAGCCTCACCTTGTCGCGCAATCGATACCGATTTCCAAGCCCTGTCAGCGGATCGCTGTAGGCCATGGCCTGCAGTTCGTTATGGCTGACTTGCGGTATTATGTTCCCCGCCGGCTTCATCAAAATTCATCGCTCTCCCAAAATCCAGGTGAAAGATGCGAGAAAAAGATTAAGAAAAAGATGCGTTTGCGCGGAAGGATTAGCCTTCGGGGTCAGGCCTGTTTCTGCCGGGGCGACACATCGAGATGTGTCTTGAAGAGGTTCTCGAGAGCCTCGGGGCTGATCGGCTTCAGGATGACGTCGTTCATGCCGGATGCGATGCACTGGTCACGATCACGATCGAAGGCGAGCGGCAGCACGCCGATGATCGGAATGCTGTTGTCCGGCGTCTCAAGCGACCGGATTTTCAGGCTCGCCTCATAACCGTTCAGCTTCGGCAGCGTGACGTCCATCAGGATGAGGCGCGGCGAACGCTCCGTCCACACCCGCACCGCCTCCTCGCCATCGGCGGCGATCACGTGGCTGTAGCCCAGCCCGTCAAGGATCTGCGAAAAGACGATCTGGTTGACCTCGTTGTCCTCCGCCACGAGGATATCAAGCTGCGGCTTGTCGCTGCCGACGACCGTGATCTGCCAGTCATCCTGCACCACTTGTTCCGGTTCAACGCTGGAACCGGAAAGGCAGCGGGCAAGCCGATAGGCGAAGTCCTGCTTCAGTTCGAAGGCCTCGATCTCGATCGCCTTGATGCCGGACTGGCGGGCGAATTCGAAGCACAGGCTGTCCATCGCGGCGTCGATTACCAGGAGATCGATGGCGAGACCCGCTTCCTGGGCGAATTTCAGGAAGAGCTGGAGCTCGGCGAGGCTGCGAACCGAAACGCTCTCGGCGCCCATCGCCGCGACGACGTCCAGTGCTTCGGTCGACCGGCGCAAGTCGGCGGAGACGACAAGGATGCGCTTGTCCACGAGGCTCGGCAGCGGCTCCGCATCTGTGGACGTGCCTGCCGCATGGTTGTGCCGCCCCATCAGATTGGTGAGCGTTAGTGCCTGCAGGCGCACGCGGGAGGTGACGGTATTGCCGTCTTCGCTTGCATCGACCAGATCGGTGATGTCCTCCATTGCCGTCACCAGATAATAGCGGCCGGGCTTACCGATCCTGTACTTGTGGGCGATGATCGCCATCTGCGAGCCATTGGGGCGCGTCACCAGTTCCGGCAGTTGCTTCGGTTCGCCGGTTTCCAGCACTTCGCGATTGATCGGGTCGAGCCGCTTCTCCACCTCCGGGGGATGCACGTCTGCGCCGGTGCGGCCAAGAAAGGCTTCCACCGGCAGGTCATGAAAACGGGCAGCCATCTTGTTGACGGCGACATAGGCGAGCTTGCTGTCCCTGACGCTTACCGGGAACGGCAGGTTGTCCAGCACCTCCTCGGTCACCTGGACGCGTTCCATGTCAAAACGCCACTGCTCTTCGCGCTTTTTGTGTTCCGAGATGTCCTTGACGAGGCACATGCCGAAGCCGGAGGCCAGCCGGCGCTTGGAAAAACTCAGCCAGCGGTCGGTGCCGCGGCGCTCGACCGTGTCCACCCGCTCTTTCCAGAACGAGGCAATCTGTTCGGCGATCCAGTCCTCGCGGCCCAGCACGCGGCGCTGGTTCGGTCCTTCACACAAGAAGCGCCCGCCGCCATCGTAGACGGCGCCCATGAAGTCACGAAGCCGGGTGCCGCGCGCGATTGCCGCTGGCGTGATCGGAAGCAGGGAAAGAAGCTGCTGACTGCCGAAGAGGATCAGGTCGTTCTTGTCATAAACGAGGACACCTCCGGTGATGCACTCGGAGATGACTTCCAACATCGTAGTCTGAATGTTCGCGTCCGCCGACGGCAAATCATTCATAGGATGAACTCCGTATCCATTTCAGGCTGATGGTCCAACGCGGCCACCAGTCCGGCAATCACACCTGGGATGTTGATCCTCGCTGCGAGTCACTGTGGGAGGGGGTAGGCACATGCTGGCTGCAAGTCTTCAGCGCGCAACCGGGTCTCGTATGGCGGTGCCCAGCTGGCCGCCATCCCTGCTGCGTGCGGGAAGCTGGCGCTTCCCCGGGTTCATCCAATCAGATGCAACTGGTTATCGGTTTTAGCTTAAGGGGCTGTTAATCGACGACAGCAAGATGCCGCTCTCGTGCGATTGTTGACCCGTACCGGCACGGGCTTCCCTTGCCGGTCCGAATCCGCGAAAATGGCGCATGCCCGTTCAACAGCTGCCCGAAACCCTCATCAATCAGATCGCCGCCGGCGAGGTCATCGAAAGACCTGCCAGCGCCGCCAAGGAATTGATCGAGAACGCCATCGACGCCGGCGCGACGCGTATCGAGATTGCCACCGCCGGCGGCGGCAAGAGCCTGATGCGGATCACAGACAACGGATCCGGTATGAGCGCAGCGGACCTTGATCTCGCGGTCCGGCGGCACTGCACCTCCAAGATTTCCGGTACGCTCGACGATATCCGTACCCTCGGCTTTCGCGGCGAGGCGCTGCCCTCGATCGGTTCGGTGGCCAAGCTGACGATCACCAGCCGCCGGCACGGCGATAGCGAAGGATCGCAGGTCTCGGTCACCGGCGGCAAAACCGCCGGCGTCCGCCCGGCGCCCGCCAATGCCGGCACGGTGGTCGAAGTCCGCGACATCTTCTTTGCGACGCCGGCGCGGCTGAAGTTCCTGAAGACCGAGCGCGCCGAGGCGGGTGCGATCACCGAGATCGTCAAGCGGATGGCGATCGCCTTTCCGAAAATCCGCTTCGTATTGTCCGGCTCCGACCGCACGACACTGGAATTTCCGGCGACCGGCGACGACCATCTGGCCCGCATGGCGCAGGTCTTGGGGGCCGAGTTTCGCGACAACGCGATCCAGATCGATGCCGCCCGCGAGGATGTCGAGCTTGCCGGCTTCGTGGGCCTTCCGACCTTCCACCGCGGCAACTCGGCCCATCAATATGCCTTCGTCAATGGCCGTCCGGTGCAGGACAAGCTGATCCTGTCGGCGATCCGCGGGGCTTATGCTGAGAGCGTACCGTCCGGCCGTTATCCGGTGGCGGTTCTTTCGATCACCCTCGATCCAGCGCTGGTTGACGTCAACGTGCATCCCGCCAAGGCAGATGTACGCTTCCGCGATCCCGGCCTCGTGCGTGGTCTGATCGTCGGCGCCATCCGCCAGGCGCTGCATCGCGAGGGTGACCGGGCGGCAACGACCGGCGGCGCCGGGCTGATGCAGGCGTTCCGGCCGGGCTTCAATCCTGGTGGCGCAACCTATCAGGCGGCGCGGACCACGTCATGGACTGCGGCATCCTCGCCGTCGCGCCCGCTTGAGCCATTCGCCACCGCGGGGTTTGCCGAACGCGGCCAGGCGGTCTTCGATACTCTGACCATGCCCGCCGCCCGGGCGGACATGCCGAACACCCATCCGGTGCAGGCGACGCAGGACACCGAGATCCAGCGGCACCGGCTGGGCGCAGCAAGGGCGCAGGTTCACGAGAACTATATCGTGGCGCAGACCGAGGACGGGCTGGTGATCGTCGACCAGCACGCCGCCCACGAACGGCTGGTGTTCGAGGCGATGCGCAAGGCGCTCGACGGTCGCCGCCTGCCGAGCCAGGTGTTGCTGATCCCGGAGATCATCGACCTGCCGGAAGAAGACTGCGACAGGCTGATCGCCCACGCGGCAGAGCTCGATCGGTTGGGGCTCGCCCTGGAGCGGTTCGGCCCGGGCGCCGTCGCGGTGCGCGAAACGCCTGCCATGCTTGGCGAGGTGGATGCTGCATCGCTGGTGCGCGACCTTGCCGACGAGGTCGCCGAATGGAACACTGCTGGCGGGTTGCGCGGGAAGCTCGAATATGTTGCCGCCACCATGGCCTGTCACGGCTCAGTCCGTTCCGGACGGCGTCTGAAGCCTGAGGAAATGAACGCGCTGCTGCGGGAAATGGAGGCGACGCCCGGCTCCGGAACCTGCAACCACGGCCGCCCCACCTATATCGAACTGAAGCTCTCCGACATCGAGCGGCTGTTTGGGCGAAGCTGAAAGTGCTGGCCTTTGCGAGCGTATCGCGTTAGAGGAGCGCCATGTTTTTCCGTAGGAGAAGACAGATGAACCGGTTCGAAGGCAGCGGCTTCCGCGAGGCGAAAATCCGGTATCTGGACGGCGACTACCAGATCCTGACCGCCGGGTCCTACGTCGTCTGCGCCATCACCGGCACCCAGATCCCGATCGATGAACTGCGCTACTGGAGCGTGGCGCGGCAGGAGCCTTATGTTGACTGCGCGACCGCGCTCGAGGCCGACAAACGCGCCGGTGTGCTTCCCACGCAAAGGCAGGCTTAAGCTTTCGGGCTGCTTGCTTCCTTCAGGCGGCGGTTTCTGAAATTCGCCATCGCCGTTTCGATGATCTTGCCCGGTGCATTGGGGTCATCGAAGGTCATGTCGACTTCCAGCACCTGCGCAACGCTTGCCAGTTCCTGCTTGGGGCCGTGGTGACCGCCGAGCCGAACGGAATCCTTGGCAGTCGTGACGAGCGTCAAGCCGTCCTTCCCCGCATCCGCCAGGAGTTCCGCCACCTCGTCATCGGTGAAATAATGATGATCGGGAAAAGCGCGCTTGGCCATCACCAGCCCACCCGCCTGCTGCAGGCTGCGATAGAATTTCTCCGGATCGGCAATACCGGCGAAGGCAAACAGGTTTCTGCCGGCGATTTCCGGGTTCGGCCGCGGCGCGAGCGACGCGACGTGGATCTGCTTTCCGGCGCGTGCGGCCTGGCGCACCAGCGCATCTGCTGCTGTGCCCTCCCCCACCTTCAGGATGGCTGACAGTTGCCGCATCTGTTCGGCAATCGGCGCCCGCACAGGGCCGCCAGGCACGAGGTGGCCGTTGCCGATGCCACGGACCGTGTCAATCACCACCAGCGCAAAGTCGAGCTCAAGGCGAGCGCTCTGGAAGCCGTCGTCCATGATGATGAGGTCAACGCCCCCTTCCACCAGCCTGCGGGCGCCATCGACGCGCCCACGCGAAATGACAGTAAGCGCTTCCCGGCACAACAGGAGCGCTTCGTCGCCAACGGCCTCGGCGCGGTGATGTTCTCCATCAACGACAGTGGTGACATCCAGCGTGCCGCCGTAACCGCGGCTCAGGAATCCCGGCCTCAGCCCCTTGTTCTTGGCCGCCCGCGCTATAGCGATCGCTGTCGGCGTCTTGCCGGCGCCACCGACGGTGAAATTGCCGATGCAGATGACGGGAACAGGAACGCTGGCACGGCGCGCCTTGAGCATGCGGCGGCCCGCAATTCGCCCATAGATGAAGGAGAACGGGGAAAGACCCCAGGCACGCCAATCCGCTTTCGTCCACCAAAATGGCGGCGCTTCCGATACCATATACTTCCGTCTCCGGCAGACCCGACCCGTATTGAACGAGGAAAAGATGGTAGTTTCGCCAAAAAGGCAAGACCCGGCGCGGTCGCTTGAGGTCAGACGGCGAGCTTCTGCGGGAAAAGCGACAGAAGCCCGGTGATGTCATCAAGGCAGATGTCAGAGGCCGCCGAAAGCGTTTCGCGCGAGCCCGTGCCGGTCAGCACCGCGACCTTCAGGCCGGCTCCAGCCGCTGCTCCCATATGCATGTCGTGATTGTTGTCGCCGACCATGGCGACTTGGGAAGGCTGAAGGCCCGTCGCCTGGCAGAAGCCGAGGATCATGCCCGGCTCCGGCTTGACGCCATGGCCGCTGTCATAGCCCGCGATGAAATCCACCATGTCGATAATGCCAAAGCGGATGGCGGTCTGGCGGATCGATTGCTCGTTGTCGCTCGAGGCGATGCCGATCTTGAAGCCCCGCGCCTTGAGGCTCGCGAACAGCGCGGCGAGATCCGTGACGGCAACGGAAAACTCCGTGGCGCGCACGAAGAGCTCATCCAGCAGCTGCGTCAATTCACCGACCGCCAGGGGAGAGCCGGCAGCAACGAGGCCTTCGGCAATCTCCGCCGCATTACCGGCGGCAAAGAGGCTGTCTGCGCGGGTGTGGCCGGATACAGGATCCATCCCCGCCGCAAACAGAAGCTGCGGCTCAAGGTCGGCATCACCGGCGGCGGCGATGCGCGCGGCCTCGCGGTTTACCGGGCCCCAGCTTTCGTCGTAAAGCAGCAGAGTGCCGTCCTTGTCGAACAGAATGCCCGCAATGTTCTCCAGCACGTCCTGGCTTGCCTTGGCTTCCATCATCAGATCGCCGCGCTCTTTGGCTGCAGACGCGCACTGACCGTGAGCGGATTGATGTATGGCTCCAGCGCCTTCACCGTCTTCGACAGCGCCCCACGCATTTCTTCCATGGCGTCATGCCCCGCATCCACCATCTTCATCCGTGCCATGTCGTTTGCCAGCAGGTAGTGCACGGCCCTCTCCAGCATGTCGGCATCCTTGACGATGCGCGCCGCGCCCTTGCGCACGAGGTGCTGGTAGGCATCGCGGAAATTCTGCACATGGGGGCCGGACAGGATGGCGCAACCGAGCAAGGCAGGCTCCAGCGGGTTCTGCCCACCTTCGCCCGAAAGCGACCGACCGACAAAGGCGATCTCTGTCAGGCGCAGGTAAAGCCCCATCTCACCGATCGAATCCCCGAGGAAGACATCCGTTTCAGACGTCAGTTCGTCATTGCGAGAGCGCCTTGCGACGTTGAGGCCGGCTTCCTTCAGCATGGCTTCGATCGCATCGGCCCGGTCTGGATGACGCGGCACGAGGATGGTCAGTTGTCCCATCTTCGGCTTCAGCGCACCATGCACGGCGGCTGCGGTTTTCTCTTCGCCTTCAAAGGTGGAAATAGCAGCCCAGGTGGGACGATTGCCGACCTGCTTGCGATAGGTTTGCAGCACCTGCTCGTCACAGGGCGGAGGGTCTGTGTCACTTTTCAGGTTACCAGAAACGATAACCGGCCAAGCGCCGAGTTCGCGAAAGCGCTCGGCATCGAGGTCCGACTGCGCAACGACGAGCGACATCTTGCCGAACAGGGCCTCGGCAAGGCTGGCACGATTGCGCCAGCGGTCAAAGGAGCGGTCGGAGATACGTGCATTTACGCGGATCTGCGGGATGTGCCGACGCGTCAGTTCTAGGATGGTGGTGGGCCAGATTTCCGATTCCGCCGTGATGCAGGCATCCGGCTTCCAATAGGCGATGAAGCGCTTGATCGGAAACTTCAGGTCGAGCGGCACATACTGATGGATGACCTCATCGCCGAGCCGCGAGCGGACCAGCGCCGCCGAGGTGACGGTTCCGGTGGTCAGGAGCACGTGAATTTCGCGGCGCCGCAGTTCGCGGATCAATGGCAGGATGGCAAGCGTCTCGCCGACGCTTGCGGCATGAACCCAGACAAGCGGACCGCGGGGGCGCGCAAGGCTTGCAAAGCCGAACCGCTCCAGGCGCCGGGAGCGTTCCTCTTTCCCCTTCATCGCCCGGTAGGTCAGGTAAGGACCGACCAGCGGATAAAGTGCGACGCCGGCTGCCCGGTAGGCAAGAAGGGCCGTGCGTGCAGGAAAGCTGCTCAATGCCTAACCCCTTGGTGCCTAACCCCTTGGTGCAACATGGCCGCCATCGATCTGCCTGTTCTCCGATGAACATCCGTAATGGAGATTCTGTCTGTTACAAATGCGTCAAAAACGGGCTCTGCCGGATCACTTCTCGGATTGCTGGACGGGCTGCCGGTTGCACCAGAGACCTTGCTCAGGCCGACTTGGCATCCGGATCAAGCAAGCGGTGCATGTGAACGATGAAGTACCGCATCTCGGCATTGTCCACCGTCTGCTGCGCCTTGGTGCGCCAGGCGACGAGAGCACTCGCATAGTCTGGATAGATGCCGACGATATCGACCTTCGAAAGGTCCTTGAACTCGGTGCTCCCGAGGCTCTTCAACTCGCCGCCGAAGACCAGGTGCAAAAGCTGCTTCTTATCGCTTGTTTCCGTCATTTCTTATTGTCCGTTCGTTCAGGCTCCTCCCGCGTGAGGCCATCATCTGCGGCATTCACCCGGAAACGTCAACCCGATGTTTTAAGGGTGCAGCTGCGGCAGAAGGCTGCCAACGGCATGCGGTGCGCCGGCGACCAGCATCTCGTGGCTGACGCTCTCGCGGTTATAGGTGAGCCTGTTGCTGGCAAGGTCGGTCAGGCAGCCGCCCGCGCGGTCGAGAATGAGGTCCGCTGCCGCGAGGTCCCAGTCGTGGGAGTCGCGCTTGACGACCGTGCCGTCGATACGGCCATCGGCGATCATCGCCAGACGATACGCAAGTGATGGTACGTGCCTGACACGGCGCACATCGCTGCGGAAGGTCGGATCAAAGCGCTTCACCAACGCCTCGTCGGCGGCGATCACCAGTTCCGAACCATTGCGCCCGCTCGTGACGGAAACAGGCGCACCATTCTTGAAGGCCGGACCGCCAGCGACCGCGGAGAACTCCTCCTTCAGCGCCGGGGCAACGAGCACACCGGCGACCGGGCTGCCGCGGTGGACGACGGCGACCGATACGCACCACGTCTTTTCGCCGTTGAGAAAGGCACGTGTCCCGTCGATCGGGTCGACGACGAATAGCGTGTCCATGGTGAGCCGGGCGGTATCGTCGTCGGTCTCTTCCGAGAGCCAGCCATAGTTCGGCCGGGCTTTCAGGAGCAGGCTCTGCAGACGGTCATTGGCTGCGAAATCCGCGGCACTGACGGGCGACTTGCCTTCGTTTTTCCACCAGACTTCCGGCGAGGCGCCAAAGAACCCGTGGGCGATTTCACCCGCCTCGCGTGCCGCGTCAATGATAAGGTCGAGATCCTGGCGCCACTGCTCGCTCACCGTGTCCATGGGATCAGCGTCCCGCCAGGGTCATGCCCTCTATGGCGATGGTCGGGGAGGCAATGCCGAACTTCCGGTCGATGTCGCTGGCAGGGGTCATCCGCATGAACATGTCTTTGAGGTTGGAGGCGATCGTGACCTCCGAGACCGGATATGTCAGTTCGCCATTCTCGATCCAGAAGCCGGTGGCGCCGCGGCTGTATTCGCCGGTGATCATGTTGACGCCCTGGCCGATCAACTCGGTGACGTAGAAGCCGGTTCCAACCGACTTGATCAGGTCTTCCGGCGAGATATCGCCAGGCTCGAGCGCCAGATTGGTGGAGGCCGGTGAAACCGAGGTACCGCCACGCACACCGCGACCGTTGGTGGAGAGGCCGAGTTCACGCGCCGTCGAGGTCGACAGGAACCAGTGCTTCAGGACGCCATCCTCGATCATCACGAGGCGCTCGCCTTTCACGCCTTCCCCATCGAAGGGCCGAGAGGAGGATCCGCGCACGATGAGCGGGTCGTCGGTGATGTGTAGACCGGATTTGAGGACCTGCTGCCCCATCTTGTCCCGGAGGAAGCTGGTCTTGCGGGCAACGGAGGCGCCGTTGATGGCCCCTGCGATATGGCCGACGAAGCCGCGGGCAATGCGCGGATCGAAGACCACGGTGACGTTGCTGCCGGTATCGACCTGGCGCGGATTGACACTCTTGGCTGCACGCTCACCGGCGCGACGACCGATCATCTTTGGATCATCGAGGTCTGCTGCGAAAAGACGGCTGTCGAAATCATAGTCGCGCTCCATCCTGGTGCCCTCGCCGGCGATGACGCTGACGGAACGGCCGAAGCGGCTTGCGACATAACTTCCCGAGAAACCATGCGAGGTGACAAGCACGAGCCCGCCGAGACCGGCAGATGCTCCGGCGCCAGAGGAGTTCGAGATGCCCGGGACTTCAAGTGCCGCCTGCTCCATTTCGAGCGCAGCAGAACGAAGATCTTCGGTCGGCACATCGGTCGGATCAAACAGGTCCAGGTCGGGATATGAACGGGCGAGATCCTTTTCGTCCGCCAGGCAGGCATAGGGATCTTCAGGCGAGACCTTGGCCATGGCGACCGCCCGCTCGGCAAGCGTCCTCATGTCGAAACCGGGGTTGGCCGAAACGCTTGCGACGCGCCGCCCAACGAAGACGCGCAGCGCAAAATCGTCGCTTTCGGATGCTTCGGTGCCTTCCACCTTGCCGAGCCGCACGCTGACAGAGCGCGACCGGGAACGGACCACGACAGCATCCGCCTGATCGGCCCCCGCCGCCTTGGCCAGAGCTACCAGTTCACTGGCACGGGAGAGCAATGCAGCGGAGTCGATTTCGGATGTCATGATTGCAAGCCTTTCGTTGCCGTCCCATTTATTGTCCACTATCAGAACCATCAAGGGCGGCGCACCAAATCTTGAGGATCGTCGGTCTATGACGAGAAAGTAATGCTGCATGCCCGGGTCCCTGTTTTATGAAGTGCTGCTCCTTCTGGCTGGCGCGGTGGTTGCCGCCCCACTGTTTCGAAAGCTAGGGCTCGGCACTGTCCTCGGTTACCTTGCGGCGGGCATCGTCATCGGCCCGGTCTTGCAGCGGATCATCGATACCGAGGAAGTGCTGCATTTTTCCGAATACGGGATCGTTTTCCTCCTCTTCGTCATCGGGCTTGAACTGAAGCCATCACGCCTGTGGCAGATGCGGGGCGATGTCTTCGGACTGGGCCCGGCGCAGGTCGTGCTGTCGGGTATCCTGATGAGCGGCCTGGCTTACGCTGCAGCCGTCACTGATTGGCGGGGAAGCCTCGTTATCGGCTTTGGCCTTGCCCTTTCATCGACAGCCTTTGCCATGCAGATCCTTACCGACGCCGGTGAGATGAGCAGCCGTTATGGGCAGCGATCCTTCTCCATCCTGCTTTTCCAGGATCTCGCCATCGTGCCGCTGCTCGCGCTCGTCACCATTCTTTCCCCCGGCACGGCGGAGGAGGCAGCAACGCCGCTCACCGATTTTGCCGTAGCGATCGGCGCAATTACCGCAATGGTTCTTGCCGGGCGTTACCTCCTGACACCGATGTTCCAGATCATCGCCAGCACCGGCGCGCGCGAGGTGATGATTGCGGCGGCCCTGCTTGTGGTGCTGGGTTCGGCCGCCGCGATGCAGGCGGTTGGCCTCTCCATGGCCATGGGGGCCTTCCTCTCCGGCGTCATGCTTGCCGAATCCTCCTATCGCCACGAGCTCGAGGCGGATATCGAACCGTTCCGCGGGCTGCTGCTCGCGCTGTTCTTTATGGCTGTCGGGCTTTCGGTGGACGTCTCGGTGATCCTCGACAACCTGCTGTTCATCGCGCTTGCCGTGCCGATCTTCATGGCGGTCAAGGCGCTGGTGATCTACGGGGTATGCCGGCTCTGGGGCTCTTCACATGCCGATGCGGTGCAGATCGCCTTCCTCCTGCCGCAAGGTGGCGAGTTCGGCTTCGTGCTGTTCACCGCAGCCGCTTCGGCAGGACTTTTCTCCTCCGAGACATCCTCGTTGCTGATCAGTTGCGTTACGCTGTCCATGGCGCTCACTCCCTTCGGCGCGCGGCTGTCGAAGCGGCTGATGCCCAAGGTAGCGCGCGAGCAGCTCGCGGAAGACTACGCCGGCGCCGGGGCGGACGTTCTGATGATCGGCTTTTCCCGTTTCGGGCAGATCGCCGCGCAGATCCTGCTTGCCGGTGGACGCGAGGTGACCGTCATCGACGACTCTCCCGACCGTATCCGCCAGGCGGCGAGCTTCGGTTTCCGGATCTATTTCGGCGATGGCACGCGCCGCGACGTTCTGATCGCTTCGGGCATCGAGCGCGCAAAGATCGTCGTCGTTGCGACACAGAAGCGGGAAGTGACCGATCGGATCGTTGATCTCATCAGCGCCGACTTCCCACATGCGCGCCTCTTCGTGCGCTCCTACGACCGGCTCCATTCGCTCTCGCTGCGGGACCGGGTTGAATACGAACTGCGCGAGACGCTGGAATCCGGCCTGTTGTTTGGTCGTCGCGTGCTGGAAGGGCTTGGCATGAGCGAGGCGGAAGCGGCAGATATTGGCGATGACATTCGCCGCCGTGATGAGGAACGTCTGCGCATCCAGGCGGCCCAAGGCTTGGGAGCCGGTCGCGAGATGCTTTACAACAGCCCGGTCCGGCCGGAGCCGCTGATCAAGCCGAAGCGTGTGCCCGTGGTGGATGAGGAAGGAAGTGAGCCGCTGGAAGGGACCACCTAGCCCGCAGCCGCCGCAGCGATATGCAATGCATCGATGGCCCGCTTCAGATCGTCCTTCGCGGGCGCTGACATCTCCAGGATCTCCCCGGCGCGCAAAAAATCCATGACCCTGAAGGGATTGACGGATGGGCGCAGGAAAATATGCGGCGGGTTGAGCTTCAGCTTCAGTGAATTGTTCGCTTGCATGGTGATCTGGCTTGCGCCGAACAGGCTGTCGATCCGTGACGGCGCGTGGGTACCGTCGCCTTCCGGCGAGCCAACCACATCGACAGCGATCACGAGATCTGACCGATCCAGCAATTGCTCATAGGGAACCGGATTGACGATGCCGCCGTCGATCATGATCCGGCCGTTGATCAGGATCGGCATGAAGAGGCCAGGAAGGGCCGCCGAGGCCGCAACCGCCTGCTTCAGGTCACCCTGCTCCAGCACGACTTCCGCCTGCCCGTAATAGTCGCAGACCGAGACCTTCAGTGGGATCTTGAGGTCAGCGAAATCGTCCGGCACCTGTGGCGGCAGAAGGGCGTGAAGGATCCGCTCCAGGTTGAACTGCCCGAAACGAAAGCCGCCGCGCGTGTCGCGCATGCTGGCCGGACCGAGGCTCCAGAGCCGGTTGAGGAGCCTGCCGCGATCGCTGACGAGTTCCAGAACATAGTCGCGGATTTCGCGTCCAGTCATGCCGGCTGCCCAGCCCGCACCCATGATGGCGCCGATCGATGAGCCGGATATGGCGACGGGCCTGATGCCGAGTTCGTCCAGCGCCTCGATGATGTGGATGTGGGAGATCCCTCGCGCACCGCCGCCGCCCAGAGCCACCGCAAAGGTGAGATCGCGGTTTTTCACCGCCTCCCGGTCCGGCAGGGCAAGCTTGATACTCATCCCACCCTCATGGCTGGTAGCGGAAGAAATCCATTCGCGTTTCGCCGAAGGTGCGGCTTTCGAGCAGCTTGAACACCGGATCGACCTCCGGGTTCACATCGGCCCGCTCCTCAAGAATCGCAAGCGCGCCGGGCGCAAGCCAGCCGCCGGCATGGGCCGCGAGCAGCGCTCCTTCACCGAGAGCCTGGCCATACGGTGGGTCGGCAAACAGGAACTGGAACGGCTCGACATTATTGGCCGTGCCTAGCTTGGTCGCGTCACGCCGCAGGATGCGAGCGCGGCCGTGCAGGCCGAGGTTGTCGATATTTTCCCAGAGGAGCCCACGGCCTTCAACGCCGTTCTCGACGAACAGCGCGGTCTTGCAGCCGCGCGACACGGCTTCCAGCCCCACCGCGCCAGTTCCGGCAAAAAGGTCGATCACCCGGGTGCCGTCAAGGGCTTCCGGGTAAACGTGACCGATGATGTTGAACAAGCTCTCGCGTGTCCGGTCGATGGTCGGCCGAATGTCGCTGCTCTTGGGCGTGGCCAATGCGCGGCCACGGAATTCTCCACCGACGATCCGCACGAGACGTTACCCCCTCGGGCTGCGCGGCTTGCCTGCGGGCCTGCCGCCACCTGCCGGACGACCACCGGATGGCTTGCCGCCGCCCGGCTTGCCACGTCCACCGGAAGGCTTGCCGCCGAAACCAGCCTTGGCACCGCCTGGTTTTCCACCGAACGGCTTTCCTCCGGGTTTGCCGCCAGGCTTTCCACCGCGGGGTTTGTCACCGAAGGGACGATCCCCTGCCGGACGATCGCTGCGAGCCCTTGCGGGGCGGTCGCCATCTTCGCGCGACTTGCGGTCAAACCGCGGCTTGTCGCCAAAGCTGCGTTCGCCGCGCGGCTTGTCGAAACCGCGATCCTCGCGGTCTCCAAACGAGCGCTTGCGGCCGAACCCGCCGCGCTCATCCTCGCCCGGACGCGACGGCGGCGATTCCGCGCGGATCCAGTCGCTGTCATCGTCGGCACGGTTCACCACCACGCGACGATCGTTTTCCGGAACCTGCTTCTTGAAGAGCTGCTCGGCCTCGGCTCGTGCCGAAGTCCGGCCTTCGCGACCATCAGCCGTCGGGCGAGCACCCGGCGCCATCCAGACATTGGCCGTGCGGCTCGTGCCCATCGGCGGGCGCTTCTTCGGCCGCTCTTCGGCTTCCGCTTCTCGTGGTGCGAAAGGCTTGCCCCCACGTCCACCCTGGCGGTTCTTGTCGCCGAACTTGCGGTCGTCGCGCTTTGTATCGAGGCGGCCAAGGGCTGCCTCGCGACGATCACCATCCTTGCGGAACGCCGGACGATCGCCGCGCGGCTTATCAGGCCGCTGGCGTTCACCCGGTGCCGCCCAATCCGACCGTTCCGCCTTTGCGGGCTTCTCGATATCGGCTGCCGGCGTTTCGTTGTAAACAGGCGCGTCGAAATTGGCCTTGGCTTCCTCGATGAGGCGCGGGCCGAGCTGGTCTCGCAGCATGCGACCGCGGACTTCCACGACCTGGCCTTCGGGCAGATCGCCAAGCTGGAATGGGCCGTAGGAAATGCGGATGAGGCGGTTCACCTCAAGACCAAGCGCGCCGAGCACGTTCTTGATCTCGCGGTTCTTGCCTTCGCGCAGGCCCATGGTGATCCACACATTGTGACCCTGGGCACGATCCAGCGTTGCGTCGATGGCGCCATAAAGGACGCCGTCGACGGCGATGCCTTCCTTCAGCTTGTCCAGCGCCGCCTGGTCAACCTCGCCATGGGCGCGCACGCGGTAGCGGCGCAGCCAGCCGGTTGTCGGCAGTTCGAGAACGCGCGACAGGCCGCCATCATTGGTGAGAAGCAGCAGGCCTTCCGTGTTGATATCGAGGCGGCCAACGGAGAGCACCCGCGGCAGGCCTTCCGGCAGGTTCTCGAACACCGTGGGGCGACCTTCCGGATCGGAATTGGTGGTCACCAGGCCGGCCGGCTTGTGGTAGAGCCACAGACGCGTGCGCTCCGGACCACGGATCGGCTGGCCGTCCACTTCGATATTGTCTGCGAAGGTGACGTTGACGACTGGCGTTTCCAGCACCTTGCCATTGAGGGTGACGCGACCCTCCATGATCATGCGCTCGATGTCACGGCGCGAGGCGACGCCTGCGCGCGCCAGGATCTTCGAGATGCGTTCGGGCTTGTTCTCGCTCTCCACCGTCGCCGGTGCCGGCGGCAGCTTGCGGGCAGGCTTTGCCGCCTTGTCGGCACCAGCCTTGGGGCCTCCTGCCCTTTTGCCAAATCCTGCCTTTGCGGAAAAACCGCCCTTGCCGCCTGCCTTGCCTTCCGACTTTTCAGCCCGGGGTTTGGTCTCGCGTACGAAGGTCCTGCCTTCGCCGCGCTTCGGCTTGTCTTTAGAAACCATTTGTTGTTTGCCTGAAGCGTGATGTCTAACGGAGCAATCCGGACATTCTTGTTCGTGTTGATTGAAACGAAGCGAGGCCCGCGGACGGGCTTCAAGTTGCATGCTTCCTATCAGTTCATGCGTTCCGGGTTAAGAGGAAATTGCCGAAATGCCGAATGCCGAAAGGTTCATGGATGCCGCCCTTGCCGAAGCAGAAGCAGCGGGCAAACGCGGCGAGGTTCCGATCGGTGCCGTCCTGGTGGTCGACAACAAGATCGTCGCCCGTTCCGGAAACACCACCCGCGCCGACCATGACGTGACGGCGCATGCGGAGATATCTGTTATCCGAAAGGCAGCTGCGGCACTCGGCCAGGAGCGGCTCACAGGGGCCGATCTTTACGTGACGCTTGAGCCCTGCACCATGTGCGCCGCCGCCATTTCGTTTGGTCGTATCCGCCGCCTTTATTACGGCGCCGAAGATCCGAAGGGCGGCGGGGTGGATAACGGCGTACGCTTTTTCAGCCAGCCCACCTGCCATCATGCACCGGATGTCTATTCCGGGATCGGGGAGCGCGAGGCAGCCCGGCTGCTCACCGAGTTCTTCCAGGCGAAACGCGAAGACTAGACCGCCTTAGAAGAACTTCCACCACTCGCTGGTCTGCTTGGCGGATGCGGCTTCCTTCTTGCGGCGCCGTTCCTTCTGGGTCTCGGGCTCGCCGAGATCGTTGAGGGCTGCGGCATCGGCGGCGCGCAGTTCGGTCGGCGGATCCGAGAGCGAGCGGCGGCGGCCGGTGACCTCGACGTTTTCCGCACTCGCCTTGGCGCGACGGAAGGCTTCCCACTTCTCGGACTCGGTCATCTGGCCGGCCTGCCCCTTGCCGGCGAGCAGCGGCGAACGGTAGGTGGGGTCGTTCTTGTTGCGGTCAGCTTCTTCCCTCAGGCGCTTGCGCGTTTCTTCGGGAGACTCGACCCAGTTCGGGTTGTTTTCCCGATTGGCAAGCGACTGCTGCGGCGCCGGCAGGGCACTGGCCTGGTCCTTGGCGACTACGAGGCTCGGGCGCGGATTGTACTTGACCGACGCGCGCTCTTCTTCGCGGCTGCTTCCAAGCGCGATCGAGCTGCCAAGGTCGTCGCTCAACTGCTCCATCGCCGTCTTGTCGGTGCCGTAGGTGGGTCCACCAACGCAGCCGGAAAGCACCGCCGTCGAGGCGAATATGCCGGCCAAGCCGAGGCCGACACGAAACGCAGATGTCGCTTTCATCAAAACCCTTCCAGCGGCGCCGTCCCGCGCCTAACACACAACTTATTCCCCTCGTGGCCGTAAAATCCGGCCAATTTCAGGCACTTTTACCGGATGATCGCGAGAAGCGCAATCATCCGGCAAGTCAGCTCCTAGAGACGGCCGAGCGAAGCAAGCTCGCGAAGGGCTGCAGCATCACGGGCGGAGACATCAGGATACTCGGGATCAGACCCAACGTCCTTGGTCACGCGCCAGGACCGGGCGCACTTGGTACCCTCTGCGAGCTTCGGCTCAACAGCGACACCGGGCACTTCCGCCAGGCGGAAAGCGGCCTCCGGACCTTCGCCGGCAACCAGCGAGACGCCTGAGGTGATGCAGGTTTCCTCGAAATCCTGGCCTTCGAGCGCAGCCATGAGCTCGGCATCGGTGACATAAACCACCGGTGCCGCTTCCAGCGACGAACCAATGCGCTTGTCCTTGCGCTCGATTTCGAGAGCGCCGGTCACAACCGAACGGACCTTGCGGATCTTCGCCCACTTGCCGGCGAGCCCGTCATTGCGCCAGTCAGCGGGAATATCCGGGAACTGTTCCAGATGCACGGACTGCGCATCCGGCTTGCGAGACAGCCAGGCTTCTTCCGTCGTGAACGGCAGCATCGGCGCCAGCCACAGCACCATGCAGTCGAAGATCTTGCGGATGACCGCCAGAGCCGAACGACGGCGCAGCGAAGACGGCGCGTCGCAATAAAGCGCGTCCTTGCGGATGTCGAAGTAGAAGGCCGAAAGCTCGATGTTGGCAAAGTCGATCAGCGCGCGGGTGATCTTCTTGAACTCGAAGGCGTCATAACCTTCGCGCACCAGCTGATCGAGCTCGGAGAGGCGATGCAGCATGAGCTTTTCAAGCTCGGGCATCTGCTCGTAGGCAATATCCTCGCCTTCGTCATGGGCCAGCGTTCCGAGCATCCAGCGAATGGTGTTGCGAAGCTTGCGATAGGCATCGACATTGGTCTGGATGATCGTCTTGCCGAGGCGCTGGTCTTCCCAATAGTCGGTGGTCATGACCCACAGGCGCAGGATGTCGGCACCGGCATCCTTCATCACGTCCTGCGGCGCCACGACGTTGCCGAGCGACTTCGACATCTTCTGGCCCTTCTCATCCATGGTGAAGCCATGGGTGATGACGGCGTCGTAAGGCGCGCGGCCGCGGGTGGCGGAGGACTCCAGAAGCGAGGAATGGAACCAGCCGCGGTGCTGGTCGGAGCCTTCGAGGTAGACGTCAGCCGGCCATTTCAGGTCCGGGCGGTCTTCCAGCGTGAAGGTGTGCGTGGAGCCCGAGTCGAACCAGACATCGAGGATGTCCATGACCTGCGTCCACTTCGAGGTGTCATGCTCGCTGCCGAGGAAGCGCTCCTTGGCGCCTTCGGCGAACCAGGCATCGGCACCTTCGGCATCGAAGGCATCGAGGATGCGTTGGTTGACCTCCGGGTCCTTGAGGACTTCGCCCTGTTCGTCAACGAAAACGCAGATCGGCACACCCCAGGCGCGCTGGCGCGACAGCACCCAGTCCGGGCGCTGCTCGATCATGGCGCGCAGGCGGTTCTGGCCGGCAGCCGGCACGAAACGCGTGTCGTCGATCGCCTTCAGGGCGCGGGTGCGCAGCGTCGTGCCGTCCTTCAGGTCCTTGTCCATGTAGACGAACCACTGCGGCGTGTTGCGGAAGATGATTGGCTTCTTGGAGCGCCAGGAATGCGGATACTGGTGCTTCAGGCGGCCGCGGGCAAACAGCGCGTTCTTGTCAATCAGCGCCTTGATGACGCGCTCGTTGGCATCACCCTTCTTGCCGTTGTCGTCCATGACGCGAGCGCCCTCGAAGCCGGGGGCATCGGAAGTATAGGTGCCACTGTCATCGACCGGGAACGGGATCTTCGTCTCGATGCCACGCGCTTCCAGTTCCTTCACACACGCCATCCAGGCCTCGAAGTCCTCGCGGCCGTGCGATGGAGCGGTGTGCACGAAGCCGGTACCGGCATCGTCGGTGACGTGGTCGCCGGAGAGCATCGGAACGTCGAAGGTATAACCGAGGTCACGCAGCGGGTGGGCGCAGGTGACGCCCGAAAGCTCTTCTGCGGAAACGCTGCGCAGACGATTGAAGGTGAGCTTGGCCTTGGCCGCGGATTCCTGTGCCAGGGCATCGGCGAAGACCAGCTTTTCACCGGGCTGCGGGCCGAAATCGTTCTCGGCTGCCGTCACCTCGTAGAGGCCGTATTCGATCTTCGGTGAAAACGCGATCGCACGATTGCCGGGGATCGTCCAGGGCGTCGTGGTCCAGATGACGATGTGCGCATCCAGCAGGTCGCTGCCGACGATGACCGGGAACTTCACCCAGATCGTGTCGCTCTCGTAGTCGTGGTATTCGACTTCCGCTTCGGCGAGTGCCGTGCGCTCGACCACCGACCACATGATCGGCTTCGACCCGCGATAAAGCTGGCCGCTCATGGCGATCTTCAGCAGTTCGCCGGCAATGCGGCTTTCCGCATGGAAGTTCATCGTCAGGTACGGGTTGTCGAAGTCACCAACGATGCCGAGACGCTTGAACTCGTCGCCCTGGATCTTGATCCACTTTTCGGCATAGGCCCGGCATTCCTTGCGGAATTCGATCATCGCGTCCGGCTGCGTCAGGTCAGGCTTCGCCTTGCCCTTGGCGCGGTAGTTCTCTTCCTCGATCTTCCACTCGATCGGCAGGCCGTGGCAGTCCCAGCCCGGCACGTAATTGGAGTCGTAACCGCGCATCTGGAACGAGCGGGTGATGACGTCCTTGAGGATCTTGTTCAGCGCGTGGCCGATATGGATGTTGCCGTTGGCGTAGGGAGGGCCGTCGTGGAGGACGAACTTCTGGCGCCCGGCGGCTGAGGCGCGCAGCTGCTTGTAGAGGTCCATCTGCTGCCAGCGCGCCACCAGTTCCGGCTCCTTCTGCGGCAGTCCGGCGCGCATCGGGAAATCGGTTTCGGGCAGGTAGAGCGTCTTGGAGTAGTCCAGCTTATCAACGGTATCGGTCATCGTGAGCATCATCTCTGGCGTCTCGGCAATTAGGGCCGGCGCATGTCGCAAAAGAATTCGGTGGCGGAGGCGCCGCACAAGCGCCGAAAACCCGGACCCTCCGGCCGACTTTCAAGCCGCGCGGAAGGCCGGGCCGATAATTCGTATGATCATCGCTTCGATGACCAGGGCCAGCCTGAAAATTTTCATGGTGGCGGTTCTTACGGCGTTTTGGCTTGGAAAGGAAGAAGATTTCGCGGGATCAGAACGCGATCTTCGCATCCAGCTCGCTGAACGGCTGGACGCGGGAAAGCAGCGCCCTCGCCTCCTCCTCGTCGCGTTTCATCTGGGCGACCAACGGGTCGAGACCATCGAACTTCAGTTCGTCGCGCAAATGCCCGAAGAAGGAGACAGAGCAGACCTCACCATAAAGGCTTCCCGAGAAATCGAACAGGAAGGTTTCAAGCAGCGGCGCGCCATTTTCCGTCACCGTCGGACGGCGGCCGTAGCTCGCCACTGCGTCATGCAGGCTGCCATCGGCACGGCGGAAACGCACAGCATAGATGCCGGGCTTCAGCGCCGCTTCCGGCGGAAGCTGCATGTTGGCGGTGGGGTATCCCAGCTGGCGCCCGAGCTTCTCGCCGCCGACCACCTCCGCCTCAATGGTGTAGCGGTAGCCGAGCAGCCCTGCGGCCTCAACGACATCACCATCGGCCAGACATTGCCGGATGCGGCTTGAGGAAATGACTTCGGCGTTTTCGTCGCGGAAGGCATCCATCAGCGAGACGGTGAAGTCATGCTTGGCGCCAGACGCCATCAGAAAGGCGGGACCGCCCTCGCGGTTCTTGCCGAAGTGGAAGTCGAAACCGGTTACGACGGCACTTGCGCCAAGCCAGTCGACGAGCACGCTCTGGATGAACTCCTCGGCCGAGCGCGTCGCGAACTCACGGGTGAAGGGGTAGTCGATGACGGACTGGAAGCCCATCGCCTCCAGCAGGCGCGCCTTGAGCGGCGCCGGCGTAATGCGGAAGACGGGCGCTTCCGGGTTGAAGACAGTGCGCGGATGCGGCTCGAAGGTGAGCACCAGCGCCGGGACGCCACGTTCCTCCGCCAGGGACAGCGCCCGTTCAAGAACGCTCCGGTGCCCGCGGTGAACGCCATCGAAATTGCCGATGGCAATCACGCCGCCCTTCAGCTCTGCGGGCAGCGGTTCCTTTTTCTCATTGCGATGGAAAACGGTCATGCGACGCTCAAATCCAGTTCAGGGCACCCGGTCAGGCGAGCCGCGGCATCCAGTATTTCGGTGCAGCGTTTTCCTGGCGCAACCAGGCCATGAGGCGCGCCTCATTCGTCTGGCCGTTTTCCGTGTATTCGGCGACATGGATGCCGGCGCTGATGTAAAGAAGGTCAAGGCCATAGGCGAGCGCGCCGCGCACATCCGTCGGCATTCCATCGCCGACCGCAAGGACGCGCTCCAGAGGGAACTCGCCCCGCTCTTCGTGTGCTGCGGCTAGTGCCGCCTCGTAGATCGGGCGGTGCGGCTTGCCGGCAACGCGGACATCGCCCCCCATCGTCTCGTAATAGGCAGCCACGGCGCCGGCGCAAGGAATGATCCGGTGGCCGCGTTCGACCACGAGGTCGGGGTTGGCGCAGATCAGCGGCACCTCCCGCTTCGAAAATGCCTGCAGCATCTCCGTGTAATCTTCCGGCTTTTCAGTTTCGTCGTCGAAGAAGCCGGTGCAGACAATGCATTCGGCATCTTCTGCGGAGACGACCTCGACGCCGAGTCCGTCAAACAGGTTGAGGTCGCGCTCGGGCCCGATCAGGAACACTCTCTTCGGACCTTCAGCGATGAGGTGCTGTGTCACGTCACCCGATGTCACGATGCGGTCATAGGTTTCGTCCGGCACGCCGAGGTGGCGCATCTGGTCGATCACGCCCGGCGCCGGTCGCGGCGAATTGGTGATGAGGACGACGGTCGCGCCGGCCTCCCGCGCCTGGGCAAGCGCCTTGCATGATTGCTGGAAGGCCTCGACGCCGTTGTGGACCACGCCCCAGACGTCGGACAGGACCACGTCATAGCCCCCGATCACGTCGCTCAAGTTCTGGATGCGCTTTGCCATACCTGCCTACCCGTCGATAATGATGGCGGTGATGTCGCAAAGCCCGCCCGTCATGGCAAGGAGAATTGCGCGGAAGCTGATGATTTTACCTGCCGCGGTGTCACCACGATCGCGCGTTAAGCATCTTCGGAAAGGTTCCGGTCATCGCAACGAATTTTTGGCTGCCGTCCTTGACTAGCGATCGGCACACCCTTATCTCGGCGATCGTTAGCACTCGCCACTGATGAGTGCTAATCAAGTTTACGGATCTGTCTGATCCGTCAATGTCATTTGATCGAGGGATAAGACAATGGCAAGCACATCTTTCCGCCCCCTGCACGACCGCGTTGTCGTAAAGCGCGTCGAGTCTGAAGAAAAGACCAAGGGCGGCATCATCATTCCGGATACTGCCAAGGAAAAGCCGGCTGAAGGCGAAATCGTCGCCGTTGGCCCGGGCGCCCGCGACGACAAGGGTTCGATCACCGCTCTCGACGTCAAGGTCGGCGACCGCGTCCTGTTCGGCAAGTGGTCCGGCACGGAAATCAAGCTCAACGGCGAAGACCTTCTGATCATGAAGGAATCCGACATCATGGGCATCATCGGCTGATCGCCGCTGACACCCAAACGAAATCGCTGACACCTCTTTTCAGGAGTTACCAAAATGGCAGCCAAGGAAGTTAAATTCGGCCGCACCGCGCGCGAGAAAATGCTGCGTGGCGTCGATGTTCTCGCTGACGCAGTGAAAGTAACGCTCGGCCCGAAGGGTCGTAACGTTGTTATCGACAAGTCCTTCGGTGCACCGCGCATCACCAAGGACGGCGTTTCCGTCGCCAAGGAAATCGAACTGGAAGACAAGTTCGAGAACATGGGCGCCCAGATGGTCCGCGAAGTTGCTTCGAAGACCAACGACATCGCCGGTGACGGCACTACGACTGCAACCGTTCTTGCCCAGGCGATCGTTCGCGAAGGCCAGAAGGCTGTTGCAGCCGGCATGAACCCGATGGACCTGAAGCGCGGTATCGACCTCGCTGTTGCAGAAGTCGTGAAGGATCTCCAGGCCAAGGCCAAGAAGATCAACACCTCTGAAGAAGTTGCTCAGGTCGGCACGATCTCCGCAAACGGCGACAAGCAGGTCGGTCTCGACATCGCTGAAGCCATGCAGAAGGTTGGCAACGAAGGTGTTATCACCGTCGAAGAAGCCAAGACCGCTGAAACCGAACTCGAAGTCGTCGAAGGCATGCAGTTCGACCGCGGCTACCTGTCGCCCTACTTCGTGACCAACCCGGAAAAGATGGTCGCGGACCTGGAAGACGCCTACATTCTCCTTCACGAGAAGAAGCTCTCCAACCTGCAGGCCATGCTGCCGGTTCTCGAAGCTGTTGTTCAGACCGGCAAGCCGCTCCTGATCATCGCTGAAGACGTCGAAGGCGAAGCTCTTGCAACGCTCGTCGTCAACAAGCTGCGCGGTGGCCTGAAGATCGCTGCCGTCAAGGCTCCTGGCTTCGGCGACCGCCGCAAGGCCATGCTGGAAGACATCGCCATCCTCACGGGCGGCACTGTCATCTCCGAAGATCTTGGCATCAAGCTCGAGAATGTTACCCTCGACATGCTCGGCCGTTCCAAGAAGGTTTCGATCTCCAAGGAAAACACGACGATCGTCGACGGTGCCGGCCAGAAGTCGGACATCGAAGGCCGCGTCAACCAGATCAAGGCCCAGATCGAAGAAACCACCTCGGACTACGACCGCGAAAAGCTGCAGGAGCGTCTTGCCAAGCTCGCTGGCGGCGTTGCAGTCATCCGCGTTGGCGGCTCGACTGAAGTTGAAGTGAAGGAAAAGAAGGACCGCATCGACGACGCCCTCAACGCGACGCGCGCTGCTGTTCAGGAAGGTATCGTTCCGGGCGGTGGTATCGCTCTTCTGCGCTCCTCCACGAAGATCGCCGTCAAGGGCGTCAACGACGACCAGGAAGCCGGCATCAACATCGTTCGCCGCGCTCTGCAGTCGCTGGTTCGCCAGATCGCAGACAACGCTGGTGACGAAGCCTCGATCGTTGTCGGCAAGGTTCTGGAAAAGAACGAAGACAACTTCGGCTACAACGCTCAGACCGGCGAATACGGCGACATGATCGCCATGGGTATCGTCGACCCGGTCAAGGTTGTCCGTACGGCTCTGCAGAACGCAGCTTCGGTTGCTTCGCTGCTGATCACCACGGAAGCCATGATCGCCGAGCTGCCGAAGAAGGACGCTCCGGCAATGCCAGGCGGCATGGGCGGCATGGGCGGCATGGACATGATGTGATCAGGCCACAAGGTCTGATTGCAGCTGTCCGTGAAAGCCGCCCATACACTTAAAATGCTTCAGCGCGTCAAGCGCGCTGAAGTGGGCGGCATGGACATGATGTGAGACCACAAGGTCTTACATCTGAGCCATCCGGTTCAGTTCAGGAAGGGCGGTCTTCGGACCGCCCTTTTTGCGTTGGTAGACACGACCATTTGCCAGAGGTGCCAGAAAGCCAAAGCCCGCCGACAGTTGTCGACGGGCCCTCGATGGCTGCACCCATGAATGTGATCAGCACAGCCAAAGCTGGTGATGGAGTTCGATTACTGCACTTGCGATGTCATGTTCCGCGCGGACGGCATTCTGGCCCGTGCGGCTTCCACCGGAACGATGTCCACGACATCGGCCAGCAGGAACTGTTTGGACGACCCGCAGATGGTCGCATACACAATGCGATCCACGACTTTGAGATTCTCGGACACGAAGGTCCGCTGGTCGCCATTGTCGAGCACTGATACAACGTACATGTTGATCCCACTAAGGTTGGCGCGCTTTCATTCCGCGCTGCCGATTTTGTAGCCATGCATGGTTAACGGGCAGTAAAACCTTGCTGCGGGGACCAAAGAGGATACCTGATAGCTTCGCTTCATCTCTCCGCCAAAGCCAGGGGTCATCCGTCCCATGAGTTTTTTCGAAAGCCTTCTTGTCCTGCTCCTGATCGCGGTGGTGCTGCTTCAGGTATCGCGCCGTCTTGCGGTCCCCTACCCTTCCATGCTGGCTCTGGCAGGGGCGGCCGTGGCTCTCATACCCGGCATTCCGCATATTACTCTTCATCCAGCCACGGCGCTCGCACTTTTTATCGCACCGGCGTTGCTTGATGCGGCTTTCGACTTTCCGATTGGAACTGCCCGGCGCTTCTGGCTGCCGCTGTTCGTGTTCGCGATCGGCGGCGTCGTCTTCACCGCCGCGGCGGTTGCCTGGATCGGTTGGGCATTTGCCGGGCTGCCAGTTGCTGCGGCGCTGGTGCTTGGCGCGATCGTGGCGCCACCGGATGCTGCCGCGGCAACGGCCGTGCTTTCGTCCATGGCGATCCCGCGCAACACGGACACGGTTCTTCGGGGCGAAAGCCTGTTCAACGATGCCGCCGCGTTGCTGATCTTTGATGCAGCACTCGCCGTCCAGGAAGCCGGCCACATGAACAGTGAGGTCGGGCTGCATGTCGCGCTTGCGGTGCCGGGCGGCATCCTCCTCGGCTTCGTTGCGGCATATGGCATGCGCTACATCACCAGCCTCGTCAGCGGCACGCTTGGCGGCAACCTGCTCCAGTTCGTGCAGACCTTCCTGCTTTGGATAGTTGCCTCGCGCCTCGGCCTCTCTGCGGTTCTGACCATCGTCACCTTCGCCATGACCATCGCGCGGAGCAGCAATTCGGTCAGCAGCGTCCGGATGCGGGTGCAGTCCTATGCGGTGTGGACGGCGGTGGTGTTCGTGCTCAACGTCATGGCGTTCCTGTTGATGGGCATGCAGGCCCGCAACATCGTGGCTGAGATGGAGCCGGACCATATTGCCCAGTCCGCCGCCTTCGCGCTGGCTGTCGTCGTCACCTGCATCGTCGTCCGCTTCATCGTCTGCGTCGGTTTCAACCGCATCCATGCCTTCTACGCCGTCCGCAACGGCCAGCCGGAGCCCGCGAGCCTGAACCAGGGCATTCTGGCTGGCTGGTGCGGCATGCGCGGCTTGCTCACGCTTGCCACCGCCTTTGCGCTTCCGGCTGATTTCCCGCAACGTGACCTCGTTGTGCTGACTGCCTTCGCCGTGGTGCTGGCGACGCTGGTTGTGCAAGGGTTGACGCTCAGCCCGATCATCCGCTGGCTGGGCCTCGATCGCCGTGCCGATGGTCCACGCGAACTGGCGGAAGTCCGCCAGCAGATCAATGCGGCCGGGCTGGAGGAGCTGGAAGAGGCGCAGGAAGAGGAGGCGGAGCTGCTGAGGACGAAGTTCCGCCTCGAGCAGCAGGCCCTGTCCAAGAGCGGTGAGCCGACATCGCTGACGAACTACCGGCGGCTGGCGCTGTCAGCCATTGCCGCGCAGCGCCGGCGGCTGGAGGAACTTCGTGCCGCGCACCACGTGAATGTCGATGAATACAACCTGTTGCTCGAGGAGATCGACTGGCGGGAGCTTTCCGTCCTGCCTGAGAAGGCGCGACGGATCGAAGAGATCTGACGACTCGCACGTTCGATATTGTCGAACAATTCGTCAACGCTTGTTCATCTTCCGGAGACAAATAAAAAGCGGCACATTGGAGTCCAGGAAATGCAACGCCCTTTGAGATCACCTGGAGACCTCCAATGTCCAATTCTTCTTCTACCAACACCCTGCTTCTTGCCGCCCGCATCGTGCTGTCCATCATGTTCGTGATGTCCGGCTTCCAGAAGCTCGTTGATCCGTCCGGCACGGCCGGCATGATTGCCGGCGCCGGGCTGCCTGCCGCCACGCTGCTCGCTTATCTCGTCGGCGTCTTCGAACTTGTTGCCGGTCTTGCCATTCTCACCGGCTTCCAGACCAGGATCGCCGCCCTGCTGCTTGCCGTGTTCTGCTGGTTCACCGCCTTCGTTTTCCACAACGGCGCGATCAACATCCCAAGCTTCTCGCCTGAAGCAAATGGCCTGCTGACCGTGTTCAACGGCCTGATCTTCTGGAAGAACGTATCACTCGGCGGTGGCTTCCTGGCGCTCGCCGCTGCTGGAGCTGGTGCTTATTCGATCGACGCACGTCGCCGCGGTTCTGTCGCATTCGCTGCCTAGCCTAACGACTTCCCTGCCCAAGCCTCGCCCGCCGGATCCGATATCCGGCGGGTTTTTTGTTGGCTTTTGCAACAGGCCCACGGCTTCAGAGGGAGGCGTGAACGGCCTCGATGATCTGCGAGATCCGCCTATCCTCGTCATGACCGGGCTTGCGGGCACGAACGAGACAGGCTTCAGACTTGAGGATCACGCCGTCGCTCAGGACCTTGAGATGGTTGGCGCGTAGCGTCGAGCCCGTCGAGGTGATGTCGACGATGATGTCCGCCTGGCCGGCCGCCGGCGCACCTTCGGTCGCGCCAAGGCTTTCGACGATCCGGTAAAGCTGGATGCCGTGCTTGGCGGAGAAGAACTGCTGCGTCAGCCGCCAGTATTTCGTGGCTATCTGCAGGCGCCGCCCATGGCGGGCGCGAAAGTCGGCGGCGACGTCGCCAAGATCCGCCATGGTCTCGACATCGAGCCAGATTTCCGGAACCGCCACCACGACATCGGCATGGCCAAAGCCGAGGCGCGCACAGAACTCGACCTTGGCGTCGACGCCCGGCATGCCTTCGCGAACCAGGTCCTCGCCGGTGACACCGAAATCGACGGCGCCGGCCGCAAGCTCGCGGGCGATTTCGGATGCGGAGAGGTAGGCGATCTCAACGCCTTCGATCCCGGCAACGCGGCCGCGATAGGACCGGTCATTGCCGACAGCCGAGATGGAGAGGCCGGCACGTTCGAAGACGGCTGCGGTTTCTTCCTTGATGCGTCCCTTGGAGGGAAGAGCAATCGTTATGGCATTCATTGTCTTGCCCTCGCCGCCTCGATCCGGTCGATCCAAAGGGAGAAGCCGACCGCCGGGATATGCTCCCTGGCGCCAAGCAGCGTCATCAGCCGGTCAAAGCGGCCACCACCGGCGAGCACTGCGGTTGAACCCGCTGCCGTCACCTCGAAGACAAGGCCAGTATAGTAATCGAGCGGACGACCGAACGCGGCGCGATAGGTCATCGCCGAGATGTCCGCACCGGCGTCCGCGAGCGACTGAAGACGCGCATTGAACAGGCTGACGGCATCGCCCAGCTTGAGGCCCGCGGCATCCGCAAAACCTGCGAGCGCCGCCGGCGCATCGGACAGCGGTAGCTGCAGCGTCAGGAATTCGCGCAGCAGGAGCAACGCCGTGCCATCAAGGCGGGTCTGCGAAAGCTCGAGCTTTTCCTTCAGCCGCTTGGCGATCTCGGCCGGCGAGCGGCTGGCATTGGTGGAGTAGCCAGTTTCCTGCATGGTCCGGTCGAGGCGCTCGACAAGGCCCGCTTCATCCCCCGCTGCCATCATCGCCGAGATATCCGGATCGAGACCGGCAACCGGCTGCGGCCGCGCCAACCGCTCCAGCAAGGCTTCCAGATGCGCCATGTCGCCAAAGGCATGGATCAGGCGGCGTTGCCATCCGTGCGGCAGCCCCAAGGCCTTCACGACCGCCTCGAACACAGCCTGGTCGCCGAGCGTCAGCCTGAGATCCGCCTTGGGAAGGACCCGCTTCAGGATCCCGAGCGCATCACCGATAGCGCGCGCATCCGCGGCAGCCGTTGCGTCGTCGCCAAGGTCTTCGATGCCCGCCTGGTAAAACTCGTTTGAGCCATCACGTCGCTGCCGAAAGACTTCGCCCAAATAGGCGTAACGCCGCGGGGTGCCAGTGGCGCTGGCGATGTGTCTCAGGCAGACCGGGATGGTGAACTCCGGCCGCAAGCAGAGGCTCTCGCCGGTTTCGCTTTCGGTGAGGAAAATGCGCCGGCGCAGATCCTCGCCCGCCATGTCCAGGAACGGCTCTGCCGGCTGGATCACCGGCGTGTTGACACGCTCCGCATCCCGCCGGGCGAACTCGGCGAGCAGGTCGCCGGCAAATTCGGGCATGTCGATCATCGGCATGGCTAGCGCGCCCGCCTGCGATCCTCGGCCTGCGCTTCGAGGATTTCCTTCACCTTGGCAACAAGTTCAGCCTCGCCAATGGTTTCCTGCGCCACACGGGCCTCGCGCCAGGAGGCGTTGTCCTCGATCTCGCCGGACAGGCGCTTGCCCTCGATCAGGTCCTTGATCTGCACCACGCCTTGCGCGCGCTCATCACCACCCTGGATGATGGCGATCGGGCAACCACGACGGTCGGCATATTTCAGCTGGTTGCCGAACTTCTTCCAGTTGCCCTGGTACATCTCGGCGCGGATGCCGGCGGCTCGAAGCTCCTGGGTGAAGCGCTGGTAGCGGCCCATGCTTTCGACATCGCCGTCCATGACGGTGACGAGGACAGGTGCGATGACCTCATCCTGGCCTAGCTTGCCGAGGTTCTTCAGCGCCGTCATGAGGCGCGAGACGCCGATCGAGAAGCCGGTTGCCGGCACTGGCTGGCCCATGAAGCGTGACACGAGGCCGTCGTAACGCCCGCCACCACCAACGGAGCCGAAGACAACCTTTTCACCCTTCTCATTGGTGACGTCGAACAGGAGTTCGGCTTCGAAGACCGGGCCGGTGTAGTATTCAAGGCCACGCACGACCGACGGGTCGATCTTGATGCGGTCCGCCTCGTAGCCCGCACCCATCGCCATGGCGCGGATCGCGTTCAGTTCGTCCACGCCCTCGGCACCCTTGGCAGTCCCTGCCACGAGTGCGGCAAGCTGGTCGGCACTCTGCGCATAATCCTTGATACCAACGAAGAAGAGAACCTTTTCGATCTGCTCCTCGCCGAGGCCCGCGCCCTTGGTGAAGTCGCCGGACTCGTCCTTGCGGCCCGGACCAAGCAGCAGCTTTACGCCTTCGGTGCCGAATTTGTCGAGCTTGTCGATCGCGCGCAGGACGTTCAGCCGCTGGCCGGCCTTGTCGTCGCCACCGAGCCCGATTGCTTCCATCACGCCATCCAAGACCTTGCGGTTGTTGACGCGGATCACGTAGTCGCCGCGCTTGATGCCGAGCGCTTCCATGGTGTCGGCCATCATCATGCACATTTCGGCATCGGCCTGGACGCCGGGTGCACCAACGGTATCGGCATCGAACTGCATGAACTGGCGGAAACGGCCCGGGCCGGGCTTCTCATTGCGGAACACATAACCGGCGCGGTAGGTGCGGAACGGCAACTGGATCTCGTTGAAGTTCTCCGCCACATGGCGGGCAAGCGGCGCCGTCAGGTCGTAACGGAGCGACATCCACTGGTCGTCGTCATCCTGCAGCGAGAACACACCTTCGTTCGGGCGATCGCTGTCCGGCAGGAATTTGCCGAGCGCATCGGTATATTCGAAAAGCGGCGTTTCGACCGGATCGAAACCGTAACGTTCATAGACCTCGCGGATCTTTGCCGTCATCTCGTTGGTCGCATGGATATCGGCAGCGGAACGATCGACGAAGCCACGCGGCAGGCGCGCCTTCAGTTTCTGGGGCTTTTTCTGTTTGTCGCTCATGATCGAAAATCCATTGCCAGCGGCCTGAAGAGGCCGGATTTGTGAGCGGTTTCTTAGAGGATGACGACGGAAGCGGCAAGGGCGGCGGCTGGTGAAGGTTCGCTGATGATGATAACGCACCCCCATGATCCTCGAAGCCGCTCAATATGCCGCGACCTGCCCGATCACGCCGAAAGCGTTCCGGCCCTTTGTCCGCTCATCGGTCAGTCTCTGGTCGCGCGCCCGGCGATGCTCGGCTCAATGGGCGCCGCACGAGGCCAACTGCAAGACCGTCATCCGCGAGACTGTCGAGGGCATGAAGCAGCGGCGCACGGCGATTGTTCTCGGCTCCGGCTTGCTGCGCGACGTGCCGATCGAGTTTCTCGCCCGCAGCTTCGACACGGTCGTGCTTGTCGATCTGGTTCATCTTGCGACGGTTCGCGCATGGCTTTCGGCAAGGCGGCTTTCGAATACCCGGCTGATCTGGCGCGATATTTCCGGGCTCGACGGCATCTTGACGGGTAAGCCACTGGAGCCGCTCGCCTTCCTGAGGCAGGTGCCGTTTCTCGATCTCGTCGTATCCGTTAATGTTCTTTCGCAGATCGGCGTTGGCGCCGTGCGGCAACTGGCGCGCGACGGGCGGCCGGAGCAGCCGGAGATACTGCGATCACTGATCCAGGCGCATCTTGACGGATTGCAGATGCTTCCCTGCAAGGTGGTTCTCATCACCGATACATCCTACACCGTGACGGACAAGCAAGGCCGCGTCACCGAGGAGGCGGACCTGATGCACGGTGTCGCCACTCCCCCGGCATTGCGCGACTGGAGCTGGACCGTTGCGCCCTTCGGAGAACTCAGCCGGAATTCCCAGGCGGTCCATCAGGTCATTGCCACCCGCTTCCCCTCAGGTTGATTTCCTGCGGTGGCGCCATACTATCCGATTCATGCCACGCGTCGCGACATTGCCGATACCGCCTCCCCGAGACTGAGTGGTACCTGCTCCGTCCAATCCCATTCATCGAAACAGAGGACAAGAACCCATGTCTCTCAAGACTTTTGTCATGGCTGCGGTCATCGTTTCCGCAACCTCGCCATGGGCCTACGGACAGCAGACAATGCAGGGACATAGTCACGGTGCGGCTGGGATGCCGGCTCAAGGCACGGGTGAGCCCAAGTCTACGCAGGACTTCAAGGCGGCGAACGAAAAGATGCACAAGGACATGGCCATTACCTATTCTGGCGATGCCGATGTGGATTTCGTGCGCGGCATGATCCCCCATCACCAGGGGGCAATCGACATGGCGCGGGTCGAGCTTGAACACGGCAAGGACCCGGAACTGCGCAAGCTGGCGGAAGAGGTCATCAAGGCGCAGGAAGCCGAGATCGCCAAGATGCAGGCCTGGCTGAAGGCCCGGGGCAAGTAACCAGGATGACGCGCCGGCGAGGTCAGTCTTGCCCGGCGTCCCGGGTCTGCCATATGAACGCCATGAGGTGGATTTCATGAGACCGATCACCGCCATCGGCTTCGATGCCGACGATACGCTCTGGCAGAACGAGCAATATTATCGCTGGACGGAAGAACATTTCCAGGCGCTGCTCGCCGACTATGCGGAGGGCTCGGACATTTCCGCCCGCCTGCTGGAAGCCGAGAAGCGCAACCTCGCCTATTATGGTTTCGGCATCAAGGGGTTCACCCTGTCGATGATCGAGACGGCGATCGAGATCACCGGAGGCAAGCTGCCGACCAAGGCGATCGGCGAGATCCTGAGCATCGGCCGCGAGCTCCTTCAGCACCCGGTGGAGACGCTGCCGCATGTCGAAGAAACGCTGGAAGCGCTGAACGGCGAAAACCTGCTGGTGCTGATCACCAAGGGCGACCTGTTCGACCAGGAGCGCAAGCTCGCCCAGTCGGGGCTTGGCGACTTTTTTGATGCGGTCGAGATCGTCAGTGACAAGAGCGCCACGACCTATCGGCGCATCTTTTCCAAGCTCGCCGATGGGCCCGAGCGCGCTATGATGGTCGGCAACTCGCTGAAATCCGACATCGTGCCGGCAATCGCGGCGGGCTCCTGGGGCGTCTTCGTGCCGCACGCCCTCACCTGGGCTGTCGAGCATGTGGAGCCACCGAGCGACGCACCACGTTTCCGCCAGATCGAGACACTGTCGGACCTGCACCAGATCCTGCTCGAGATTAAGGGCGTTTGAACCGAAGCCGCAGGTTCTCCACCTCGGCCTGGCAATAACAGCTGTCGAGATGGTCGTTCACCAGCCCCATCGCCTGCATGAAGGCATAGACGGTGGTCGGGCCGACAAAGGTCCAGCCACGCTTCTTCAAGTCCTTGGAAAGGCGCACGGAAACTGCCGTGGTCGGATTGGCCCGCAGCGTTTCCAGATCCATCACCAGCGGACGCTCGGACGCGGCCGGCTCGAAGCTCCAGAAGAATTTCGCGAGCGAACCATATTCCTCGCGCATCTCGACGGCGCGCTTCGCGTTGTTGATGGTGGACACGATCTTGCCGCGGTGGCGAATGATGCCGGCGTCCGCCACCAGGCGCTCAACGTCACCCTCCCCGAAGTGGGCGACCTTGTCGAAGTCGAAACCGGCAAAGGCAGCCCGGAAACTCTCCCGCTTCCTGAGGATGGTGAGCCAGGAGAGGCCCGATTGAAAGCCTTCAAGGCAGATCTTCTCGAACAGGCGGAAATCATCGGTGACTGGGCGGCCCCATTCTTGGTCGTGGTAGCGGCGGTAGTCCTCGAGCCCCCCGTGCCAGGCGCAGCGCCCCCTGCCGTCTTCGCCGATGATGATCCCTGGTTTCGTCATTCACTCCCCCTCGCAAATCGTCCGGGTTAACGGCCTATCCACCCGCTTCAGCTGCCGTCAACCATATCAGACAACCACACGGTAACCCTGCCAGACACTTTATGCGTTAGCGCAAGGCCTGAGCGCCACCCGTTTACCATTCGCTTTCACCTGACGATCACCATGTTCGTCAACACGGGCCCTCCAACTGAGCCCGGTCGGTGATTGTAACGAGTGGATCCGAGCATGAAGAAGACCCTGCTTCTGGCGATTGCCTTTGCTGCCTCCCTTTCCGGTCCCAGTTTCGCACAGGAGCGTTATCGCGAGCGCCCCCCTGTGGTGGTAAGCCCTGATCTTGCCGCCCCGTGGGTGATGCAGCTTGCCGGCCCGAACGCCCGCGTCGCCTATCCGCGCCAAGCCGCCCAGCCGCGGGTCGTCTACCGGCCGCGCCCGGTCTACCAGCAGCGGCAGGCACAGCCGGCGCGGCGCGGTGTCCTTGACCGCCGCCCCGTGCAACCGGTCGCGATGCGCGCCAACCGGCCGATCCGCAGCCAGCTCGAGCCCCAGTTCCTGCCGCAGGTGGTTTCCTATGCCACGAAGGAAAAGCCGGGCACGATCGTGATCGATACCAACAACCGCTTCCTTTACCTCGTCATGGAAGGCGGCCAGGCCCGCCGTTACGGCGTCGGCGTCGGCAAGCCGGGCTTTGAATGGGCGGGCGCCCACAAGATCACCCGCAAGGCGGAATGGCCGAGCTGGGTGCCGCCGAAGGAGATGATCACGCGCGAAGCGGCAAAGGGTCACTACCTGCCGGCGCGCATGGAAGGCGGTCCGGAGAACCCGCTGGGTGCACGCGCGCTTTACCTCGGTTCGACGCTTTACCGCATCCATGGCACCAACGCGCCCTGGACAATCGGGAGCGCCGTTTCCTCCGGCTGCATCCGCATGCGCAACGAAGATGTCGTTGATCTCTACGAGCGGGTGAATGTCGGAACCCGTGTCATCGTGATGTAACACCGCCTATTTCGGCTAAAAAGTGAGGCAGCTGCGCCACAGTGCAGCTGTCTTGTTTCGCGTCACCTGTCCTTCCCACCCCGCTTAATGCTTGCTTTGCGTTCTTCAGCCGCTAGCTTCTTGTGCTTCTGGAGAAACGGGGATGGGTGGAATGAAGAAAAGCATCTTGGCAGCCGCAGCAGGCCTGGCTGGGGCGATTTTCCTGACCGCAACGAGCGCCGGCGCTTTCAGCCCCGCCTCACCGCATGTGGAGCGGCCGACAAGTGCCGTGACCCAGGTCGCAAAGCAGCGGGAAGTGCCTGAAAAGTACAAGCGGCGCAGCGTCCGGTTCACGACGAACGAGAAGCCGGGCACGATCATCGTCGATACCAACAACAAGTTCCTGTACTACGTCGAAGGCCGCGATCGCGCCACCCGCTACGGCATTGGCGTTGGCCGCGAAGGCTTCGGCTGGTCCGGCGTCGTCAAGGTCGGTCGCAAGGCTGAATGGCCGGACTGGCGTCCGCCGGCAGAAATGCGTGCCCGCGAGGCGCGTGCCGGCCGTATCCTGCCCGTCGTCATGCCGGGCGGCATCGACAACCCGCTCGGTGCAAGGGCCTTGTATCTCTACAAGGGCGGCCGCGACACGATCTTCCGCATCCACGGCACCAACCAGCCCTGGACGATCGGCCTCAACATGTCGTCGGGCTGCATCCGCATGATGAACAAGGATGTCGAGCATCTCTATGCCCGCGCCGATATCGGCGCCAAGGTCATCGTCATCGGCCCCGGCAACAAGCAGGGCGACGTGAGCTTCCAGGATCGCGGCGTCGACATCTTCCGCACCATTTTCGGCGGTTGAGCGGCGCGCCTGGCAAGTCAGGGAGCGGCGTTGGCCGCTTTCTGCCTACACTTCAGAATTGATTAACCATAACTGCTTTAGCTTCGTCGATAACTGGTGCAGAAAAAGCACAGACCGGCGAAGCGCCGGCAGCTACAATATGGCATATCGATTGCCAATCCCATTCCGCGGGCTGATTCATGCGCAAACTCCTTTCGCTTTCCATCCTTTCTGCAGCGCTTGCTGCGGGTGCAGCCCAGGCTGCCGACATGGCTACCGTTGAAGCGCCGATCGCTGCTCCGGTTGAAGAAGTTACCAGCCGTGGCGGTTTTGAAATCTCCGGTTACGGCGGCTTCCAGTTCGCGCCGCATTCGGATGTCAGCGTATCGGGAGCAGGCGCTACCGACTTCACCGCCGGCTGGGACACGAAATCCTTCCAGATGCCTCCCTACTGGGGTATACGCGGTACCTACTGGTTCGAGGGCGGTGCTCTGGCCAACTGGGGTATCTCGCTCGACTATACCCACGCCAAGGTTTATGCCGACGACGCGACCTTCACGAAATCCCCCGGCTGGACGACGTTCGAGTTCACCGACGGCCTGAACCTGCTCACCGTCAACGCGCTCTACAAGTTCGACCTCGAAGGTCCGTTCAAGCCTTACGTCGGCGCTGGTGTCGGCATCAACGTTCCGCATGTTGAGGTGACGCGCCCGACCGGCCGCACCTTCAACTACCAGTTCGGCGGCGCGACGCTCCAGGCGCAGGCCGGCGTTCGTTACGAGGTGAACGAGAACTGGTCGGTCTTCACCGAATACAAGGGCAACTATTCCTGGATCGACGTGGACATCGACAGCGGCTCGAAACTCGAGACCAACATTCTGACGCACGCGATCAACTTCGGCGTCTCCTACAAATTCTAGGACGTCACCGATTATCGGATCGAAAAGCCGGCCTCAGCGCCGGCTTTTTTGTTGCCTACCGTGACCCGGCGCCGCCCACCAAATGAACAGCTGTGCAATTTACCCGTTGACGCCGTAGCGAGCTGCGCCAACTATCTCCATTCAGCGACCAAATAGTGATGACTCCGGATCTTCCCGGCGGCCGAGCTCGTTAAGCCTGGCGCAATCACTATATTACAAGCTGGCAACCATCGGAGGCAGGTCAGAATTGGGCTTCATGAGCAAGGTAAAACGCAATCTACACTTGATGCTGCAGCGGCCGCCGCGACAGCAGTATGCTGCGTTGTGCTACCGCATGAAGAAAAAGCAGGGCCTGCTTGAAGTATTGGTGGCAACCAGCCGCGATACGGGACGCTGGGTCATCCCCAAGGGCTGGCCGATGACCGACAAGAAGGCGCACCAGGTTGCCGAGCGCGAGGCCTATGAAGAGGTCGGCGTGAAGGGCAAGGTGGAGAAGGAACCGCTTGGCCACTACCACTATCGCAAGACGCTCGACAACGGCCTGAAAATTCCGGTCGTGGTGCAGGTTCATGCGCTGGAAGTCGATGAATGCCTGAAGAGCTTTCCGGAGAAGGGGTCGCGCAAGATCGAATGGGTCTCGTGTGAAGAGGCTGCGACGCGTGTCCACGAACCTGAGTTGAAGATCCTCTTCCTGCAGTTTGCCGAGAAGATGGAACCGCTGCTTGCGGGCGCGCAGACCAAGGTTGCTGGCTAGGCGGCAACCCGTGTTGCCATGGCCGGCCCTTGCCTTTAGGCCAAAAGCCTCGATCTTACCGATGAACCGATGCCCGCGTGCTTCCAGCGGCGGGCGATTATTTTCACATCCAAGGCGGGATCATGAGCCGACGGCCACGATTGGCGAAGCCGACCCTCGACAAAGATCTGGAAAAGTTCACCTCCGTTGAGGAGGCCGCGCGTCAGACGTCCCGCGGGCTTGCAGCGCCGGGTGCCGCGCTGCTGTTCATCATTCTCGTTGCGATCTTCGCCGGAGCTTATGTGACGGGCGAGCCGGGAGCCGTCCTCGTCATCGCCGCCTCGGGTCTTGCCGCCTACATGGCCATGAATATCGGCGCCAACGACGTCACCAACAATATTGGTGCAGCGGTCGGCGCGCGCGCCATGACCATGGCATTCGGCTTAGGGCTAGCCGCCGTCTTCGAGGTCGCGGGCGCGGTGATTGCAGGGCGCGGCGTGGCGACCACCATCGCCACAGGCATTTTGCCGCCGGAAGCGATCAGCAGTCCCGAGGTGATGATCTGGGCGATGATGGCAGCCCTTCTTTCCGCGGCGGTGCTGATCAACGTCGCGACCTGGTTCGGGACACCGATCTCCACCACCCATACGATTGTCGGCGGTGTGATGGGTGCCGGCATTGCTGCCGCGGGCTTTTCCGCCGTCAGTTGGGGCACCGTCGCCGGGATCACCGCGAGCTGGGTTTTCTCGCCGATCCTCGGCGCAGTCATTGCCGCCTTGTTCCTGTTCGTCATCAAGGAAACGATCATCTACCAGCATGACAAGATCAGTGCGGCCAAGCGTTGGGTGCCGGCGCTGATCGGCATCATGGTGGGCGCCTTTGCCGGCTTCCTCTCGCTGATCGGGCTCGGGCAGCTGGTGCATGTCCCCGTCTCGGTCGCAACGCTGATCACCCTCGTTGTCGGGCTTGTTGCCTGGCGCCTGCTGATCCCGGTGATCGCCCGGCAGGCGGAGGGATTGGAGAACCGCAACCAGTCACTGCGCAAGCTCTTCCGCATCCCGCTCGTTTGCTCAGCGGCACTCCTGTCATTCGCCCATGGTGCAAATGATGTCTCGAACGCCGTAGGCCCTCTCGCCGCAATCGTCTCGGCGGCCCAGAGCGGAGTGGCTGACGACGTCCACGTGCCCTATTGGGAACTCGTCATCGGCGGGGTCGGCATCTCGCTCGGCCTCATCCTCTATGGGCCGAAGCTCGTCAAGCTCGTCGGCGCGGAGATCACCAAGCTCAACCCGATGCGCGCTTACTGCGTATCGCTGTCGACAGCGCTGACGGTGATCGTGGCATCCTGGGTCGGCCTGCCGGTATCCTCGACCCACATTGCGGTCGGCGCCGT
This sequence comes from Neorhizobium turbinariae, assembly GCF_023223505.1. NCBI lineage: Bacteria > Pseudomonadati > Pseudomonadota > Alphaproteobacteria > Hyphomicrobiales > Rhizobiaceae > Neorhizobium > Neorhizobium turbinariae. Next base: position 313,221 of record NZ_JALPRY010000012.1, read on the forward strand.
GTTCGGCGTCGGCTTCTTCCGAGAGTGGTACACCCGCCACTCCAGGCGCCGTTACGAATACATGCGGGTCCGGGCCGGCAAGGAGCCGGACGTAAGCGAGCCCAAACCTCGCACGGATGAGGAGATGAGACATCGCCGCCTTGTGCGCCGCTCGCATTTCCTGTCCATCATTGCGGCCTGGATGATCACGCTTCCCGCATCGGCAGCGCTTGCGGCGCTCATCGCGACGGTTATGTTCGCGCTGTTCTTGTAGCGAGGGTTTTCATGCGCGCCAATTTTCGAATGCAGAGGCTTTTCATCGAGGCACCGCTTGGGGCGGACGCCCGGCACGAGGTAACGCCCGAGCAGTTCAACTATCTCGCCAATGTGCTGCGCATGGATGAAGGCTCCGACGTTCTCGTCTTCAACGGACGCGATGGCGAGTGGCGGGCGAAGATCACCTTCCCAAGCCGCAAGAAGATCCAACTCCACGCCGTGGAGCAGACGCGGCCGCAGCCTCCGACGCCGGGTCTGCATTACCTGTTTGCCCCGCTGAAGGTTGGCAGGCTCGATTACCTTGTCCAGAAAGCGGTGGAGATGGGCGCCGGTCTGCTGCAGCCGGTCATGACCCAGCATGTGCAGGGCAAGATCACCAATCTGGACCGGCTCCAGGCAAATGTCGTGGAAGCCGCCGAGCAATGCGGCATCCTTTCGGTGCCCGAGGTCGTTGCACCGAAGAGGCTCAGCGACCTTCTCGATAGTTGGCCGACTGAGCGCCGCATCATCTTCTGTGACGAGGGCGACGAGGGCCAAAACCCGCTCCCGATCCTCTCGCGCATCGAGGAAACGCAGCTCGCGCTTCTCGTTGGTCCGGAAGGCGGGTTTTCGGAAGAAGAACGCCAGCGGCTTCGCGCCCTGCCCTTCGTCACGGCGATCCCTTTAGGTCCCCGGATTTTGCGGGCCGATACGGCCGCCGTTGCGGCTCTCGCCGTCATCCAGGCAGCCATCGGCGACTGGCGTTGAAGCGTGGCGGCGGAATTGACACAGCGGCGTTGATTTTCTGAAGATGCGTTGAAAGAAATTCACTTGCGCCGCACATCAATTCGGTCCAATCAGCCGGCTCCCGTACGGATTGTGGCGTCCGATCAGACTGTTCGAACAAGGTATTTTTTATGGCGCGAGACACGACAGACCAGACACCGCTTTCTTCGGTGTCCGAGCTTTCGAGCTATCTGGAAGTGGGCGCGCGACCAAAGGACAAATTCCGCATCGGCACGGAACACGAGAAGTTCGCCTTCTTCCGCGCCGACAACAGCCCGGTTCCTTATTCCGGTGACGCCAGCATCTCCGCGCTACTCAAGGGCATGCAGGCCAAGCTCGGCTGGGAGCCGATCATGGACGGCGACAACATCATCGGTCTTGGCGAGCAATCCGGCCAGGGCGCGATCTCGATCGAGCCGGGCGGGCAGTTCGAACTGTCGGGCGCGCCGCTCGAAAACATTCACGAGACCTGCAAGGAATCCAACCAGCACCTGGCGATCCTGAAGGAAATCGCCGAGCCGATGGGCATCGGCTTCCTTGGCCTCGGCGGCAGCCCGAAATGGTCGTTCAACGAGACGCCGCGGATGCCGAAGTCCCGCTACGGCATCATGACGAACTACATGCCGAAGGTCGGCAAGCAGGGCCTCGACATGATGTACCGCACCTGCACCATCCAGGTGAACCTCGACTTCTCCTCGGAAGAAGACATGGCGCGCAAGATGCGCGTCTCGATGAAGCTGCAGTACCTCGCAACGGCGCTGTTTGCCTCCTCGCCCTTCACTGAGGGCAAGCCGAACGGCCTCCTCTCCTGGCGCGGCGATATCTGGCGCGATACCGACAACCAGCGCGCCGGCGTGCTGCCCTTCGTCTTCAAGCCGGATTTCGGCTTCAACGACTATGTCGAATGGGCGCTCGACGTGCCGATGTATTTCATCGTCCGCGACGGCAAATACCGCGACTGCACGAACATCACCTTCCGCCAGTTCATGAACGGCGCGCTGAAGGGAGAGATCACGGACTGGGAGCCGACGATGGGCGACTGGATCAACCATCTCTCGACGCTCTTCCCCGATGTGCGCCTGAAGCGCTTCCTGGAGATGCGTGGCGCCGATGGCGGCCCGTGGCGCCGAATCTGTGCGCTCCCCGCCTTCTGGGTCGGGTTGCTTTACGATGACACGGCGCTTGCCGATGCGGAAAAACTTACCGCCGAATGGACCTTCGAGGATGTCGTGGCGATGCGCGACGCGGTTCCCGCCAAGGGTCTCGACGCGCAGATCCGCGGCCGGTCCGTGCTTGAGGCATCCCGTGAGGTGCTGGCGATCTCCAAGGCTGGGCTCAAGTCCCGTGCCCGCCTGAATGGCGAAGGCCAGGACGAAAGCATCTTCCTGCAGCCGCTCGAAGAGGTTCTCGCCAAGAAGACGACCATGGCACAGGACATGCTGGCCCTCTTCAACGGCCGCTGGAACGGCTCTGTTGAGCCGGTTTTCGAGGAATACCAGTATTAGCGTCAAAACCGCCTAGGGCGGTTTGCGGTGGCGGCTTTCCGGCGATAGGATGGGTGAACCCGGCCGGAAAGGATCGCTCCATGCTGCCACTGTTCGACATGATGCTGAGGGCTCAGAACGGCGCGAGCATCGAGGCACTCGCCAAGCAGTTCAACCTGGCGCAGGAACAGGCGGCGCAGGCGATGGCGGCGCTGATGCCTGCCTTCTCTGCCGGCTTCAAGCGCACCAGCAGCGAGCCTTATGACCTGACGCAGCTGATGAGCAGCCTGTTTTCAGGCGCTTACGCCAAATATTTCGAGGACATGAGCCGGGCGTTTACGCCGCAGGGCCTGGCCGATGGAAACGAGGTCCTGGCACGCCTGTTCGGTTCGAAGGACGTTTCGCGCGCCATTGCCCAGCAGGCCGAGCAGTTCACAGGCATCGGGCAGGAGATCTACAAGAAGATCATGCCCGCCATGGCAGACGCGCTGATGGGTGGGTTGTTCAAGCAGATGACCGGGCAGATGACGGGTGGCAGCGACGCGTTTTCCGCCTCTCCGCTTGGCCAGATGCAGCGACAATGGCTCGAGAACATGGGACTGCAGCCGAAGCACGCACAACCCAGCGCCACCGGCCTCGACAACCCGTTCCTCCAGCAGATGCGCTCGATGTGGGGCATGGACAAGCCCGCGGAGACGACGTCAGCCAATCCATTTGCGGACAATCCTTTCGCAAAGGCATTCCAGGACATGATGGGGGGAGCGTTCCCAGGGCCTTCGACCGGCACCACGAACTCCGCGGGCCCGACCGATGTCTATCGCGACATACTCAACAGCATGTTCGACAGCGGACTGGACGTGCAGAAAACCTACCAGAAGAACATGGAGCAGATCTTCGAAACCTATTTTGGCGGCGGGAGAACCTCGCCGGCTGACGGCACCAAGACCGGCCAATAACAACGACGCCACATATGAAAAAAGCCCGGCGCGGATTAACCGGCCGGGCAAGAGGCAGGGCTATTGGCTATCACCCTGCGGGGAAACTTGGGAGGTCAGCGGCCTGGCGTACGGGCAAACCGCGTGCGGGAGTGCTGGCGGGCGGCGCCAGCCAGCAGCCGCGTCGGGTCATCCAGCACGCTGGAATGCTCGAGCGCTGCGATCACATCGCGCCGCGTGATCCCGATGTCGTTCAACTGATAGTCATCGAGATCATAGAGGCTGTTGGCGACCATGCGATTGCGGAGGGCACGCCATACGGATGTCGTTCGCACCATGATGCCCGCGACGAAACCGGCAGGTTTACGGCGCTCATGGAGGAGGTCGAGGTCAGTTCCGCATTGGGTCGTGCTCATGGCTCTATCCTTTCGCAGGCACGAGAAGGCAGCCCTTCCCGTTGCTGTGCACGGAAAGACTGCCGGCGAGGCGCCCTTGGGAGGCACCCGTTGAAGATGATTATGATGCTGTTATGCGGAAATCCTATTGATCAGTCCAACGAATGTTTTTAATCGTAAGCATCAACCACTCTGATGGATGACGACTATGTCCGCACCGCTTGATATCGATCAGTTGCATACCTTCATCGCCATTGTTGACTCCGGCAGCTTCACCAAGGCGGCCGACCGGGTGTTCAAGACGCAGTCCGCGGTCTCGATGCAGATGCGCCGGCTTGAAGAGCGGATCGGCAAGCAGTTGTTCGCCAAGGACGGGCGTGGCAACCGGCTGACGGCGGAGGGCGAGAAGCTGTTGAACTATGCGCGGCGCATCATCCGGCTGAACAACGAAGCGATCGCGGCCTTCGACGACAACCGTCTCGAGGGGACGTTGCGCATTGGTACGCCCGATGATTATGCCGACCGCTACATGCCCGAAATCATTGGACGGTTTGCAAAGACGCATCCGAATGTGGAGCTTTACATCGTCTGCGAACCGTCGGTCAGCCTTGCGGAAAAGATGGCGAAGGGCGAGCTCGACATCGCGCTCGTAACGCACAATCCGCGCCAGCGCATCTCCGACGTCGTGCGCACCGAGCCGCTCTGCTGGGTGGCTTCGGCCAACCATCCGCTGAAGGACGACGCGCCGGTTCCACTTGCTCTGGGACGACGGGATTGCCTTTGGCGGCAGCTCGCCTGCTCGGCACTGGATGCGGATGGGCGCGAATACCAGGTGCTGTTCACAAGCTGGTCGTCGACCGTCGTTGCCGCAGCCGTGCTGGCCGGCATGGCGGTTTCGGTTCTTCCGGAGTCGGCCTTGCGCACCGGCATGAAGGTGCTGAGTTCGGCCGATGGCTTCCCGCCCCTGCCGCCGGTGCAGATCGGCCTGATGAAGCGACCGGGCCTTTCGCCGTCGCTGATGAACGCGATCACCGACCACATCACGGCCTGCCTCGACAACATCTCGCCGGCGGTCATTCCCGACGATCTCGACAGTGGCGAAGTGAAGGCCTTCCCGCGTATCGTGCGGGGCCGCTCGAGTTCGGTGATGCCGGGCTGGTAATGGTGCAATAGCGAAGCCGGCGTTACCGGCTTCGCCTTACGTCATCCTCAGCTCAGGTGCTTCTTGAAGAAGGCGATGCTGCGGCTCCAGGCGAGGTCGGCGGAAGCCTTGTCATAGCGTGCGGACGAGGTGTCGTTGTTGAAGGCGTGGTTGGCACCCTCGTAAACGAAGATCTCGAACTCCTTGCCGTTCTTTTCCAGCGCTTCCTTGAAGGCCGGGATGCCGGCATTGATGCGCTCGTCGAGCCCGCCGTAATGCGCCATCAGCGGCGCCTTGATCGCCGGCACGTCCTCCGTCTTTGGCTGACTACCGTAATAGATCACCCCGGCATTAAGGTCCGGCGACTTTACCGCGAGGTTTCCGACCGTTCCCCCACCCCAGCAGAAGCCGATGGCGCCGACCTTGCCGTTGGCACCCTCGATGCCGGCGAGGTAAACGCGGCTTGCTTCGCCATTGGCGGCGACTTCGGATGGATTGAGCGAGGAAAACATCTGCCGCGCCTGTTCCTCGTCGGGTGGCGTCCCACCGTTCGGCGACAGGAAATCCACGGCAAGCGCATTAAACCCTTCAAGCGCCATACGTCGGGCAACATCGCGGATGTGGTTGTTGAGGCCGCGGTTCTCATGGATGACAAGCACGCCGCCGAGCGGCCCCGACGCGTTCTTCGGCCGGACGAGATAACCCTTCATCGTCACGCCATTAGCGCCGGGATAGGTCACGTCTTCTGCCGTCAGCCGGTCGTCGGTCGCCGGCACCATGTCGGCCTTGGCACCGTTCGCCGCCAGCAGCGGGGCGATTGCAGCGGCCGCCGCACCGGATCCGGCAAGCTGCGTCAGCTTTTCCATGAAGCGGCGCCGGTCGAGATGAAGATGCGTGTATTCGTCGTAGGCGTTGATCATCGCCTGCGTAATCTTCGGATTGTCGCTGTTCATCTGCGCTCCTCCCTTGCCAAGCTCAGCGGCGAGAAAGGTACAGCGCAATCGAGGCGGGTATAGAAGGGACAGAGGACAATTCTACGTGAGAGCCTCTATCCCTCGCCACTTTCGACTGATTAGAGGCCGGCGCCCGGGTAGTTCGGGCTTTCGCGGGTGATGGTCACGTCATGCGCGTGGCTTTCACGCAGGCCGGCACCCGAGATGCGCACGAAGGTCGCCCGCTCCTGGAACTCCTTGATCGTCGCGCCACCGACATAACCCATCGCAGCGCGCAGGCCGCCGCCGAGCTGGTGCAGAACGCCCGATACCGGACCCTTGTATGGAACCTGGCCCTCGATACCTTCCGGCACGAGCTTCAGCGTGTCGCGAACTTCCGCCTGGAAGTAACGATCGGCAGAACCGCGCGCCATGGCGCCAACCGAGCCCATGCCGCGATAGGATTTGAACGAACGGCCCTGGTGCAGGTAAACTTCGCCGGGGCTTTCATCCGTGCCGGCGAGCAGCGAGCCGACCATGACAGCCGATGCACCGGCCGCGATCGCCTTGGCAAGGTCGCCGGAGAACTTGATGCCGCCGTCGGCAATGACCGGGATGTTTTGCGCGCGGGCGGCTTCAACGGCCGACATGATGGCCGCAAGCTGCGGCACGCCGACACCGGCGACGATGCGGGTGGTGCAGATCGAGCCCGGGCCGATACCGACCTTCACGGCGTCCGCACCGGCATCTATGAGGGCTTTGGTTCCGTCGGCGGTGGCGACGTTGCCGGCCATGATGCGCACCGAGTTCGACAGCTTCTTGACGCGGCTGACGGCATCGAGGACGCGCTGCGAATGACCGTGCGCCGTATCAACGACGAGCAGGTCGACACCGGCCTCGATAAGGCGTTCGGCACGTTCGAAACCATCGTCTCCGACGCTGATGGCAGCAGCGGCACGCAGGCGACCCTGGGCATCCTTCGATGCATTCGGGTTGAGCTGCGACTTTTCGATATCCTTGACGGTGATGAGGCCAACGCAGCGGCCTTCGCCGTCGATTACCAGCAGCTTTTCGATGCGGTGCTTGTGCAGCAGGCGCTTGGCTTCCGATTGGTCGACGCTTTCCTTCACCGTGACGAGGTTCTCGCGCGTCATCAGTTCATAGATGCGCTGGCTCGGATCGGATGCAAAACGCACGTCGCGGTTGGTGAGGATACCGACGAGCCGGCCCGGCACATGACCACCACCGTTTTCGACAACGGGAATGCCGGAAATACCGTGAGTCTTCATCAGCGAAAGCGCTTCGGCGAGCGTCGCGTCAGGCCCGATCGTCACCGGATTGACGACCATGCCGCTCTCGAACTTCTTGACCTGGCGAACCTCTTCAGCCTGGACGACCGGGCTCAGGTTGCGGTGGATAACGCCGATGCCGCCGGCCTGGGCCATGGCGATCGCGAGCCGGCTTTCGGTGACCGTGTCCATGGCAGCGGACAGGATCGGCAGATTGAGCTCGATATCCTGGGCGATGGTGGTGGAGATATTCGTCTGGCCCGGCATGACCTCGGAGTGGGCGGGCTGCAGCAACACGTCGTCAAAGGTAAGCGCGTCTGCGCCGGTTGCCGTTTCTATGATGCGAGCCATGGCCAAATTCCTTCATTTAGAAAATGCGGGATACGCTCAGGAACGAATCTACGTCCCGACGCTCCGGCAACTATTGCTTGGAAGTTGGCGAGGGCTGGTAACACGTTCATGACGGGAAGGGAATAGCAAAAACCCGGAAGCGGACCTCCGGGTTTGCAAGAGTCACAGGCTGTTGGCCGAACCGCGGCCTCAGATGTCGAACTGGTAGCTCTTTGGCACGAAACGGTAGCCGGTTTCCTGCTTTTCGGCATAACCCACCGCCGGGAACGGCATGTGGTAGCCCAGGAAGGCGACCTTGTCGGTGGCGATCATGTCGAAGACCTTCTTGCGGCTTTCGGCAGCCTTCGCCTTGTCCATGTCGAAGCGAACTTCCCAATCCGGCCGCTGCAGGGACAGAACGAAGTGGTTTGCCGTATCGGCGGTCAGGATGAGGCGCTTGCCGGCCGACTCGACGTTGAAGATCATGTGCCCAGGCGTGTGACCGGGTGCTGCCATCGCGGTGATACCGGATACGACTTCGCCACCGTCCTTCAGGAAGGTCATCTTGTCGGCGACCGGCTTGACGTTGGCGAGCACCGCCTTCTGGTTTCCTTCCGCCGGTGTGCCGGCGCGTGCCGCATCGGTCCAGAAATTGTACTCGGTCTCACCGGTAACATACCGCGCCTTCGAGAAGGCCGGCTTGCCATCTTCCATGATGCCGCCGATATGGTCGCCATGCAGGTGGGTCAGGACAACAATGCTGATGTCATCCGGCATGTAGCCCGCGGCCGCCAGACCTTCGATCAGGCGTCCCATGCCCTGCTCGCGCCCGGCCTTGCCGAATCCGGTATCGAACAGGATGACATCACTGCCGGTATCGATCAGCGTCGGGGAGAAGCTGTTCACGAACTGGTCGGCCGGCAGGAAATTGTCGGTCAGGAGCTTTCCGACCTCTTCCGGCGACTGGTTGGTGCCGAAGGTTTCGCCCGGGTTGCCGGAGGCACGGGCGCCATCCTTGACGACGAGCACCTGGAAGCTGCCCACCTTGAACTTGTGGATGTCAGGCGGGGTCACGCGATTTATTGCCAAGTTCTGGTTCTCCTGGGCCTGCGCCCGCCCAAGAATGGCCGGTGCGGCGATAATTCCAAGGCCTGCGCTACCCAGCAGCGCGCGTCGGCCAATCCCGAATAGTGCCACGATAATCTCCCACGTTCTTGTTGTCGCCGAATTCCGCTTCGGGCTCCGGTGCAAGGCAAGATATTCACCTTGCCCGAGAGGGAAACCGGCATCACGCAGACGTGACGGAAAATGGCTTATCGCCTCAAGCAGTCGTTGGCATCCGCCACCGGTGGGTTTAAGCACGTTGCCACTCTGACGCATAAGCGTGGTTCTCGATGAATCGTATTGTTCCCCTGATCCTTGCCGTCGCCCTGTTCATGGAGCAGATGGATTCCACAGTCATATCGACTGCGCTTCCGACGATTGCAGAAGATCTAGAGGTTGGGCCGATCACGCTGAAGCTCGCGCTGACCTCCTACATGGTGGCGCTCGCCATGTTCATTCCCGTCAGCGGCTGGATGGCCGATCGCTACGGCGCCAAGAAGATCTTCCGGCTTGCCATCTTCGTGTTCGTGATCGGCTCGATCTGCTGCGCCTTTTCAGCCACCCTCAGCCAGTTCGTCCTGTCCCGCTTCCTGCAGGGCATGGGCGGCGCGATGATGACACCTGTCGGGCGCCTCGTCCTGTTGCGCACCACCCCGCGCAGCGAGCTCGTGTCTGCGATGGCGCTGTTGACGATCCCGGCGCTGGTCGGGCCGCTCACCGGTCCGCCGATCGGCGGCTTTATCACCACCTATTTCACCTGGCACTGGATCTTCCTGATCAACGTGCCCGTCGGCATCATCGGCATCTGGCTTGCCACCATCTACCTTCCCGAAGTTCCAGGCACCAATCCACCGGGCGTGGACTGGCGGGGCTTCCTGCTCACCTCCGTGACGGCAGCCGGTCTCGTCTTCGGGCTATCGGTCATCGGCCTGCCCGCACTGCCCCCGGCTGTCGGGATAATCGCCGCCGCCGCGGGCCTCGGTGCCGGCATTGTCTATGTGCTCTATGCCCGCAACCACCCGGCACCGATCCTGAACCTTCGGATCTTCCAGGATGATGCTTTTCGGACCGCGACGATCGGCGGCACGCTGTTCCGGATCTCGACAGGCGCCATCCCCTTCCTCCTGCCGCTGATGCTGCAACTTGCCTTTGGGCTGAACCCGTTCCAGTCGGGACTGATTACCTTTGCAGGTGCTGTCGGGGCACTGATGGTGAAGTTCGTGGCGCGGCGCGTCTTTGCGATGTCCGGCTTCAAGATGACGCTGATTGTGGCTGGTACGATGGGGGCTGCGACGACGGCCGCGAACGGCTTCTTTACGCCGCAAACGCCGCATGCGCTGATCATCGCCTTCCTGCTGATGTCGGGCGTCTGCCGGTCGTTCTTCTTCACCGGCTCCAATGCTTTGAGTTATTCCGAGATCAGCGACGCCCAGGCGAGCCAGGCAACGTCCATCGCTTCCGTCGTGCAGCAGATCAGCCTGGCGCTCGGCGTTGCCTTCGCGGCCTTCATCCTGGAAGCCTCGTCGGTGGTCACGGGCTCACACCTGCAACTGGCCGATTTCCACCTGGCATTCTTCCTGGTGGCGGGGCTGTCGCTCTTCGCGGTCGTGCCGCTTCTGAGGCTCGACCCGATGACCGGCGCAGCGGTATCCGGTCATCGCCGGCCCAAGGTGGTTCAGTCCGAAGCGGGCGAGTGATCCTCGGCGCGATCGGCTTCCGCCTCCACCGGTTCCGCATCGGCTGACTGCACCTTGCGACCCTTGAAGTGCTTGGCGAGCAGGAACATCTCGACCGATTCCGCGCGAGAGGAATGCGGCTTGACGTGGATGACCTGCTTGAAATTCTGCTTCAGCATGTTGAGCAGGTCGCGCTCCGTGCCACCCTGGAAGGTCTTGGCAAGGAAATGCCCGCCCTCGCCCAGCACGTCCACAGCGAAATAGGCGGCGACTTCGCACAGATGCATGGTGCGCAGATGGTCCGTCTTCTGGTGCCCGGTCGTGGGCGCCGCCATGTCCGAAATTACCAAATCCGGCGTGCCGCCAATCGCTTCCATCAGAAGCTCCGGCGCTTTTGGATCCAGGAAGTCGAGCTGCAGGATCTTCACGCCCGGCAGCGGCGCCATTTCCAGAAAGTCGATCGCTGCAACGCGAATATCCTCGTCCGTGGAGTTTGTTACCTTGGCGGCGATCTGCGACCAGCTGCCAGGTGCTGCGCCAAGGTCGATGATGCGCCTGGCGCCTTTCAAGATGTGATGCTTCTCGTCGATCTCGAGCAGCTTGAAGGCCGCACGTGCCCGATACCCTTCCAGCTTTGCCCGCTGCACGTAGGGATCGTTGATATGCCGCTCAAGCCAACGCCGCGACGACGCCTTCAGCTTGCCCTTCTTGACCTTCTGGCCGAGCTTGCGGCCCAGACGGTTGCTGCCCACCGGCGGTTTCGTCATCGCCTTGCTCCCGCTTCATCCGACCAATCCGAATGGCGGTGGCCGCCATGGTGGCGCGACCGCACCCGGCGCCAAACGCCGTCATCGGCCATCATATCCGTCAACAGACCTTCACGCAGGCCGCGGTCCGCAACCCGCATCCGCGGGCTCGGCCAGCGGCGGCGGATTGCCTCGAGGATTGCGCAGCCGGCAAGAACCAGGTCGGCGCGGTCCGGCCCGATGCAGGGGTTCGACGCACGTCCGGCAAAATCCCAAGACAGGAGCTTTGCCTGCATGGCCGTCACTTCCTCGTCCGAAAGCCACAGGCCATCCACCTTGCGCCTATCGTATCGCGGCAGGTCGAGATGCACGCCGGCAAGTGTCGTCACCGTACCCGACGTGCCGATCAGGTGGAAATCTTCCGCGCCGTGGCGATGTTCGGGCCCGAGCGGCGGGCAATCGAACTCGGCCAGCATGCCTTCCACTTCGGCGACCATGGCCGCAAACACATCCGGAGTGACGTCACGGCCGCCATGACGCTCCGATAGCGTCACGACACCAACGGGCAAGGAGGTCCAGTGGGTGATGTGGTTTGCAAGCCGGCTCGAGCGGTTGTCATCGATGCGGATCACGGCGATCTCCGATGACCCTCCGCCGATATCAAAGAGAACCACCGACCGCGCCTCGCGCCCGACAAGCGACGAGCAGCCTGAGACGGCCAGCCGCGCTTCGGTTTCGCGGTTGATGATCTCGAGTTCGAGCCCCGTCTCAGCCGTGACGCGCGCCAAGAATTCCTCGCCGTTTTCGGCCGAACGACAGGCTTCGGTAGCAATCAGGCGCTTGCGGCGGATCGGCCGGTTGGCAAGCTTTGCCGCGCAGATGCGCAAGGCTTCCACCGCACGGTCCATCGCATCCTGCGAGAGCCTGCGACTGGTGCCGAGACCTTCGCCCAAACGAACGATGCGTGAAAAGGCATCGACCACCCGAAACTGCCCCGGCCGCGTCGGCTGGGCGATCAGGAGGCGGCAATTGTTGGTGCCGAGATCAAGCGCTGCATAAAGATCATCGACGAACTGCGGCCGCTCTGGCCGCGCGCCTAGGCCCGACGCATCCGGATCACGTGGCCGTTGCTCCCGCGCCGGCATGACCGATGCGGCACCCGCGCCATTCGGCGACTTTGCGAAACTCGGCACGGCCTTGGCAGGCGCAAGAGGCCTGCCCTGCAAGCCGCGACCGCCACGATTTTTCTTGCGTCGATGGCGAGGAGATTTGCCGGTCGGCGCCGATACGGTTCCTGCAGCCTGCGGGGATGACACTGCGGCATCCGCCGGCTGGCCTGCCGCCGCCGCAACAGCTTGCGGTGTACCGGCGGCCGAGGATTTCGAACGCCTGCGTTTGCGCTTGCGCACCGGCGCATCTGGTTTGGTATTTTGGGGGCGCGGAGCAGAGGCAGGCTCGAGAGCCTTGCCCAAACGCAAGTTTGCCGCCGCGTCGCGGCGCTTGCCACGACGCTTCGCCTTGCCACGTCTTGAGGATTTCGCCTCATGACGCGATGCCGCCGACACCCCGCCTTCCGGCGGCTTTCCGCCGCTATCGGGGTCCATCACTTCTATGTCCATCTCGCCGCGCAATCCCTCAAAAGGGCTGCCGCTGGCGTCTGATCGTTTCGTTGGCGACAGGATAACAGCAGAGGCCGAGTTCGCCAATCGGTTTTTGCTCAGACGCAAATCGACGGAAGATCGAAGATTTTTTTGTCAGAGGGTATTTGCAAGTGCGAACTGTTTGGTTATAAGCCGCGCACACCGTTCGCGGGATTGCTTTGCAGCCCGCTCGTTGGGGAATAGTTCAACGGTAGAACGACGGACTCTGACTCCGTTAATCTTGGTTCGAATCCAGGTTCCCCAGCCAATTCTCCCGGAAAGCCCTGATTCTCTTGTTTTTCCAGTCGTGCCGGATCCCGTTTTGGCATCATTGGCGACCTGATGCCCAGAACTGATGCCCAAAGGTGATGCCCAAGCCGGATTCGGCCCGGTAGCCACCCTGGGCCCGACACAGGGTACCTTCGTCATGGCTGTCCGCCACGAAGTCGAGGATCTCATCCGCCGCGGAAACATCTTCTACTGGCGACCACGCATCCCGGCCGCCTTCATTCAATGCCCACCAGGCAGCCGGCTTTCACTGACCCTTCACTGTTCGGATCATAGGAAGGCACAGATCATCGGCCGCAAGCTCAACACGCGGCTGGCCGAGCTGAAGATGCAGTCGCAGGAAAACATGTCCAAGCAGCAACTCCAGAAACTCTTCGAACACGAGCGGGACAGGGAACTAGAGAGGCTCGATGACATCAGCACCATGGCCAAGCGCAATGGGCGCGGTGCCGACGTCATGGAGATGGAACTCGACCTTGAGGCCGGCTGGGCATATCAGCTCCTCGCGAAGTTCGGTACCCGTTCAGACCTCAGCCTCGAAGAGAACTGTCCCGGCCTCGCCTTTCTCCTAAAGAGCGGAATACCGATTTCCCATATCGAGGCTATCCGAGCGAACTATCGCGCGGAACTGTCCATTGCGCGTAGCGCGGGCTTCGAAGACGCCATCCGGCGGCTGATCTACAACTTCGACATTCCGGACACCGCGCTCAATCGTGAGCGGGCGATGTCGAAAATCTTCGAAGGTCGGGCAGCAGCCCTGCTGGATATCTACGAGCGCCACGAACTGGTTGATCGCAGCCTAAGCGAATTCACAGTGAATAGCAGAGCGGACGATCCCGTTGCCGAAGTCAAGGCCACCGCCGTTGAACCTGCTTCCTTCGCCGCGCCGCTTCAGTCGGAAAACGGCAGAGAGGCATCGGGGAAGGCATCCAAGCGTCAGGAGGGCGAACAGCGGGTTGTTGCTGTTTCGGATTTCGAGCAGGAATGCGAAAAGCTGATCGCGAACATGGGAAAGGAATGGGAGCCGGCGACCGCGCGGGACGCCATGTCGCTGGTGCGGATGTTCAAGTCGGTCCTTGCAGAACATGGCGTGGAGCATTCCGGGCAGATCGAGCAGTATCACATTGGCCGCCTACGTCAGCACTTCAACGACATTCCGACGGACTGGGGCCGAAGCAGCCGAATGAGAGCCATGTCGGCGATCGAACTACGCGCGGAAGGCGACAGGTTGCGGAAGGCGGCCGAGGCCACGGGAACGAAGGCCAAGGTTGGTCTTTCGACCGGGACCATCCGCAAGCATTTTGGGAATCTGCAACACTTTCTGAAGCATGTGCGTGGTCACGGATTCGATGTCGCTGATTGGTCCTTCGAGGGGCTGCGTCCGAAGAAGCCTAAAGCGGGGCTAATCCGATTGCAGCAATACAAGCCGTCGCCGCAGGACATCGCACCCATTTTCGCGAGTCCGATCTACACCGGCTCCCTGGATTGCAGGCGTGGGAGAAAGAAACCCGGCCGGCACATCTTCCATGATGCCCTGTACTATCTCCCGATCCTTTTCACCTATCTTGGTGCGAGACGTAACGAGTTCGCCGGTCTCGCCGTTGACGACGTGGAGCAAGATCCAAACGGGCTTGTCATCCAGTTGAGAACAAACGCATTGCGGCGGCTGAAAAACGCGCAATCTCACAGGACCCTCCCCGTCCCAGATGAGCTGGTTCGGCTTGGATTCGTCCAGTATCACGCGGCGATCAAGCAGCTTGGCTATGAAGCGTTGTTCCCAGACCTGTTCTCCGACAGGACCAGGAATGACCCTGGGGACCTCTTCTACGACACGTTTACCCCAATCATGCAGGAGGCACTGGGGGAGAACATGTGGAAGCGCTCCCTGCATGCCCTTCGCCACGGCATGGCGGATACACTGAAGCAAGCAGGCGTACCAACAGAGGTGATTGACGATATTTCGGGAAGACTGAGCGAGGGCAGCGAAACAAATACACGCTACACCAATCCAGCAGGCCTCCCGTTGATGCGCAGCGCGTTGACCAAATACCCGGTCATCACCGCCACTATCGAACCCGCTCCGCTACAGCTTCTCCCATGGGTGGAAAACAAGCAGGCCCCGCCATGGGCGCGTAAGGGAAAAGCCTGATTTCCACGCCGTCTTTGTTGGAGGACGTTTTCATAGCTGCTACCAAGCTCTCAGGAAAAACAGCGGCATGCTTCTTCCATGCGTTAGCTGTTCAGCTGGGCGCACAAGCCGCTTGCGAGATTACGCGCGAAGCGCGGTATCAAGCAGCGTGGGCATAACAGCCGCCAAGGTTCCGATCAAAGCCGCCAATGGTACTGGAAGCCCGCCCTGCGCCCAGCTTCAGATGATCTGATGCCCCTACCAAGGACTGATACAGCAGACGTTCGCACTAGATCAGACGGCGGTGTATTGGCTCGATAGGGTGACTCCCTATCGACGCTCAAGTTTTGCTCATTCTGCTTGATGGACGACCGATGGCGGAATTTTTGTCTTCAGGCACCTGACGCCCCTTTCGCTAACCAACTGTTCTCATAGCTCCTTTCCAACTGGCACGCGCATTGCATTCTTTTTTGCATGCAATTTAAGTGGAGAAGTTCATGACTGCCGGTTTGATAGAGGGATCGCATCTCAGCAAAGTCTACGCCACAGCGACAGGACCACTGGTGGCTCTGTCTGACGTGTCGTTCGACGTGAATGAAGGCGAGTTCATTTCGCTGGTCGGCCCAAGCGGATGCGGCAAGTCAACTCTGCTGTCGATCCTCGGTGGGCTCGAAAATCAGACGGAAGGCGTGCTGCTGCTATCAGACAAAGAGCACGACGGGCCCCGAGCCGAGATCGGGATGATGTTCCAGACCTCCGTGCTCTTTCCTTGGCGAACCATCCGGCAAAACGTGGAACTGCCGGGCATCATCCTGGGCCTTGATCGCAAGCAACAGGCGGAAGAAGCCGACAGGTTGCTCGACATGGTCGGGCTCAACGGCTTCGGCGACAGATATCCCGGCGAGCTTTCCGGTGGAATGCGCCAACGCGTGGCGCTGGCAAGGCTTCTTGCCCACGATCCGAAGGTTCTCCTGATGGACGAGCCCTTTGGCGCACTCGATGAGTTCACCCGCGAGACGATGAATGTCGAGCTGCTCCGTATCTGGGAGAAGACTGGCAAGACCGTGATCTTCGTCACCCACAACATCGGCGAAGCAGTCTTTCTTTCCGACCGCATATTCGTGATGACGCCGCGCCCAGGCCGCCTGGAAGGCATCGTTGACGTCGACCTTCCCCGACCGCGCAAGCCAGAGGTGATGCGCGACCCCCGCTATTCCGAATTGGTGTTCGATATCCGCCGGATGCTCGGCGTCGATCACTGATGACCAGAAGGAACGAGACGAATGAACATGGCCTCGCTTAATATCTCTTCCGCATCCGCATCCGCTACGGCGGAGGTGGAGCCTGCGGCGAACATCCACGCGGACACAATCCAACGGTTCCTTGCTTCCGAGCAGATCAAGCAGAAGCGCGAGCGGATCGCCAATCGCGCGATGGCGATAGGCTTCGGCATCTTCGTGTTGATCGCCTGGGCGATCGCTACAGAAGGTGGCTTTGTCCACGCGCTGATCATTCCCTCGCCGGTAGATACGATCGAAGCGACGGTTCGTGTCGTGGGCTCCAGCTCGTTCTGGCCCAATGTTTGGGTGACCGTTCAAGAAATACTTTGGGCCTTCGCGCTCGGACTTGGCGGCGGGGCTCTCCTGGGTGTGAGTGTTGCGATGTTCGCCAGCGTCCGCGCCACTCTCTATCCCTACCTCGTCGCCATCCAAGCTCCGCCAAAAATCGTTCTTGCACCGATCTTTGTCACCTGGTTCGGCTTCGATCAGGCATCCAAGATCGCGATCGGTGTTGTGATGAGCTTCTTCCCGATGTTTCTCAACACACTGACCGGTATCTCATCCGTCGATCCGAATGCGATCAAGTTGATGAAATCGCTCACCGCCGGCCGCTGGAAGACATTCCGCTATCTGCTGCTGCCCAACGCGCTCCCGATCATGATGGCGGGGGTCAAACTCTGCTGGACGCTCGCGGTCCTGGGCGTGATCGTCGGCGAGTTCGTCGGCGCATCGGCTGGTATCGGCTACCTGATCTACGCGATGAACTTCCAGCTCGATATCGCCGGCGTGTTCTCGCTCATCATCCTGCTCTCGCTCTTCACTCTCTTTGTCTACCAGCTGATCGAATGGCTGGAGGGAAAGATCGTCTTCTGGAAGCAACTTTGATCCCGTGCATACAGACCAACAACTAGGAGAACCTCCCATGACTGCCACGACGAAAATGCTTTCCCGTTTCACAGCCTACGCCACGGCAACGGCGATCACCATGATGGCTGCCGCATCGCAGGCACAAGAGCTGGTGAAGTTCAACGGCGTTACCGCCCAGGGCGGCGCGACTGCCCAGATGTTCCCGATCTACATGGCGCAAGAGATGGGCTACTACAAAGAGGAAGGCCTCGATGTGACCCTTAACTATTCCAAGGGTTCGTCGGATGCTGCTCGTCAGCTCGCCGCCGGCAACGTCGATTGGGGTATTTTTTCTTCGGCTGCCACCATGCAGACCGTACAACGAGGTTTCCCGCTGAAGGCCATCATGCAGGTGTACTACCCCGACACCTTCGACATCGTCGTGCCGGCAAACAGCGACATCAAAAGCATGGCTGACATGAAGGGGAAGACCATCGGCCTCTCGGATCTCGCTGGCGGTGAGGTTCCAATGACCCGTGCGTCGATCGTCGAGACCGGACTAAAGGAAGGCGAAGACGTTAAGCTTGTGGTGGCCGGCGAAGGCGATCCCACGACCATCCGTTCATTCGAAACCGACCGCATCCAAGCCTATGCCGGAGCCAAGCGCGATCTGCTGCTCATCGCGGCTCAGGGCATCGAGACTCGCTCTATCACTCCGGCAGCTATCGCAGCATTCCCTGGCGACGCACTGTCGGTTCGAGCCGAGACTTACGACAGCGATCCGGAGCTTCTGGTAAAGTTCGTGCGAGCAACCCTTAAAGGCCGTCAGTGGGGCATGGACAATCCCGACAAGGCATTCGAACTTCTGAAGACAAAGTACGCCGCCGCGTCCCTCGGTGACAACCCTGTCGCACCGCAGTTCTGGTCGCTGGTCCAGACTTACTATACCGCGCCTGAGAGCGTTAAGGTCCACGGCACGATGCTGCCCGAAGCCTGGAAGGTGTACATGGACTACCTTCAGCTAGGCGAAGGCGAGCAGAAGGCACTGGCAGGCCCGGTCGATCTCTCCACGATACTAACCGATGATATCGTCCTGAAGGCCTCCGAAGCGACGGCTCAGAACTGAGGGGTAACCCGCCTGCCGGCGTACCGGCGGGCTCTTTTACATTCAAGCGGACTGAATTGCACGATGCAAACAAATGAGAGTGAATACCTGATCGACCTCGTGGTGGTCGGCGCCCATCTGAGCGGCATGCCGCTGAACAAGGAACTGGTGGAACTCGACGCAAAATTCGTACGCCTCGACGCCACGACATCGGATTATCGACTCTTCGAACTACCGGGCACTGCACCCCGGAAACCAGGGCTTCTTCGCGTGGAGAGCGAAGCTGGCGCGGCCATCGAAGTGGAAGTCTGGGCATTGACGCCAAAAGCCTTCGGTCTGTTCGTATCGCGCATTCCATCACCGCTCGGTATCGGTACGGTCAAGCTGCGTGGCGGGGCGGCTGCGAAGGGCTTCCTCGTCGAGGAGATCGCCGTCCGGGAGGCCGAGGACATCAGCCGGTTTGGCGGCTGGCGTGCTTTCCGCCGAAGTGTCGAGGCCGCCGCCTGAAGCGGATCAGCGCAGGGTGGGGGCAACCGTCCCCACCGAATCTCTCACAACCCGCAGATGCTGCGTCATCGCTTCAGCCGCAGCTTCGGCCTCACCCGAAAGAATATGGTTTACGATCGTCTCGTGTTCCGCGACCGAGTTCATCAGACGGTTGAAACTCTGGAATTGCGCCTTGCGAAAGGGTGCAACGCGATTGCGCACGTTCAGCGTGATTTCCGCCAGGAAACCGTTGCCGCTTGCGATATAGATGACCTCGTGAAACGCGATATTTCTCCGGTAGTACTCATCTATGTCACCCTCCAGCGCAGCCTGCTTGCAAGCGAGGTGCGCGTCCATCAACTGCTGCTTCATTGCTGGCTCAATGGAGGCTGCAGCGTTCCGGGCACAAAGCGCCTCCAGATCAGCCATGACGACGAACATCTCGTCGATCTTCTCTTTCGTGAAATGGGGAACGACTGCGCCGCGATGAGGCCTGGCTTCGACGAATCCAATCGCCTCCAGCTGGCGGATAGCTTCGCGTACCGGTGTTCGGGATACCTTGAAGCGTTCGGCAAGCGAGACCTCGTCCAGCGCAACACCCGGGCCGATGGACCCCAGTACGATCTCGTCCGCCAGAACGAGCCGAATGCGGTCGGTTGCCGTCAGCCGTCTCTCCCGTATCGTCATGCGGGCATCCTAGTGATTGTCCACGGTCTAGATTCCGATTCAGTCGTAAACGCCGTTTCAGGAAGTAACGGGGGGAATACAATGAATCAACAAAACGACGTTTGTGCAATACAGCACCCTTGACGCCAGCTCCGAGCGGTTGAAGTCCAAGTGGTCATGCCGACAGAACCGGGGTTGGGCGTCCAGACAGAACCTAGGGATTTCTCCATCAAGAGCGTTGGCATCATTCCTGGTCATCGCCATCGGTTGGGGGCTCACTAGTGATATGTGTCTTCCTCCTGAACTCCCATCCCTGCTTCACGTACTTGTCGACGAGTTGATCGAAGGCGTCATAGGAAACACGCTTGTCGAAGCCCTGCTCCACGAGCCTGTCGACGATCAGGTCGCCGAACTTCTCCAGCTCATCCAGCTTGTCCCTGGCAGCGCTCCTGGTGATGACCACGTGCAGCAGCACCCGGGCGATGTCGTCCCTTGAGGGCCGACGCTCGGTCTTGATCCGCTTGCGATAAACCTGCTGACGCTCGCGCTGTTCCGCCAGCCGCTTATCACCTCGCTTGTCACCCCGTTTGGTCACCTGTCCGCTCTCCTTCTCCTCTCTCCCGCAAACGTCGTTTGAGACTGAATCGCATTTCTCGACATCTGCAACGCTGATCTGGATATCGGAATCGCAGTTTCAGGGAGATGAATCGGATTTCCGCAAATCATCGCAAATCGACCTGAGGTGCAGGCAAGGCATTTCAAATCGATCCAATTCGCCCACTGGCCACCGGTGGCTGTGATGTGGTTCATCTCCCGCAGAGACTACGACGCCTGGATCAGGAACCGCTGCAGGACGAGCAGCCCTGCGCCCCGCTCTCGCTCATCACGGGCAGGCGGCGCAAACGTCGTTTGTGCCGGAATCGGGAATATCGAGTTCTGTAACGCCGATCTCGATCCTTGAATCGCTTGCCAGCATGTTTGAATCGCAGAACCACAAATCATCTCAAATCAGGATGACGTGCAGGGGATTTGCCGCAAGGCAGAGTGCTTTGCCTGCACATCATCATGATTTGATGCCGAAGTCCGCGGAACCGTTGTCTATTCGGCCATTGATCGACTCTTACCTAGTCGTCGAAACCTTTCGTGTGTGAACCCAACCGATAGTAGCGTGAAACCGTCCGGGCAAAGCGGCGTTGCGGTGCAAGCAGCCAGAGATCGGAGGTTATTCCGTGCGGGGCGTATCCCAGCCGCGGATGACCGGAGATCTCGCCCCGCAGGCAGACGATTTGTCGTGTCGCCAGGTACCAGTTGTCGATCAGCGGTGCGTCCTCGAGGCGGTCCTGGCCTGGCAGATCCCCTTCCCCGATGGCAATCAGGTCGTCGAGTAGCGCCTGCAGCTTCTCTATCATCCGCTCCAGTTGGCGGATCTCGCGGGGACCATCACCATATATGATCATCTTCTTCTCCTTCAGGTTTGCCTGCCGACCGGCAGCATGGTTGTGTGGGGAATGGTGCCTTGGGCTGCGAAGGCCCCGGCATCGGGGATTGTGCCGCTATGACGAAGGGCCAGCAGACGACGGGGTGGCCATCAGCGCGGCAATCTCGGGGCCTTCCAGCGTGTCTCTTTCGACAAGCGCATTGGCCAGCGCCAACAGCTCGTCCCTGTGCTCGGCAACGAGACGCCGGGCCCTGTCGAAGGCTTCGTCCAGCCTGGCGTTGACCCGATCCGCGAGTCCGGGCTCCACGAACATCAGCGCTGGGATGATGGTCGCGTCGCGATAAAGGAGCGGCCAGACGGAGCCGCAACCGACCCTGGTCTCGACCGCAAGAGCAAGATCGGTGGCGTTCGCAAGGTCACTTCCGGCATATCCCCCCGAGCCCAGGGATACGCTGCCGAGGATCATCTCTTCGGCGGCCCGTCCGGCCAGATGCAGGCACAAGATGTCGAGGGCCTGGGCTTCTGTCAGGATCCGGATTTCCGCCTCGGCGGCGAGAAAGCCAAGGGCAGTCTCGGAGGCCTCGATGGAGAGCTGCCGGACCTGCCCCAACTTGAGGCGCATGCTGGCAATGCAATGGCCGCACTCATGGACAGCGACGCGCCAGCGGAGATCGCTCGGGAGACGGGGCTGCCGTTCGCGGATAGCCCGCTCCAGATCATCCCATGTCATTGACCGGCGCTGGCGACGCGCCCGCTGGCGGGCCTCGCGAACCAGTCGCTCGATGTCGGCTCCGGTGCGACCGGCCGCCAGCAGCGCAAGTCGCCGCAGGGCACCGGCCTGGTTATCCATGATGTTGAGGGCTGGGTCCCAGTCACTGCTCATCGGGCGGCCTCCCCTCTCTCCTGCCCCGCCCATGCCTGGGGCGCGGTTTCCAGGACAGAGACGAGATCGCTTCCAAGATGATGGACGAGGATACCGCAGAGCGAATCGACATCCGGTTTCGGGATGACGACATGCTTCTCCAGGCGGCCGGAACGCATCAGTGCCTTGTCGATGAACTCCGGCCTGTTCGTCGCGCCGACGATGATCACGCCGCTGGTCCTGGCAGCGCCATCCAGCAATTCCAGCAGCCGGGCGATGACCGTATTCCAGTAGTCGGCGTGATCCCGTGCATTGTCCTGTCGGCTGCCAATCGCGTCACATTCGTCGATGAACAGGATCGACGGCGCGTTCCGTTGCGCTTCGTCGAAGGCATTGGACATGCGCTTCAGGACATCGCCGAGGTAACTCGGCTGGAGCCATGTTGCGACGGACGTTCCCAGCATTGGCAGTTGCAGGCTGTTGCAGAGCGCCCGCGCAAAGGTGGTCTTGCCTGTCCCCGGTGGCCCGGACAGAAGCAGGCGCGTGCTCATCTCCTCCCACTCGATCGCCCCGTCTCTCCAGAGCTCGAGGTCGTTCTTCAGGTCGAGAGCCCAGGACCTGGCTTCGCCGTAGCCGCTCAGGGTTTCCACGGTCAGCGGAAGGTGGGGAGGCTTGGATGGCGAGGAAACCAGGTCGTCAGAAGAGGAGGAGTTGGCGGTGCAGGCGTCGACGAGGGGCTCGGGCTGGATGAGGCGCGATCCGGTCGACTTCTCCCGGGACGTGCTGCGCCCTCCCCTCCCTGAGGCCAGGCTAGCCCCTGACTGGCCGGACGATCCACCGTCGCCTTCGCCCGTTGACGGCAGCTCGATACGGGCCAGCTTGCCGAGCAGACGCACGGCATCTTCACGACTGCGGGATGGTCGCAGGGCAAGTATCAGGTGGTCGAAGCGGCGAAGGGTGAGTTCACCTGAGGTGGTCAAGGATATCTCACCGCCTTCGCCGCTGCGGAGCATGGCCAGGAGAGGTTGGATAAGATACCAGTCGATTGGACGGATCGTCAGTTCCAGGTCGGCCGCAGCGCGGGTGGAACAATAATGTCCGCTCCATGAAGAACCAGGACCTGGCTGCCCTTTGAAAGCGCCTCTGCCGCCTGCTGCTCCAGTTCGCGATGCTCCGTATCGCCAAGATCCTCGTCATTGATCAGCCGGATCGTCCGGTCCGGCCTGATCCCCAGGTTGCGACCGGTGGAAGCGGGGCTGCCCTGGCGTTCGATCCTCGTCCTGCGCTCGAAGAGAAGGTCCGCCTTAAGCAATTCCACCAGCTTGTCGGCAAATCCCTCCACTTCGGAGCGGATGAGAATAAGGCTGCCGGGCTGGCTGAGGCGGGACAGCATCGATGACCTTGGGAGCCCGCATTCGGCGAGCGCCCGGCTCAGCAAGCGCACGATCGCCAAGTTGGCGGTTTCGTCGGCGCTGGAGAGAGCGTCGAGGAGGGCCAGCATATACGGCCATTCGATACTGCACCGCTCTTCAGCCAGCGCCTCCGCTTCGCCAGCGGAAGCAACTCCCTCCTCGCGGATTTCTAGTTCCTGCCCGATGGCCCGGCGTCCGCTCAGGAACATCCGCCGCAGCACGGCGAGGTCGGTAATTGGCTTGCCCGACAGCCCATGATCCCGTGCGACAACATACCGACGCAGGCTGTAGCCGTTGACGCTAACCGGGATTGGCACCAACAACTCAAGCGACCGGGCCACTTCGACCCTTTTCCACAATTGCCCGTGCCGAATGCGCCTCATGAGGTGATTTGCAATCCGGTCGGCCGATGTGCCGGATCGTTCGGGATGGGTGAGTGCATCGTCGCCCGTACCGGGCGTTGGAACCGCTGGTTTGGCGGATTTTGGCATATGTTACTCCATTCGCAGAGCCGCAGGCTCCACGTCGCACTGGAATTGAACTTGATGATTACGCTCGAGGGTTCCGCGGCCTCGATCAGGATCGGAGACCGCTGGCAACCAATCGGCGATCAGCCGGGACCGGAGGCTGATCGCGCAAAACCGACCACGATGCGGGCAATGGGCGCTTCACCGCTGCTCCTGCCAGCCTCGGCCCTGTCCGCCTTTGCTGCCTGCGGACCATCATTTTTGCCCGGACGGTTGGGCGATGTGCCGGACGCGGTCGGCGATGGCTGCTGCAGGCCAAGGGCACCGAGCGCCCGCTGTTCTATCAATGCCCTCACCCTCTCGCCGAATGTCGAGCGCAGGCGTTCCATGGCTGCGGCCGCGCCGGGAAGGTCGAGCAGTTCGTCCACTTCGGTGAGTTTCCAGATACCCTGGTCATGATTGCGCTTGCGACTTGCTCCGTCGATCACCGCGATGTCGACATCCGTGATGCTGAGGCGCTTGTGTCGTTTATAGAGAAAGTCAGGCAGTATCAGGCCTGTCGCCATCATGCGGCTCGTAAGATCGGCAAGCGTGGAATCGCTGTAAGCCGCCAGCGACCGCTTCAGGTCGATGACCAGCGCCTTGCGTGTCTTCCTGTTCAAGATGATCAGGTCCGGCTTGTACGTGCGCTCCGTCCCAATGTCGCAATCGAAGCAGACACCCTCGAGGACGTCCCATGAATTGGTCGAGATCGCCTGCACGGCTGCCTCCACCAGTGGCAGCTTCAGCGGCTTGCCCAGCACCTGAAGATCGGGATGCAGGGCCGCAACCACGGCCAGCCCCCTCTCTAGCAACCTGCCCTCATGGAAGCTGACGGAGCGAAGCAGCGA
Source organism: Neorhizobium turbinariae (assembly GCF_023223505.1). NCBI lineage: Bacteria > Pseudomonadati > Pseudomonadota > Alphaproteobacteria > Hyphomicrobiales > Rhizobiaceae > Neorhizobium > Neorhizobium turbinariae. The sequence continues at coordinate 337,781 of NZ_JALPRY010000012.1, forward strand.
TGCCAGCGGGGCATAGCGCCCCAGGACCTGGTCCGGGATGTGCGGCCCCCTTTCGATTGCCATCATTGCATCCTCGATGAGGCCATCAAACAGAGCATGCTTACCGGACAGATCGGGCACTGTGGGATGAGAGGCGGGACGAGACCGGGAGGACAAATCGCCGGGGATCACCTGGTTCGGCGGCAGGATGGCTTCTGCGGCGGCTGCAAGCGACGCCTTCGGCGGCCGCCCGCGTTTGCGCCGTGTCGGCGCCGAGGTTAGCTCGACGATGGTTGCGGTGCGCTGGTGGTTTTTGGATGTCATGGGATAGCCTTTATGGAAACTGGTTGGCCATGCCCTGGTTCATTGCCGCGGAAGCGCACTGCTCCACCTCGCCCGTTGACGGGGTCAGGCGTCGAGGTGACGAGCATGCAGAGCCCATGCAGCACCCAGACAACCGTGACGGAAGCCGGGACGACGCAAAGCACTCAGGAGGGCGCGTCAGTCAGCAAAAAACCAGGGATGTGAGGATCAGGCGGATGCCTGGGGGAGAGCCAGAGGCAGCACGCAGGCCGCCGATGCACTCAGCTGTTCAAAGCCGAAACGCCGAACTTTCCATAAAGCGGGGGAGAGAGTAGATGTACTCATAGCCCAATTCCTTCTCAGCAAGGTTGCGGGTCAGGCCCTCGTTCGGTGCTACCAACACCGGCGGGGGCCGCTTAAGTCTTCACGAAGATGAAGACAGTTCTTCTATGTCATACTGGATGTTGCCAAGCAAGGGGCCCGGGCGCAAAAAAGAACACTCCGGGAACATATCTCAACTCTACGAGAATGACGCTTCCTTCTCATGAAGAAGCGGACGCTTTCCCACTACAGCCGCCATCTTCGCTTCTGCTACCGTCGCGCGTTCATGGCGGGGATTGCAGCAGAAGGTGTCTGGCTTTTTCTGGGGCAGTAGTTCAACTAGGCAGGAACGCGAAATCTTGCGGGCGCTGGCCGATGTGAATCTCGGCTCCACAAGAGCGTTCAAGACGGCAAATTCGTGCACCAAAGCTTGGGCACCTTCTTTTCATATGAAGGTGCTGAGAAGGCACTTGCCTTGGCTCAAGGGCTTCCCTGGGAGGGAGAGGAAACCATCGATGACTACTGCTGATTTTTCGAGAGGCTTCACCCGAAGCGGTGGCTGTCAGCGCTTCCTTCGACTTTGTCGTGGAGTTGCTTTCATAGTACCACCATCCCATACAGGTCTATACAGCAACCCTCATGATCATGAAGTACGAGCCGCCATTTTGTGCAAGCAGGGTAACGTATGGTCTTCAAGCGATTGTTGTATTCACCAGACCGCTATGCCTTCAATTGTGACAGAAGCATCGAAGGCACCGCGTCCCGCAGTCGCCACGTAACCGTAATTGGCATTTCGCCTGTCCAAGCTTCAAAGTCTACCTCGCCACAATAGATGAATGGTGCCGGCTTGGGTCCTATCTTCTTCGTCTTGCGAACCAGCAGATGGATGTGATGGCCCAGCGCACGATGATCCCGTATCATCTCACCGTGCTTCGATTGTTGCCTGGTACGGTTCTGGCTTTGCCAGGAAAATTCCGTAGCGGAGACAAAGTGATCCGCATATCTGTGCTCATCCATCATTCCCTCCTTCTCCAGCGTTACCAAGAGGAAGACATGAGGCGGCTTTGGCACAAAGCCGGCATTCCAGGTCGCTTGATCGAAGGTCATGCCGAAGGCACGAGGAACGGCTTCCCGTGAATACCGTTCCCAAAGTCGCAGGCCGACCTGCGCTTGGCTCTGTGCGCCTATCGGTTCCATCTCCCAAGAATCGTTTTGGAAACGGAGCCGGACGCGATCGCTCTTGCCGGGTAGCCCGACTTCGTCGCCGAACCATACTTGTAGAATGGTGGGTAGTAGGTTGGTCGCACTACCAACCTCTCGCACAACGTTGATCGCGATCTTAGCAATTACCATTTCCATCGGCTGACTATTAACGACAATATCCAAAGGCCCCTCCGTTAGTTGGGCCAATCCCGTGGTCGTTGGAAGGAACAATATAGGTCGCCCGCTTGCGTTCCGGGCGACGCGGCAAACGACGTCTGCCAATTGATCGGGCCCACCGCTTCTGCTCAGGTATTGCGCCAGACGCCAGTCTAGAATTTCCCGAAGTAGATTGCCGAAAGCCTCTTTGTCCTGTGGCGGCCGTGCCAAACCAAAGTGCTCTCGATCCAGAATGAAATAGGCATCGCCGTTGCTGTCACGCAGCCTCGTGAGGGCATCTATCGGATACTTGAGCAGCAGCGCCTTTAGCGCTTTCTGATCCGCGAGATCGACGGAAAAGTCCTGCTGGAGCTTGTTAATGCGAGAGACAAATCGTCCAACGCGCTCAACAATCTCATCGAGGGAGCAGCGGTTCTGCAAGGCCTCCTCGTCGAACAGAGCCAGCATAGTCATGAGCTTGTAGCTGCGAGTCAGTTCGGTTTTCTCCATCTCCCGGAAGAACTCCTGATGCTCCGACCAGGCTCTTCCCTCTAGATCGTTTAACCCGCGCATGCGCTCCACGAAGCCGAGCCAGGAACGCTCGCTAGTGCTTCTCGGATTGTTGCCTGAGTGGAAGACTTCCGATGCCGTGGGCCGCAGACCATGCCTCTCCAGAAAGTCACGATAGAAATCTTCCAGCGCGTTCTCGGTGCTGGTTGGCTTGACCAGCAGGCGCAGTATTTCGATCGCCGCAAGATCGTAGGTCACTTCGCAACCGCTCGGTAGACTGACCAGATCGCCTTGTAGCTTTTCCAGAAGCTCTCGGATGTGGCCGCTGGACGACGCGTCGACATTGGCGATGGAAGCGATCGCCCGGACTTTGGTGAGGAAGATGCGATGGTTGCCGATGTAGTCGATGACGACGAGACGGTCCTTATCCGCAGACTTTCGTAAGCCGCGGCCGAGCTGTTGTAGCCAGATGATGGTCGATTCCGTCGGGCGCAGCATTAGCACGGTGTCGATGCTCGGGATGTCGATGCCTTCGTTGAACATGTCGACGGCAAAGACCACCTCGATTTCGCCCGCCTCTAGTCTCTGCAGGGACGTCGCCCGTGGCGCCGAGTTGCCGCCGGCATGTACGGCGACGGCAGCGACGCCATGCCGACTGAAGAAGGCAGCCATGAAGTCGGCATGCGTCTGCGAGCAGCAGAAGCCGATGCACTTGCTCCCGCCACGCAGGCGGTACTGTTCGAGCGCATTCTTGGCGCGAGCGTCCGTGGCGACGGCGGCGGTTAGCTCGGTTAGGTCGAACTGGGCGCTGCGCCAGGGGATGTTTCGATAATCGACATCGTCGGGAATGCCGAAATAATGAAACGGGCATAAATGGCCGCTTTCGATTCCGGCATGGATGCCGGCCTGGAAAACAAGATTTTCCTGACACAGGCCGAGGAGGTCTGCTCCATCACTCCGTTCAGGAGTCGCAGTGAGACCGAGAAGGAACTTCGGCTCGAAATGATCGATGATGCGTCGATAAGTGCTCGCAGCTGCGTGGTGGAATTCGTCAACCACGATATAGTCGAAGGCGTCGGATCTGAACTGTCTGATGTGGCTGGCCTTGCCGAGGGTCTGAACGGAGGCGAAAAGGAGATCGGCGTCCGCGTCCTTATGCTCCCCAGACAGCCTCCCGATCCGCGCGGTCGGTCGGACGCGCCGGAACGTCTCTACGGCCTGGTTCAGGATTTCCTCGCGATGCGCGACGAAGAGGATGCGACGATAATCAGCGTGATCGCTGTCGAAGGCCGCTAGCCAAGTCTTGCCGAGGCCCGTTGCAAGCACAACGAGCCCTGCGGTGAACCCATCTTGCCGCGTGCGCTCAAGTGCTGCGAGTGCCTGCTGTTGGACGGCGTGGGGTTCGGGAGCAGGCAACGGCGGCTCGTATGCAACGCCCGCCTCCTTGAAGCCGATCGGGTTTCTTCGGTTCTCGTAGCGGTCGATCCATTCGGGCGTCACGGGCACGGCGCTATATGAATCAAAGAGGTCGTCGAAACCCTTCGTGATCTGGGGGAATGCTGACCGGTCGTGGCTGGAAATGACCTTGTAGTTCCACTCAATGGATGTCGTCAGCGCCGCCTCTGACAGATTCGAGCTGCCTACGAATGCCACGCCCTCTTTGTCCGCCAAAAAGATATACGTCTTGAGGTGAAATCCCTGCGCCGCCGCCTCGAAAACCCGAAACGTCAGATCCCCGTCAAGGTCAGCTAGACGCCGCAGCGCCATCGGTTCAGTTACGCCCATGTAGTCGCCGACGAGAATTCGGGCGCTTCCACCACGGGCCAGAAAATCTTTTAGATGTTCGACAAGCAGTCTGGCACCGCTATCAAGCAGAAATGAAACTGCGACGTCGCAGGCTTTTGCTTCGTCCAGATGCATGATCAGATGGGGCAGAAGGTGGTCGGTTCCGCCAGTGACTAAACGCTTCAATGCTCCGGCGCTGCTCGCTTCCTGGGCAAGATAGTTCCCCTTGTGCGGGATAACGTGCCTGACGCCGCCTCTCGGATCTTCGACGTCACCCACGTAGCGAGGGATGACGTGCAGGTGGAAATGCGGGACCGTTTGCCCGGCAGCTTCAGCTAGATTAAACCCGACATTGTACCCGTCGGGCTGATGCTTTCGTTGGATCTCACTCTTTGCCCTGTCGATGTTCCGCCAAACCGACTGCTTCTCGTCTGCTGAAAGATCGTCCCAGGTTGCCGCATGTCGTCGTGGGATGATAAGCAGATGCCCTGGCGACACGGCAAAGGCGTCCCACAGGGCGACAACCTGATCGTCAATGAATGCGATGCGGCCTGGTTCGGCAGTGCAGAATGGGCATTGGATCATTGACAGATTATGGGCCGCGTCGCCAACGTATCCCAGGACAACTAGTGCTTTTCCACACAATTACCGATGCTAGCATGCGTTGGGTGTTGCGCTGAAGCGGCTGCGATCGCGAGTTGCGAAGGTAACGCGTTTCACAAGAAGAGCCGTGTGTGAACTTTGGGCGCAATTGCTGCTCGATCTTAGAGGGAAACTGACGACGCAGAATTAATGTGCTAGCCGGCAAAAGCCGATCCCAGAGGCCAACGACTTATCGCCAAAGCCATAGCCAGTAATTCGCAGCAGGCCCCCTGTCGGCTCCACCCGGAAATCTATCTTGTGAGGGAAGCGAATTTGTCCAGAAAGATTTCGCGTACTTCTTCGGGACGAAGGAAGCCGATATTGATGGCAGCAGGCTTCACGTCCGACGGGACAGCCCAGAAATCAGTACCCACGGGCATAAGTTGAGCTTGCTCCGCCGCAAGAACGCGTAGATCCGCCGCCTTGACGATGGATCTCGATCTTGAGTCTAAGCCAAAGCGATGAAGTATCGCGTCTTCTACGTTCGCCTCTATCTCCCTGTATTGAGGCAAAAGCTGCTTTAGTGGGCGCGTAATGTCACCGATAAACGCCTCTGCGGCATCATGCAGAAGTGCTTCCAACTTAAATTCCTCCACGAGGTCACAGACATGGATTGAATGTTCGGCAACCGAGTAAAAGCTTCTACATTGGCCGGAAAACCGGCAGATGTTCGAAAGGCCTTGAGCTACATCTTCAATTGTAAACTTGCTGTTCCATGGGTCGAGAATGTCGAACCAGTTTCCACTTGCCAACATGATGCTCGGTCCGGTTTTGATTTTAACCGCTACTTGAGCATTCATCATCCTCTCCCTTGAGCGAATCACCTCGACACTGCTACCTATGGTCGATGCTCGTCGACACTTGGGGCGGGAGCAAGAGTTGAAGCAGATAGTTGTTCTTTCAGGTCCGATAGCTGTCGGAAAAACAGCATTTTCAGACGAACTTATGCGCCGCTATCCTTGTGAGAAGGTTTCCACCAGAAATTATATATTAAGGGTTAAGCAAGTTTCTGACGAACGTAAGGCGCTTCAACAAGCTGGCGCGGAACTGGATATGGAGACCAACGGCTCTTGGGTCGCCGATGCGGTGAGTGTCGGGATGTCGGACACCAGCAAGAGCTTCCTGCTAGTGGACAGCGCCAGAATAGCTGGGCAAGTAAGAGCCCTCAGGGATCGGTTCGGAGCAGACAACGTTCACCATTTCCATTTGACAGCCCCTCATGATGTCCTCGAGAGGCGTTACCGAGAGCGAGCCGGTGTCGGCGACCAGGTGGCTACTTACACAGAGGCGAAGGCCGACGTAATTGAGGCAGAAGTTGATAAACTTGCCGCGATTGCAGATGTTGTCGTACAGACCGAGAAGTCCGACGTTCCTTCGTGTGTAACTTTCGCAACAGCCGGCCGCATTTCAGTGGCGGCGACTCCTCCTTCTTATGTTGATTTGTTTGTTGGAGGCCAGTGGGGGAGCGAAGGAAAGGGCAACATTTGCGCTCTTCTTGCGCCCGAATATGATGTTTTGGTTCGAGTTGGGGGACCAAACGCAGGACACAAGGTGAAGATGCCTGAATATACCTATCGGCAGCTTCCCTCTGGCACAGGATCAAACCCGAAAGCGGAAATTTGCATTGCTGCTGGCTCGACAATATCGCTCGAAATCCTTCTAAAAGAAATCGATGATCATGGATGGCTGAAGAAGGGTGGGCTTCTCATTGACCCCCAGGCAATGATCATCGAGGAACGAGACAGAGAGATTGAGGAAAAGCTGCTTGATGGAATTTCGTCCACTAAGCAGGGCGTAGGATCGGCAGCCGCCCGCAAGATTCTTGGAAGAGATGGTGAGCTGGAATGGGGACCTCCTGTTAGACTCGCTCGGGATGTGGATGCGCTCCATTCGTATATTGGCAATGTCAGTCAACGAATTGAACAAGCCTTGGCTTCCGGAAAAAAAGTGATGTTAGAGGGCACCCAGGGCACGGAACTCAGTATTCACCATGGGTCCTATCCGTACGTTACTTCTCGGGAAACCTCAGCCGCAGGATGCCTCTCGGATGCCGGCATCCCCTTTACGAAGCTTAGGCGCGTTATTGTGGTGACTCGCACCTATCCAATCCGGGTCGGTGGGAAGTCGGGCCCGATGGGGGTTGAAATCAGTTTTGAGGATATTGCGCAGCGTTCGGGTTTGCCGATTGAGCAAATCGGAACAACCGAGCTTGGAAGCGTATCAGGTAAAAGTCGCCGAATGGCAGAGTTCGATTGGGAGCGGATGAGGCGCTCGGTCTACTGGAATGGTGCGACGGATATTGCCCTGACATTCGTAGACTATCTTGGAGCCGAGAATGTCGCTGCGGTCGACTTTGATGATCTGAACCTTGAGGCGAAAACATTCATTGTCGACCTTGAACGAATATGCGGTGTGCCAGTCTCCTTAATCTCTAAGGGGTTCGGGCGCGACGGCTTGATCGATAAGAGGAACTGGAATGACTGAAGAGGAGCTAATCGCGACCTATCCACGCCTTTATCATATGGCGCACGACGGCGCGTGGCCTGCCATAAAGCAACATGGGCTGCTTAGCGCGAGCGCGTTGCTGGACTTGTATGGCATTGATGGCCAACGGCGCTTTGCGCTCGAATCGCAGCGTCGCCCTGAGTCCGTGGAATTGCAGCGCAATGGCTTAATGGGTGCAGTCATCCGGGACCAGAAGCCTATGCGCGATCATCTACTCGCGCGTTGTTTGCAAGACGGGCTAACACCACGGGATTGGTATCAGATACTCAACTCCCGCAGCTTCTTCTGGTTATCTCCCGAGAGAATCTGGAGATTGTTGAGAGCTCGTGCCTATCGCAGACAGCCCCAGACGGTGCTGACAATAGACACCGCCGGCTTGGTAGCCGCTCATCGTGAGAGGATATGGCTCGCTCCAATAAACAGCGGTTCCACGCTGTTTAATCCTCAGCCACGAGGAAATAACACATTCAAACGGATCGTTGACTTCCCATTTCAAGAAAGATCGAAACGTCGGAAGGAAGACAATGTGGTGGAGCTTGTCGTGGACCACGCGGTACCTGATGTCGCAGCACACGTACTGGCCGTACATCGTGTGCAGGATGATCAGATTGTGGAAGAGATCTGGCGGGGCGAACGCGCTACTGCCTCCGACCACCCCTAAGCTCCGTCAAGCGTCGGTTTTGACTCTCGCAGGGAACTTCGCTTTTCTAAGGAGGTCAGCGACGTGGCTGGTCAAGCCAACGCGTCCGACAATCAATATGCCTTGCCCCTCCGAAATCGTTGTAAGCAACTCACGTAGGGCCTCGAGGCCTGCCGAAGTGTTGAATTCGATCCAAGATCTTGCCTCACCCGGGACGATAGCATCTGCCTGAGTACCGGTCGCGCCGCAGTGAAGCTGTACTATCCACACGACATCACCGTCATGGACCCACTCGAAACGCACTGGTCCAAGCCGGCTCGCCAGCACAGCATATGTTGCACGAACATTCTCAACTACGAAAGCAGGCAAATCTTCGGGTGAATCTAGGCCGAGCATGAAGCGGTCACCTTCTCCGCGCCGGCCTTCAACTATTATCAAATCCCTCGCGCCGGCGACGGCCGCGCCGGAGTATCTAGCCCGAACTGCCGACTGACAAAGGACGGACTGAAGCTGAGTTCCCTTTGGATCTTCTCTCAGTAGCAGTGCAAACGGATCCAACCAACCCTTAACGGTTGTATAGAGACCGGGCTGAGGCTCGACCGGCGAAGTTCGGGTCCAAACTTCATATGATCCGGTCTCCCGACCGAAGGTAAATGGCGCGACACGTCGACTTACGACCGTGGTCTTGGGCACGGGTAGCCCGAGGCAATCCGCTATGAGTAGGCCGAAAGCCTTATCTCCAAGGTGGCGGCTAAATCGGTTTGGCCAACTTATGGATGGAGCCAAGAAGTTAGGTGTATCCCGCTCGTACTCCCACACGATCGTATGTTGTTGATTGAAGCCACGCGGTTTTGGGTGGATACTAAATTCCACTCGAGCATTCGCCGCGAAGCTCAAATCAGGGGCGAAGCCGTAAACAGCCTTCAAAACCTTCATTCCAAGTGGGAATGGTAACGATGCCACGCCCGGCTTTTCCACACAACGCGGCGTGTCGTCAGGTGCAAACTCGATTAGCTCCCCTTGTGCCACACCAGAAACGCCACCGTCTTTGACATCTATCGTTTCGTTAACGATCAGGTGTAGACGTTCGGCTGACAGCCTCTGAAGTTCAGTCAAAACCACCTCAACCGAACTCAAGCCGTAGATGAATTCGCGGCTCCGGGGACTTTGCGGTTCGTAACTTCTGATATTCACCATCTTGTCAGAGCTGTTGGCTAGCAGTGCACTGACTGCCTCCCTGACACTTGAGAAGCGGTGGTTTTCCTCATATCCGGATATCCTACAGTAGCTTTGGGCAAGAGAGCCATCGGAGTTCGGCCGAAAGCCTACGAATTGCGCGACATTGGCGGTCGCAGCTAATGAATTGAGGATCTCGTCTTTGTGGAGCGGCATTAGTCTTCCCGGTCGCTGTTGTCGGCCGCTCTTACAAATCTGCGGCTACACAAACAACCGGTATCGTGGCCGCTGGGTGCTGTGAAGCTCCTTACGGATTCCCGGTTCGCCCACGAACACGTCACGGCCTGCTCCGGCGATCGTGTCTCGTCTCCACTGTTGGCGATGACCATTACCAATCCGGCCGCGTCGACCGAGGCCTCCATTCCACCCAGCAGCTCTGCAAAGAATGGATTGGTGAGGTTGGGCACGACCATGCCGATGGTGTGGCTTCGTTCGGCGCGTAGCCTCGCAGCGCCCATGTTGTAGACATAGCCGAGTTTACGCATCGCGGCTTCGACGCGCTCTCGGCCCCCACCAGTGGACTCTTTCGAACAACGAGTGACGCTGTCGCACGCGAAACATCGGCGTGTTTGGCAACGTCGAGCGGCGTTACCTTGTTCTATTTCTGATCTTGCCTGGACATCTCACCGCACCCACAGGGTCGCCATCGTTAATGGGCGTCACTTCAGTCAGCAAGAGCAGCAGCCGAGCTCGGTGATCTGACGCACCGCATCACGCTTGAACTCTTCCGTGAAATTGCATTTGCCCATGAAGGCCTCCTTGCCTCAGTTTTAGGGAAGAAGGCGTCTACAATTCTAGGGGCTATTCAGGCTGCCACAATCCTAGTGTTCGAGCATCCCTGATAAATTGGTTGGGACGCGGGGCAATGATCGCAACGGGGCCGTTCTCTGCCGGTCAGCTTCCGCGAGTCGAACAGGAAAAAGCGGACGTTTCTTCGCAGCGATCGCGAGACCCGAATGCGCCCATCTCGAACGGTTCGGTCGGCCGCAGCACGCGGCGGCTTCGTTGCCAAATCCGTCAATGAGTGCCCCGCGCTCGTGCGTGGAGTGGCCTTTGTTCAGGCGACATCGGGATCAGCCGGCAGGGCGATCACGTTCTCCGCACCAAACAGCTCGGTGGCCTTCACCAGCGCTGCCTCGCTGAGCACCTGGGTGAACAGCAGGGCCAACCTCCTCTTCGGACGTGAGCAGGCCACATAGAACAAGTTACGGTTGCTCTCAAAGAAGGCCCCTTTCTCCGCAGGAGGCCCTTGGTCTAACCATTCAAGCATCTGAGCAAAGTTATACTTATTCCAGCCTCGGCCGACGATGACGAGGACATTCTCAAACTCGGCACCTTTGACGCCGTGCTTGGTGGCGAACGGCGTATGACCGTCGATGAAGGCGTCCACCGCTATTAACTCCGAATAGGGCACCTCGCGGAGTCGGCGCAACTGGGTCACCCGGCGTGGCTCCCCTTCAACCGGATCCGCTCCTATAGCCGCAAGCCGATCCTCACCGCTGCTGACTGCTTCGGGAACACGCACGTGCCCTTGGCCCCTGATGAAATCGATCACTTGCCCGATTGTTCCGGTGTGCCTGAGCTCGATGAGCTCCTGAAAGAACTGAGACCAAGCCACCTTGTCCTGATGACGGCGGATGTTTGGTCGACCCACGTCGAGGCAGCCGAACATTTCGCCGTAGCGCTGCGCTTGGAACGCAGCGCATGCGGGCTCCACCTGATCCGCGAGGAACTTGATGTGAGGATCCTCCTTCTTCAGCCACGCATCGTTGAACTGACCGTAAATCTGCTGGATCGTCGGATACCCCTGCTCCCGTGCCAGGACGCTGTGGCTGAGCATCAGAATCTTCGTACGCTCGACCGCGAAGTCCCAGCCTTCGCCGATGAGCCGGGCCTTCAGATGGTCTAAGTAGGCGCGGGCCGCCTCGGTACTCGTGTCCCCGGTCCAGTGTCCACCTCCCTGACCCGTGCGCCGCTGCCCCGGCCAAGCGTTGGTGTGGAAGAGCCGCGCCTCGCCCGGCGCCTCTGCATCGCTCGGGATCTGCGGAAGCGCAGGCCTCATGCGGTTGAGCATAGAGACAATTGGCGAGGCTGACCGGAAATTGGCATTCTTGCCTATGACCTCTAGCGCGGAATGCTCAACCGCCCCGCATCCCTCGCCGTAGATCTTCTGCCAGTGGTCCCCGAAGAGGCCGACAAGGGGGCCGGTACCCGTATCCAGGAAGTATTGCTTCAAAGCGTTTACGAAGCCAGCGTCCGTATCCTGATATTCGTCGATCAGGAGGACCGGATAGCGTGCGGTCATCACGGCTCGGAACTTGGGTCGGGCGAGTAATGCAGTTATGAGGATGAGCACGTCCTCGTGCCGCAGCGACAGCTCGGTATCGGTCACGTTGGGATAGCCGAGTTGGTATCGAATAACTCGGGCGCCGATATCGTCGACATCCGCTTCGGCGAGCCGGTTGGCCCAACCTTCGAGCGTCGGCACCAGTGCGCGGACCTCTGGCTGGAAATCCTGCAGCAGCGACCAGCAGAAGCCATGGATCGTTTCGGGCCGTACGGCAGGATGCGCCTGGACGCGAGACGCAATCTCCTCCTTCGCGACGTTCGTGAAGGTGATGCAGCCTATTTGCTGCCGGTTGCGCAGGAGTTCGGTGCCGTGCAGTGCGAGCAGCCTGTGAAGGGCCTTCTCCAGCGAATAGGTTTTGCCCGCGCCGGCACCAGCCTCGAGACGGAAGCTACGACCGTCGTCGAAGCATGCGAAGATACGCTCTAACGCGGCACGACCGGCGACGTCGGCCGGGTTTTCCCCATCAGCCATGGACCGGCTGCCCGCCATCGGCAACGTCCACCCCGGCCACCTCGGCGATGAGCTCCGCCGCGACTGCGTCGGGGGGCAGAACCGGCGCGGGATTTCCTTCGGCAAGCCACCGCAAACCCTCGGCGATATATCTGGGCGACCTCCAAGCCGTGCTCTCGATGGCGTGCTCAAGTGCGAAGCTCGACTTCTTCTGCTCGGCTGCATGCTCGTAGGCCAGTGCCGCGCGGTCTCCGTCGCCGAGTTTGAATAACTCGGGGTTAGCGAGGATAAACGCGTCCTCGAAGCTGCGTGCCGAGGGTCCGCCATCTTCCTCAGGGATTTGATAAGCTAGGCGCCGGCCGGCCCTGATCTTCTCGTCCGCCGTCTTCGCCAGAAGCTGCGCCGGGGACACGTCGGGCTCGAACCACTCCTTGATGCACGCGTTGCTGGTGAACGTCCCCTGTGCCACCGGTACCGCCACACGCTTATTGTTTGCGTTAGGGGTCACGGAGTCGATGTCGGTAATTACGAGCGTGCGCAACTCGAGGAAGTTGAGGAGGTCGTAGAAGCGATGCGCGTAAGTGCCGCCCACCTCCATGACGGTTAGGTATTGGCTGCTGAGCTGCGGCTGCCCGGCCGCCGCCTCGTCGGTCTTGCGTATCATGGACGGAAGCAGGAGCCGTTCTGACGTGCCCTCGATAAGGATCGCCTTGTCGGCGAAAAACAGGTCGCAGCGAGAGAGCGTAAGATACTGGTGGATGAATTCACGCACCGCTTGCTCGGCGCCCTCCATGCCCTGACGCAGATCCTTAACGAGCGAACGGCGCATCCCCTCGCCGTCGGGGACGGAGAGGAAGTAGCGAAGGCTCTCAAAGCTCGCCTCGTTCGCCATGTGCGGAGAATGCGTCGTCACGACGAACTGCACCGGCCACGGCCGATTGGCGTTCAGCTGGGCCGCGAACGCGGCCGCGACACGCTCGAGCTGCCGGATGAACACCTCCTGCATCTGCGGATGGAGGTGCGCCTCTGGCTCCTCGATGAAGATGAGGTGGACGCCGGCCGAGGTCGGCATCGCCTGATACTCCCGGAAGAAGCGCAGCAGCTGCAGGAGCATGTAGACGAGGTTCCTCGTCCCCAAGCCGTTGTAGGTCTCAGGCAACGTCATGCCGTTGACGCCCCGATACCTGACCCTCGTGTGGTCCTTCAGGAGCTTGTTCACGTCGAAGCTCGTCTCGGTTACGAGCCCAGGATCCGAAAGACCAGGGTATCCGAACAGGTCGAACGCCGGCAGCAGCGAGGTGAGCCCCGAGTTGAAGCTGTCGTGGACGTCGCCCTGGATCTCCTCCACCACTTCCTTAAGCCGCTCCGCAGTCGTCCGCCTCTCGGGGTCGATATCGTCCGTCAGGGCCGACTGGAACAGCACCTCCACGACCTTGCCGAGGACGTCGCGCTCGCGGCTCGTGTCGTCGTCAAGACCACGCTGCGCGTTGATGAAGCCGCCCCCGATCAGCGTCGTGAGCAGCTTGGGCTCGAGCGACTTGCGGTTGGTCGCATCGTTGGGATCGACGGCCTCGAGCGCACCCGTGTAGGCGGTAGGGAGCCGTTGGCTCAGGTTGCGAAAGAAGCGGGAGCGGTCGTCTGCGGGGTCGTCGAGCGGGGCCAGGTGGTCTGCGAAAAAAGTTTCGGGCGCCGTGGCCTTGGGACCAAATCGAAACTCCAAGCGAGCCTCGTGACAGTCCTCGTTAAGGTCAATGATGCAGTTGCCTAGCGGTCCAAGATCTGGGGCGGCCGTGTCGTATCCGATGTCGAGGACCAGCCGGATCGAGGGCAACTGCCCCGAGACATCGGCGGACATGGGGTCGGCACGGTAGGCCTCCAGCGCCTGCCAGAAGCACTCGTGGCATCCCAGGGAGAAGTCTTCGAGACGGAACGCCAAACTGCCGCCAGATAGGAGCCGCCGGAACAGCTCCGCGATCGACGTCTTGCCGCTGTTGTTCCGCCCGACGATAAGCGTCGTGCGTTGCTCGAATCCAATGTCGACGTCCCGCAGAAGACGGAAGTTCTCGATCCGCGCTCGCACTATCCGCATGCTTATCCTCCCCCAGGACCAGGTTATAATTGTCGAATGGCCGCATGTCATGGTGGAACAGCTCCAAAGATGTATCCAATCGCAGAAATTGGCCAGCCCGCCTCTCTGCGACCTGAGCGAGCGGCCGGAATGGTCGGCAGGCGGCCTGGAAGGGGATAGACAGCTCTCCACAGGCATCAGTCATTCTCCAGACACCAGCGCACGGCAAAGATGGGCGCTTGCCTCCCACTTGAGAGTGCTCGGAGGCATCCGCTTTGGGATTGGATCGGGGCGCTGGACGACCAAGATAGGGCGCGAAGCTGTGCAGCGCTTTATGCGCTACCTGGCCGCCAACTTGAGGTCCAAAAGCGAAAATTATTGCCGATCGACCATCCTGTTGACTGAGGCCCAAAGCCAAGGCACAAAGGTGGCATCCACGGTCGCTCGCGGCAGAAAATACAAGGACTTCAAAGAGGAATTTTTTAAGCGGTTGAAAATGTGTAAGAATCCAGACCACCCAGGCAAGTCTTTTTTGACCGAATTTCTAGATTTAAATTGGCGACTATCTCCACCACGTAACAGTGGCGTCTTCTCAATAAGTTGGGCGATCTCGGCCGAAGTCCCATCCGTCGTGTTCGAAGGCGGCTAGGAAAATTGACTGGCGACCTTTTCTACTGCATTCAAAAAGGTTGGCGACCAACGACACTGTCGCGGGCGAGATAGCCTGACGGCTTCATTGTTCTTGACCGGGAAGCATACGGTAAATCTGTAATCGAAGGTCTCAAACGGGCTCAAGCCTGATCTCTTGTCCGAACACAAGCTCCGGCACGACCGCCTCCCAAACATCTCGTTGAAGGTGCGCCCGGAACTCTTCCTGGTTGTCGGCCCTGCGCCACCGTACGATGGCACCGACCTCGCCGCGGAGGAAGTTGAGACCTTCGGGAGGCGACCAACTTTTGGCCATGCGTCCGAGCGCTTGTCCCCGAGAATCTTGTATCATCCAAGTGGGGCCATCGCGCACGATCTGAAGTCGGTCTCCTGCCTTTGCCGCCGAGATTGCGGCAAGCGAGGGATGACCGGCCCCGAGGCGTCCGGCCCACGACAGGTCCACAGTTTTGAGGTTTGGCACTTGGTATAGCGCAGCGGGAAAATCGACGGCATCAGCAATGGTTGGCGCGGCGCGACGCAGCACATACTCTTCGCCGTGCGGCACGAAAGGATGCTGTCCATCGGCCAATATGGAAAGGCTACGTCGCGCTCTCGTCATCGCCACATAAAAGAGTCGCCTCGGCGCGTCGGCATCCTCGCCCTTGGAGGGCCGGTCCCAACCGCCATTCAGGATGACGACATCGTCGAACTCCAGGCCTTTCGCCCGATGCGCCGTCAACAGCAACAGGCCACGCTGATCGCCGCGGGCGTCATTGCTCCATTCGGCGAACCACTCGACAAGATCAGGCACAGGCATGGCTTTGTTCGCTAGCTCTTTTGCCAAAGCGGCAATGCCTTCGCCAATCAGATCAGTCCAGCGATTGGATGGTATCGCGTTCAGCACGCCCACCAGATCACGGACACCCAGCAGACGTGTATTATCGCGGCGTAGGACGTCGATGAACTGCTGCATTTCGCGCAGACGCCAGATGCTGGGTAGGCTCTCGTTAGCCATCTCCACCGGAATGCCCAGCGTTTCGGCATAAGCGCGAACCGGAGCCAACCTCCGCCAGTCGCGAGCGATGATTGCCGCACGCGACCAATTCCACTCCGGATCAAGTCGCGATAGTCGCACGAGTTCATCGATCGCGGTCATCGCCTGCGCATTATCGCCGGATGGGCAGTCCAACACTTGCACACGCCCACGGGCCACCGGATCGAGTGCCTCCATCTCGCCGCCCGGCGGCGCCTTGCTGCGCTTGCGATCGATGGCAATGTCGTGACCGGCTTTCATACGGGCGGCGGCCGGCGCGATGACTACATTGGCCGCAGCAACGATGTGCGCAGTCGAGCGATAGTTCTCGACTAGGAACATCGGTCGTGCGCTGTAGTCGGCTTCGAACTGACGGATGAAGCGAATGGACGCCCCCGCGAAAGCGTAAATATTCTGATCATCATCGCCCACCGCAAACAGGCTGAGCCTAAGCTCCTTATCGTCAATCGAGCGGCCTGCGACGGCCGAGATTAAAGCATATTCCTCGGGGCCAATGTCCTGATACTCGTCTACCAGGATCCAGCGGTAGCCTTGAATCAGTGTGTCACGTTGTGCTTCAGCCTCCGGCTTGCTCAGTCCTTCCCCGTTCAACTGGCGCACTGCTTCCATAACGATCCCATCGAAGTCGGGGGACGTCTCGCTTGCCGTTCCGGCAAAGCTCGCCCCCACCAGTCGCATCGCCAATGCGTGGCAGGTGGATATGGTCACCCCAGCCGCATCATCGCCGATCAGATGCCGCAGGCGGATGCGTATCTCGGCAGCGGCATGACGGTTGTAGGTCAGCACGAGGATGCCGCGCGGGTCCTCACGACGGACCCGAATCAGGTAGGCGATGCGATGCACCAGAACGCGCGTCTTGCCCGAGCCCGGCCCTGCCAGAACCAGGACACTTGTTTGTTCACGGTCGTCAGCGACGATTTCCTGCTGGACCGGATTCTTCAGCGCCTCGACGATCGTTTTCCAAGAGCTGCCAGTAGTCTGACGCCGGATCTCAACAACCTTGCCGGGCATCCAGCGGCGCAGAAAGGCGTCACGCTCCAGCACAAAGTAGTCCTCGGACAGCCGCAGCGCCTGTTCCATCGCGGCAAGGCCCTTTTCTGCATAGGCCGCCATCACATGGGTCTGGATTGTCTGCTCCGCGTAGTGATCCTCAAGCGGTTTGAAATCCTTCACGGTGAACTGGCCGCCCGAGGGGTTCAAATGAACCGTCATCGCTTGCCGAAATATCGTCAGTCCCTTGCCGAGTGCCACCACTTCCTGCTCGTGCAGCCACAGGAGTGCGCGTTCCATCAGTTTTGTCATGTCCTGAATGCCGCTGCCGCGCAGCAGCGCGTCTCCTGTCAGGGTGGCGAGCAGGTCACCCATCGTGGTTTCGACCTGGATGTCCTTGCCGCGGCTACCCTTCGGCAACTTACCCAGAAGGTGCCCTAACAATCGTTCCGCCCCCTGCTGACGAAGGGTTGCGGTCTGTTCCAACGCCTGCCAGGACCGTTGCAGCGTGACCATCAACGTGTTGCGCGAAGCCTTGCGCAGTCGCAGATTGCCCTTGCCACCATCCTGATCGCGCCCATCGCGGCCCATGCTGCTCAATAGCTTTTCCACGATGTCGGGCCGCACTGCGTTGTGCCCCTGGTTACGGAGCAACTGGCAGGTTTCAGCCAGATGCAAAGGAATGTCTCCGGCACCTTCCGCATCCGGGGCGGCCTCCCGCATCAGGGCGATCAGCGCCGTTTCAAGCTGCGCGGCCTGCTTCAGACGCTGCTGCGAATGACCGTCCACCGCAACATGGACAAATATCGTGACCACGACGTCGTTGCGGGCGATCCCGAGCGCCTCGAGATCTGCCAATGCCTTGTTCAGCATACCACCTGTGAGTCCACTGATCCCGGCCAGCTCGTCGGTGGAAATGCCTTGATCGGGCGGCGTGTTCATCAAGTGGTGCGTGATATCCAGAAGCTGCTTACGACGGGTTCCGGTGATGGCGGCTCTGGTCAGGATCGCCTCGGCTTCTTCCAGGTTGCGGATCCTGAGCGATGAGGGGAATACCTGAACCTTGTTCTCCTCGCGGCTCAGCAGCGTGGCTTCCTCCAGCCATGACACCGCGGTCTTCACCCTGGTGTCGTCGGTGTTGGTGTCGCGTTCAAATTCCTGATCGCGTTCAGCTCGCACGACTTCGCCCGAGGTGGCAACGACTGTGCCAGTCTTTTTCGACCGCTCGTCAAGCCGCCGCAGGGCCTTCAGGATCGCGCCGATTTCGTGCCGGGCCAGACGCGAGCGGGCAGAAAGCGCGAACTGGCGCTCGACGTCCTCCTCAGTGAAGAGCAGCACGCAATTGGCATGGGCACGGTCACGGCCGGCTCGCCCCGCTTCCTGCAGATAGTTCTCCAGTGATCCGGGAATGTCGCCATGAACCACCAATCGGATATCGGGCTTGTCGATCCCCATGCCGAAGGCGTTGGTCGCAGCAATAATTCGCAGCTCGCCGACGCGAAATCGTTCCTGAATGTCACGCTTCTCCTCAGGTGTCAGCCCGGCATGGAACCGTTCCGCCGGCAGACCCTGCTGCTTGAGGAACTCGGCTACTCGCTGTGTCTCGCTTCGGGTGGCGCAGTAGACCACGGCACCAGAAGCCCCCTCCTGTGGTAGCTTTGTCTCGATCACATCGAGAATGTCAGCCAGCTTGGTGCCCCGCTGCGTTTCCCGGACCTCGAAACTGAGATTGGTGCGCACTGCGCCACCGTCCAGCAGCAGAAGTTCGCGTCCGAGCCACGACTTGAAATGATCTCGTATGTCCCGCACCACTTCTGGCTTGGCGGTGGCGGTCAGGCAGAGCACCTGAGCGGGCGTTTCATCGCCCGAAGATTCCTTGATGAAGCGGCTGACATAACGGTAGTCAGGTCGGAAATCGTGGCCCCACTTCGAAACGCAATGCGCTTCGTCCAGCACCCATAACCCGATCTCGCGCTGTGCCAGGACCGATCTCACCGAGTTGCTGCGCAACTGCTCGGGTGAGATCAGCAGCATTGCAGCCTCTCCCATGCGCACACGATCCAGTGCATCCTGACGCTCGGGCATCGAAAGCATGCCGTTGACCGTCACGGCGGAGGATATCCCTGCCCGCGCCATGCCCTGCACCTGATCCGCCATCAATGCGACCAGTGGGGAGATTACCACCGTCATCGCGCCGGTCTTGTCGAACTTTGAGAGCGCGGGGATCTGATAGCAGACCGATTTGCCGGTGCCGGTCGGTAGAATACCGAGAACACTTGCCCCGCGCATCGTCTCATCGACGATCCGCTCCTGCAGGCTGCGACCCATGTCATCGACTGGCTCAGCGCGGAAGGCATCGAACCCGAACCAGCGCGACAGCGCACGGACAGGATCGTTCTTCTCGCTACACCAAGTACAATCCGAGCTATTGCAATTGGTGTCCCGTAGATGCCGCACGATTAGCGCAGCCTCGCGGAACTGCGCCCGTACCCAAGGCGGCATGACGGAATCCCCGCCCGCGACCAGTATCCAGGACAAAGCATAGGCCATCGGCCAACCGAGCTGAGGATTAGAAAGACGGTCCAGCGTCTGCTCGAGCCTTCTCTGGCAGGCGCGACCCGCCAGAAGCCGAGAAATCGCTTCTTGTGCTGCAAGAGGATCGGGCGCGGGAGCCCCGCGAACCTCCCGAAACACTGCGTCGAACCCACCTGAATTCTCCATCCCCGTCGCAAGGAAATGAAAGGCCGCAATGGCATCGGGCTGGTCGGCGTTCTGCTGCGTCAAAGCCGCCAGTTGATTGCGCAGCACCTGAAACACCAGTCGCGCATCCAGTTCAGGATGGTTGACATGACCCGCTTGCAGACGCCCGTCATGGTAATGCTTGACCAAGTGATGGTAGGGATTGCGCGGAAATGCGAGGGGATTGAGCCATAAAGTGTCTATCGGTGATCGCAGAACATTCGCTAACCCAGGCCGCACCGCGAACAGATGAGGCAAGTCATGCCGAAGTACGTTGTGGCCGAGCAGATGCACACCATCGGTTGCTTCTGTTTCCAAGCGGTCGAGGGCTATCACGAGATCGCGTTTTTTTGCCAGGATCGGGGGATGATTATCATCTCGCACCGCTGCAAAAGCGAAGATGCTTGCGGTTGCAGGATCAACTTCCAGGTCGATCGAGACGCAACTCTGCAGCAGGAGTTGGAAAGGCTCAGCCATGTATCAAGTTTTATTCACGTCATGAAACGATGAGCGATCATGGTCGTGTGTTTGGCGAAAGGTCAACGTTCAAGTTGTGGGACACAGAGGCTTTGCAGGATGGCCACGTGTGCAGGTCAGTCCCGTACTGTGCCACTACAAAGTCTGCGTTGGAGGCGCGAGGCCGCAGGGCTTGTTATGGCCGCCTGACCACAATCATCACGTCCGCACGCGGAAATTATTGCCGCTCGCCCGCCCAGTTGACTGATGCCCAAAGCCAGGGCACAAAGGTGGTGTCCACGGTCGCTCGCGATGGGAAAACAGAGGGAATTTCAGGGCTTTTAAACTAAGTCGTTGAAATCATGTGAGAATCCAGGTTGCCCAGGCAAGCCGTTTTTGGACCCACTCCTCCACTTCAATCGCCACAATTCCCCACCAAGAAAAGTGACGTCATTGCAGCTACTTGCTTGATTTGACCGCTGAGAGTCTGACGGTTCTGGCGGAAGATTGAGTATCCTCACGATTGGCTGGGGACCCTACCGCGTTGGTCATGCCCGCAGGAATGCGCCTTCAGCGAACAGGTGCCCCTCCATCAATCCGTTTTGTCCGCCGCCTTCACATGCGCAAGAAGCCCTTGTCCGCCTCGGACAATATCTTCCTTGATGGCGGCCTCGGCTGCCGCTGCATCACCGGCCTTCAGTGCAGCGATGATCCTCTTGTGCGGATGCGGTTCCCAGTCGGGCAAGCCACCGTCGTACAGGTGTGATAAGATCGGGCCACAGCGCATCCACAGGCCTTCCACGATATCGTAGGTGATGGGCATTCGCCCTGAACGGCAGAGCCCGAGGTGGAACTCCGTGTTCAGAACGATTGCCCGTTCGAATTGTTGAAGGCGATGACATTCCGATATTTCTGAATGAATCGCTTCTAAGGTGTTGATCTCGGCTTCCGTGGCGCGTTCGGCCGCCGCCGCAGCCGCCCGTCCCTCCAAATCGACGCGGATACTGCGGATCTCAACAAGCTCCTCTAGGCTCAAGGTGGGAACGACGACGGTGCCTCGTGCGTCCAAAGTGAGCGTCTTCTCGCTGACGAGGCGCAGCAAGGCTTCGCGCATGGGGGTCGCGCTGATCCCAAAACGCGCCGACATCGGGCGCAATCTTAATCGCTCGCCCGGCTTCAACTTGCCGTGCATGAGCGCGTTCTTGAGGTCAGAGTAAGCCCTTTCGCTCAGGTTTTCCTTGACGAGCGGGCGAGCCCAGTCCCCCCCCTCCCCGGTCTGCTCATAATTCTGCACCAGCCGTCTTGACACCCGAGATCCTTTAAGAAAAAGTGTTATAACAAATTACATATAGCACCAAAGATGTTCAAGCGAAGCTTATTTCTCGCATGAACTTGGACGAGGAGGTCCAATTAAGGTGCGGTCGGAGGAGTGACATTTGCTTGCCTTTCGTAAGACGACGCCGGCTTTCGGCGCCGATATCGTTACAATCCCCGAGCCCACTTTGCCAGCAGCAGGCATGGCGACTGTCGCGGTGGCGGCAGCCGGGATCTGTGGCAGCGACATTCACGCCTATGAGTGGACGCCAGGCTACGAGTTCATGGAAGCATGCCTGCCCCTGACGCTGGGGCACGAGTTCTCTGGCGTCGTCGAGGGTGTCGGTGCAGGCGTCCTCGATATTGAGATAGGTGACAGAGTGGTATGCTGGCCTACGATCGCCTGTGGCAAGTGCCTCGCATGTTCGTCCGAACGCCCTCAGGATTGCACCGATCGGCGCATCATCGGCCTTCACGTTGATGGTGCCTTCGCCGGGCGTGTCACCGTCCCCGCGATCAACTGCCGAAAGGTGCCCGATAATCTTCCATTAGATATCGCTGCATTGGCAGAACCGCTTGCGGTTTCGGTTCACGCCGTGAATGTCGCGGAGATTTCGGACGGTGACCGAGTTGTCGTTCTAGGCCCTGGTCCAATCGGACTTGGTATGGCTTTCGTCGCATCCCAACGCGGCGCCGACGTGTTGATCGCTGGTTTCAATGATGATGTGCGCCTGCAACATGCGCGGGATCTTGGCATTGCTGGCACCGTAGATCTCGCAACTGAAACACTCGCTGAAGCGGTTCAACGACATTTTGGTCGGCCGGTTGACCGCGTCCTGGAAGCCACTGGCATCAGCACGTCTGTGGCGGAAGGTCTCGCCATTCTTCGTTCCAGCGGCATCTTCGTCGTAGCAGGCATTCACTCGCGTCCTCTGGAGCTCGACCTCACCCGGTTTGTGCGTGAGAAGAAGCAACTCCGAGCAGCTCATGACACGACCAATGAGGCGCTCCTGGAGGCAATCTTGCTCTTGGCTGAACACACACACCTTCTGTCGACTCTAGCGACACACCGCCTCCCCCTTTCACGAGCCGCCGAGGGGTTCGAACTCGCCCGCAGCCGAGAGGCCGTCAAGGTCCTCCTAATTCCTGAAGGACAACACGTATGACCTCTACTTTGCGAGCCGTAATTTCCAGACAGCCGGGTGGACCGGAGGTTCTGGAATTGGTCAACCGTCCATGCCCGAATCCTGGTGTTGGAGAGATGTTGGTACGTGTCCGTGCTGCGGGCATCAATCGGCCCGATGTCATGCAGCGGCAGGGCAACTACCCACCACCTCCCGGAGCTTCTGACGTTCTGGGACTGGAGCTTGCCGGTACGGTGGAAGCGGTTGGCCCGGACGTCCGTGAATTCAAGCAGGGTGATCGAGTGATGGCACTCGTTCATAGCGGTGCCTATGCAGATTGGGCGATCGTTCAGGAGGGGGCCACGCTACCAATTCCAGACAGCCTTGACTTCACTGAGGCTGCCGCATTCCCGGAAACGTTCTTTACGGTGTGGAGCAATGTCTTCGAACGGGCTCGCCTGGCAGCGGGTGAGACGATCTTGATCCACGGCGGCACATCAGGGATCGGGACTACGGCTATATCGCTGGCGAAGGCGTTAGGATCGCAAGTGATCACAACGGCGGGCTCGGACGAAAAATGCCAGGCCTGCCTCGACCTGGGAGCGGACGCGGCGATCAATTACCGAACGCAGGACTTCGTCAGCGAAAGTCGACGTCTAACCGATGGGCGTGGTCCGGATGTCATCCTGGACATGGTTGGCGGTGACTATATCGCCCGCAACTTGGAAGCGGTTGCCGTTGATGGCAGGATCGCGCAGATCGCTTTCCTCGGAGGCGCGAAAGCGGAGGTGGACTTCACGCCACTGCTGATGAAGCGCGTCACCCTCACCGGATCCACGCTTCGTGCTCGTCCAATCGAAATGAAAGCGAAGCTCGCCAAAGCGCTACGCGAAAAGGTCCTGCCACTCATTCAGGCAGGCAAGGTGAAGCCGCTAATCGATTCCGTCTTCGCCTTCGAAGACGTCCGAAATGCACATGCCCGCATGGATACGGGCGCACATATTGGGAAGATCGTTCTTTCCATGCCGAACGGCGAAGACACGCCACAACAGGGAGCAAAGGCATGAACATGGTCGCCAATCATCCGGTCAAGTCCGCCGGCAGCAACATGACCGGAGCCCATCTTCTGGCGGCTGCACTTCAAAGGCATGGCGTGAAGGAAATCTTCGGTCAGAGCATTCCCTCCGCACTATTTCTCGCGGCCCCGGACTATGGGATCCGCCAGATCGGCTATCGCACGGAGAATGCAGGCGCTGCCATGGCGGACGCCTATGCCCGCACCTCTGGCAAGGTTGCCGTTGTCACTGCCCAAAACGGGCCTGCGGCCACGCTTCTCGTTCCAGGTCTTGCTGAAGCATTCAAGGCATCAATTCCTATGGTGGCAATCGTACAAGATGTGTCGCGCCGGTTCACCGACAAGAACGCCTTCCAGGAACTCGATCATTTCGCCTTGTTTGGCGGGGTCGCAAAATGGGTGCGCCGGGTCGCCGATCCTCAACGCATCGATGACTACGTCGACATGGCGTTTACGGCAGCCGGCAGCGGTCGCGCCGGTCCTGCGGTGCTGCTGGTGCCACTCGATGTGCTGGACGAGCGACCTGATCTTGATCCTGCGGCGCCGCAACGTTCGGCCTCGCTCGGCGCCTTCCCGCTCGACCGGACTGTCGCTGATCCGGAACGGATAGCGGCCGCAGCCGACCTGATTGCCGCTGCCAAGGCGCCGATCGTCATCGCCGGTGGCGGGGTACATTCCTCCCAGGCGTGGGCGCAACTGGAAGCCGTGCAAGCGCTCGGCCTTCCAGTTGCGACCACGGTCATGGGCAAAGGCGCGGTGGCCGAGGGCAACCCACTTTCCGTAGGCGTCGTAGGCTACTTCATGGCGCCGCGGGGCCGCTCATCCCACCTGCGCTCATTGGTCACTGAAGCCGACGTCGTCATCCTCGTTGGCAACCGGACGAACCAGAACGGTACGGATAGCTGGTCGCTCTACCCGAAGAACGCCACCTATATCCATATTGACATCGAGAGCAGCGAAGTTGGTCGAAACTATGAGGCTCTCCGCCTGGTCGGGGATGCCAAGCTGACGCTTGCTGCGTTGGAAGCCGAGCTGAGGAAGCGGGACCTCTCGGCCGTTGCGTCGAGACGCTCGAGGCTAGAAGCCACTATCGCCAGCGGACGCACGGCCCACGACGAAGACATGAAGCGTCTCGTCGACATGGATGCGGCTCCTCTTCGCCCGGAGCGTATTCTTGCCGACATCGACGCTGTTCTGACCCCGGAGACCATCACGGTTGCCGATGCAAGCTACTCGTCGATCTGGATCGCAAACTTCCTTACGGCCCAAAAGGCCGGGCAGCGCTTTCTCACGCCGCGAGGCATTGCAGGGCTCGGTTGGGGGCTACCCTACGCAATCGGTGCGAAGACGGCCCGGCCGGATGCACCCGTGATCTGCCTTACGGGCGACGGCGGCTTCGGCCATGTCTGGTCGGAACTGGAAACCGCGCGGCGCATGAAGCTGCCAGTCGTGGTGGTCGTGCTCAACAACCAGATTCTGGGATATCAGAAACACGCAGAGCTTAGCCTCTTCGGCGACTTTACAGACGTATGTGACTTCGAAGCCGTCGATCACGCGGCAATCGCGCGTGCCGTTGGCTGCGACGGCATCCGTGTTGAGAAGCCATCGGACTTCCTGCCTGCGCTGAAGAATGCGCTAGCAAGCGGACAGACGACGGTACTGGACGTCATCACCGACCAGCGGGCCTATCCTCCAATCACCAGCTTCGAAGGCAAGGAAGCCCTGAACTACTAACCTACAGACCCATCAGCAACGACGTTTTCACGGGAGGAAACAATGAAACTGTCGTACCTAATGAAGACTACTGCCATCGCTCTGGCGTTGACCGCAACCGCGGCGCAAGCCGAAGTCAAATTCGGCTCGCTTTACCCGTTCAGCGGACAGCTCGCCCTTTTGGGTGAAGAGAGTGCGCGTGGTCTTGAACTGGCCGTAGAAGAAATCAATGCCGCCGGCGGCATTCAAGGTGAACAGATAACCTTGGTGCGAGGTGATGCGGTCGACAACAACCAGGCAATCGGCGAGGCGCGGCGCCTGACTTCGCTCGAAGGCGTCAAAGCCATCTTTGGCACCTATTCATCTGCACGCTCGATTGCAGCCAGCCAGGTGACCGAGCTGGCTGGTATTCCCTACTTCGAGCTTGGTGCTGTGGCCGAGGAAGTCACCGGGCGCGGCATGAAATACCTCTTCCGTACTAATCCCACCGCTGACGACATGGCCAAGATGATCATTCAGATGGTGGTAGAGAAAGTCGGACCCGGTATCGGCAAAGAGCCGGCTGACTTGAAGATCGCGATCATCCACGAAGACTCCAGCTACGGTACATCCGTTGCCGAGCGGCAGAACGCCTACGCCAAAGAAGCCGGTCTCAACATCGTGACGACCCAGGCCTATCCCGCGGCTATCGTGGACATGTCGTCCCTGGTGCTCGACCTGAAGAACCGAGAGGTCGATATCGTTCTTCAGACGTCCTACCAGAACGACTCGGTTCTCTTTCTGCAGCAGGCGAACGAGGCGGGGTACAAGCCTTCCGCCATCATTGGCGGCGGCGGCGGCTACTCGATGCAACCTACCGCGGACGCAGTCGGCCATGACGTGATCGAAGGCGTACTGGACGTCGACTTCACCCAATACACTGTCAACACGAGCTACACGCCTGGGCTGGAACAGTTCGTTGAGGCGTATCAGAAGAAATACGGCTCGGCTCCCCGTTCGGGACATTCCCTGAACAACTATGTGGGCGCAAAAGTCATTCTTGAAGCCCTTGGAAAAGCCTCCGACCTTGAGCCGGACACCATCGTCGACACCGTGAAGGCCATCGACATTGAGGCTGGCGTCACCGCTGCCGGTTATGGCTTCAAGTTCGGCGACGACAATCAGAACGAACGCGCTGAAATGATGGGGATGCAGTGGCAGGACGGAAAGCTGGTCACGGTGTTCCCGGATTCCGCTGCCATGACGCCAATCAAGCTGGGTGAGTGAGCCCTTCTGACGTGGCGGGCGGGCACCGCCCGGCACCTTT